>NZ_MUBA01000788.1 GCF_002154575.1 Streptomyces bobili
CTCCGGACGGGCCGAAGCAGCCTCTCCGGCGTTTTGAGGAGCGTGGGTTCGGGGGCCGGCCCCCGAACCCCCGCTCCTCAAAACGCCGGAGAGGCTGCTTCGGCCCGTCCGGAGTGCGCTCGCGGCCCGCAGGGGGCAGATTTGATTGCCTGAGGTCGCGCGGCCGGGCGAGGAGGTGGTCGCCGTGTCCGACGGGCAGCGGTCCGGCCGGGCGCCCGGGGACCCGGCCGGCCGCCCGATGCTGTCGCCGGCGTTGACGGCGATGATGGACGCCGTCGGGGCCCACTCCGGCGCGGTCTACCTGCTGCCGGGCGACGAGCCGGTGCTGGAGATGGCGGTGATGGCGGGACTGCCCCGGTCCTTCGCGGCGCCCTGGGAGCGGGTCGGTGTCGGCGCGCCGATCCCGATCGCGCGCGCGGTGCGTGAGCGACGGTTGGTCTGGGTCGGCGGCGAGGAGGAGATGGCCCGCTCCTATCCGCGGATCGCCATGGTCCTGCCCTATCCGTTCGCGCTGGCCGCGCTGCCGCTGGCGACCGCCTCGAAGGTGTACGGCGCGGTCTTCGTGACCTGGCCCGGCTCACATCCGCCGGAGCTGTCCGACCGGGAACGGCACGAGCTCCAGACGGCCTGTGAGCGGCTGGCGCTGCGGCTGGAGCGGACCGCGGCGGAGAACCGTCCGGTGCGCGGCGAGGCCGATCCGCTGGTCGCGGGGCCGGCCGGGACCGCCGACACGCTGGGCACGGTGGAGGCGGCGCGGCTGGTGGCTCGGCTGCCGTACGGGCTGTGTTCGCTGGACCTGACGGGGCGGGTGGGGTTCGCCAACCCCGCCGCGGCCGAACTGCTGGGGGTGCCGGTCGGCGAACTGCTGGGCACCCATCTGTGGGCGTCGGTGCCGTGGCTGGCCGACCCGATGTACGAGGAGCGCTACCGGGCCGCGCTGATCAGCCGGCACGTCACGTCGTTCGTGGCGCTGCGCCCGCCCTCGCAGTGGCTGTCCTTCCGGCTGTACCCGAGCGCCACCGGGATCAGTGTGCGGGTGGTGCGGGCACGGGCGGTGTCGGTGACGGGCCCGGCCGGTGGTGAACGCGGTGACGCCGCCCCGCCCCGGCTGGTGTCGATGTCGCAGGCGCTGAGCCTGGCCGGGGCGCTCACCGAGACGGTGAGCGTGCAGGACGTGGTGCGGCTGGTGGCCGAGGAGATCGCGCCGGCCGTGGGCAGCGGGGCCCTGGCGCTCCTCGGGGCGCGGGCTGGCCGGCTGCAGGTCCTGGGACACCACGGCTACCCCGATCCGCACCTGGTGGAGCGGTTCGACGGGATGCCGCTGGCCTCCCCCACCCCCGGCACGCAGGCCGTCACCCATGGAGTTCCCGCCTTCTTCGACTCCCGCCGCCAGCTGGAGCACCTCTATCCGGCGCGGCACGCCACCCCCGACGGCTTCGCGGCCTGGGCCTACCTGCCGCTGATCGCCTCGGGCCGCCCGGTGGGCGTCTGCGTGCTGGCCTACACCGAGCCGCGCAGCTTCTCCACGCACGAACGCGCCGTCCTGACCAGCCTGGCCGGGCTGATCGCGCAGGCCCTGGACCGGGCCCTGCTGTACGACGCCAAGCACCAGCTCGCGCACGGCCTCCAGGCCGCTCTGCTCCCCCACTCGCTGCCCTCGCTGCCCGGCATCGAGGCGAGCGCCCGCTATCTGCCGGCCACCCGGGGCATGGAGATCGGCGGCGACTTCTACGACCTGGTGCCCTCGCGTCCGCTGCCGGCGGCGGTGATCGGGGACGTCCAGGGGCACAACGTGACGGCGGCCGGGCTGATGGGCCAGCTCCGCACCGCCGTACGGGCCTACACGACCGTGGGGCAGGAACCGGCCGAGGTGATGCGCAGCACCAACCGGCTGATGATCGACCTGGGCACGGAGCTGTTCGCCAGTTGTCTGTATCTGCGGCTGGACCCGGCGCGCGGCCGGGCGGTGATGGCGCGGGCCGGGCATCCGCCGCCCCTGCTGCGGCGGCCCGACGGACGGGTGCGCGTCCTCGACCTGGCGGGCGGCCCGCTGCTGGGCATCGACGCGGAGGCCACGTATCCGACGACGGAGATCGGGCTGGCGCCCGGCTCGGTACTCGCCCTCTACACCGACGGGCTGATCGAGTCGCCGGGGGTGGACATCGAGGACGCGGTGGCCGACCTGGGGCGGCGGCTGGGCGAGGCGGGCGATCTGCCGTTGGAGGCACTGGCCGACGAGCTGGTGGGGCACTACGCGGCCGCGGAGGAGCGGATCGACGACGTGGCGCTGCTGTTGCTGCGGGCGTCGTCGGCGCAGGACGCGGGCTGACGACCGGTCAGGTTATCCGGAGGTCGCGGGAGAACGCGACCGGTCCGGCCCTCCCGAGGGAGGGCCGGACCGTGGGACCGGCCGGACG
>NZ_MUBA01000789.1 GCF_002154575.1 Streptomyces bobili
CGTCGATGCCCTCGCCCAGCTGGAGGTCCATCAGGACGACGTCCGGGCGCAGCCTGCGGGCCAGCGCGAGGGCCTCCTCGCCGCTGCCCGCCTCGCCGACCACCTCGATGTCCGGGGCGCTGCCGAGCAGGGCCAGCAGACCGGCCCGTACGACGGCGTGGTCGTCGCAGACCAGGATGCGGATGGGGGTCATCTCGGCTCCAGGGGGATCGACGCCGACAGGGCCGTGCCCTCGCCGGGGGACGACTCGATCGTGAGGGTGCCGCCCAGCTGGCGCAGGCGGGCCCGGATCGCGGGCAGGCCGTGGCCTCGGTCGCCCGCCGGGCGGGTGGCGCCGGCCGGTACGTCGAAGCCGTGGCCGTCGTCCGTCACGTCCAGCATGATCTGGTCGTCCAGGCAGGTCAGGGTGAGGGCGGCGCTGCTCGCCCCGGCGTGTTCGCGGACGTTGGCCAGGGCGCCCTGGGCGATGCGGAGCAGGGCGGACTCGACCGGGGCGGGGAGGGGCGCGGACGGGGTGCCCTCCGTGTGGACCCGGACGGTGAGGGCGGGGGTCGTCTCGCGGTCGGCCAGGGCGCGCAGGGCCTGTTCCAGGCCGCCGCCCTCCGCGAGGTCGGCCGGGGTGAGGTCGTGGACGAAGCGGCGGGCCTCGGCGAGGCTGCGTTCGGCGATCGTGGCCGCGGTGCGCACGTGGTCGCGGGCCGTGCCGGGCGAGGCGTCCCAGAGGCGGTCCGCGGCCTGGAGCAGCATGCGCTGGCTGGAGAGGCCCTGGGCGAGGGTGTCGTGGATCTCACGGGCGAGGCGTTCGCGCTCGGCGAGGGTGCCCTCGCGGCGTTCGGTGGCGGCCAGTTCGCGGCGGGTGCGCACGAGGTCGTCGATCAGGGCGTCCCGGCGGGCCGACTGGCGGCGCATCACCACGAACACCGTGGTGGCGACGGCGGCCACGGCCGGGGGCGCCAGCAGGACGTTGGGGTCCGGCCAGCCCGCCAGCCTCAGCTGGGCCACGACCGTGAGAGCGGTGAGCAGGACGACCAGGGGGATCGCGGCGCCGGTCGCGAGGGTGCGCAGACCGGCGTAGAAGAGGGGGACCGCGCACCACGCGAAGCTCGGGGCGAGCAGGACCAGCACCGCCCACGCGGCGACCGTGGGGCCCAGCCAGGCCAGGCGGGTGAGGCGGGCACCGAGGGCCGGGCCGAGGACGTACAGCACGGCGAGCAGCGCGGAGAGGGCGATGATCCACGGGGTGCGGGGGTCGCCGGCGTGGCGGGCGAGGTAGCGGGCCAGGGAGGCGGCCAGGAGGACGAAGAAGGCCGCGTGCATGACGAGGGCGAGGATGCGGGTCTCGTCCCGGTCACCCGGCCGGCCTTCCTCGGCCCGGTCGGCACGGTTCATCGTCGTCGTCACCCTCTTTCCCCTCTCTCGCCTGTCGCGGCGCCTCTGAACTGGGCAAACACCTCCATTGTTGCCCCGTTGCGGGGATTCGGGGGTCGTCCGAACGGATGACCCCGGGGACGACCGGACCGTCGACCCGGAGCGGCCGGTCACGGCCACAGGATGGATTCCGGGAGACGCTCCAGCGCTCCCGCCCCACTCCGGTTCAGGAAGGCCGAACCAGCCATGCGTCACACCAGCACGCGTCACACCTCCCGCACCTCCCGCAGCCGTCTCCTCACCGGCGGCGC
>NZ_MUBA01000790.1 GCF_002154575.1 Streptomyces bobili
ACCCCCACCAGCCCCAAACGCCTCAGGCGCCTCACTCACCTCAGGCGCCTCACTCACCTCAGGCACCTCACGTCCCCCAGCCGCCCCAGCCCCCCGTAGACCCCCGTGCCGGTGCCGCCTGGCCGCAGCCGATCCAGCACGACCAGCGGCAGCCGGTCAATCCCGGTGCCGCACCGCTGGGTTACACGGCGGCCGTGGAGCTGTCCTCCGACCGCCTGCTCAACAACAAGAAGCAGAAGGCGAAGAGCAGCCGTCCGACGGCCGGCGGTGGCCGGTTCAAGATCGGGGGAAAGAAGGAGGAGGCCGAGCGGCAGCGGAAGCTCGAGCTGATCCGGACTCCGGTGCTCTCCTGCTACCGCATCGCCGTCATCAGCCTCAAGGGCGGGGTCGGCAAGACGACCACGACCACCGCGCTCGGCTCCACCCTCGCCACCGAGCGCCAGGACAAGATCCTCGCGATCGACGCGAACCCGGACGCCGGTACGCTCGGCCGCCGCGTGCGCCGCGAGACCGGGGCCACGATCCGTGACCTGGTCCAGGCGATCCCTTACCTCAACTCCTACATGGACATCCGGCGGTTCACCTCCCAGGCCGCCTCCGGCCTGGAGATCATCGCCAACGACGTCGACCCGGCCGTCTCCACGGCGTTCAACGACGAGGACTACCGGCGCGCGATCGACGTGCTCGGCAAGCAGTACCCGATCATCCTCACCGACTCGGGCACCGGTCTCCTCTACAGCGCGATGCGCGGGGTGCTCGACCTCGCCGACCAGCTCATCATCATCTCGACGCCTTCGGTGGACGGCGCGAGCAGCGCCAGTACGACGCTGGACTGGCTGTCCGCGCACGGGTACGCCGAGCTGGTCTCACGCTCCATCACCGTGATCTCCGGTGTCCGCGAGACGGGCAAGATGATCAAGGTGGATGACATCGTCAGCCACTTCGAGACGCGGTGCCGGGGTGTCGTCGTCGTGCCGTTCGACGAGCACCTCTCCGCCGGCGCCGAGGTGGACCTCGACATGATGCGGCCGAAGGTGCGGGAGTCGTACTTCAACCTCGCGGCGATGGTCGCGGAGGACTTCGTCCGGCACCAGCAGATGCACGGCCTGTGGACCAGCGACGGCAACCCGCCTCCGGTCGCCGCCCCTCCCCTGCCGGGCCAGCCCGGCCACCCCCAGCAGCAGTACCCGTACC
>NZ_MUBA01000791.1 GCF_002154575.1 Streptomyces bobili
GACGGCGAGGGCGATGACCAGGAAGAAGAACATAACCATCGGTGGGTCCCCACGCTCGCAGTGCTCGTTGTCGGATGTGTCAGGCTCCGATCGTGCCATGGGGGTGTGACAGTTAGGGTCGCAGGCGGCGGATGTCAGGGACGTACGAGGAGAGGTCACAGGGGATGCTCAGGCTGGGCAGGCGGGAATTCGGCACCCACGAGCCGGTGATCATGGCGATCGTGAACCGGACCCCCGACTCCTTCTACGACCAGGGCGCGACCTTCCGTGACGAGCCGGCCCTCGCGCGCGTGGAGCGGGCGGTGGCCGAGGGCGCGGCGATCATCGACATCGGCNNCCGCACCGGGTGAAGTACGACGACGTCATGGCCGACATTCTGAGCGTGACCGTGGGGCTGGCGGAGCGGGCGGCGGGGCTGGGGGTGCCGCGGGAGTCGATCCTCATCGATCCCGGACACGACTTCGGGAAGAACACCCGGCACAGCCTGGAGGCGACGCGGCGGCTG
>NZ_MUBA01000792.1 GCF_002154575.1 Streptomyces bobili
GGGTGGTCGGGGTGGAGGGCCTGGGGGGTCACGTCGAGGCCGGGCGGGAACGGCAGCGGGCGGTTCGGCTCCTCCGGCAGCCAGCCGGTCACTCCGCTCAGCCGCAGTTCCAGGTGGGCCAGAGCACTGCGGTAGTACGCCCCGTCGCCCGGCGGGCGGTCCATGATCTGGGCGGCGATCTCGCTGAGCGGCAGGTCCGCGGAGTTCGAGGCCCGCTGGACGCTGTCGTGGACGGCCCTGAGGAACGCGGGCGGGGACTGGCGCCCCGTCTCGAGCGGCACCGGGACCACGTTGCTGAACAGGCCGAGCGTCTCGCGGGCCCCGAGGAAGGTCCGCCCATGGGTGTAGACGGAACCCAGCAGCCGGTCCCGCTCGTACTCCGTGGAGACGGCGTGGCTGAGCGCCGCCAGCAGGAGGGTGTGGAGCGTGACGCGCTCGGCTCGTGCGCGCCGCAGAAGGAGCCGGGTCCGCTCGGCCGTCAGCGTCAGCGGTACGGAGCCGAACTCCGCCTCGGCGACGACCGCCCCGGCATCGCCCGGCAGCGGGTCCGCCGCGCCGTGGGCCCGCAGTTCCCCAGCGAGAGCGGTGACCCGCGCGCGCAGGGCCGCGCGTGCCTCGGGCGCCTGCTCCCGGCTGATGAGCCCGGTGTAACTCACCGGGTC
>NZ_MUBA01000793.1:0-285 GCF_002154575.1 Streptomyces bobili
GGATCCCGCCGACCCCCTCCGCGACTCCCTCCGCCGGGAACGCGCCCATCACGACGCCTGCCGCGCCGCGCTCGCCGCGATGCGCGCGGGCGCCGACCTCCAGGTCGTCACCGGCGAGGACGTCTCCGCCTCCGGTGCCGACGCCGAGGTCCTCGGACACCGGCTGCGCAGTCAGGCCAAGGCCCTGCGCGAACTCCCCGACGGGCCCCTCTTCTTCGGCCGGCTCGACTTCGCCGAGGGAACCGGCGGCGAGCACGCCGGCCTCGCCCACCACATCGGCCGGGT
>NZ_MUBA01000793.1:378-1475 GCF_002154575.1 Streptomyces bobili
CGGCACCGGCAAGACCGCCGTGGGCCTGCACCGGGCCGCCTACCTGCTCTACACCCACCCCCAGCGCGTCCGCCGCGGCGGACTCCTCATCCTCGGCCCCCACCGCGCCTTCCTCTCCTACATCGCCGAGGTGCTGCCCTCCCTCGGCGAGAGCGGCGTACGGCAGTCGACCCTCTCCGACGAGATCGCCCGCCACCCGGTCACCGGCACCGACCCCGAGCCGACGGCCGCCGTCAAGCACGACGCCCGCATGGCGGAGGTCCTGCGCCGCGCCCTGTACGCACGGGTGAACACCGCCGCCGCGGACGACCTCACCGTGGCCGAGGGCTCCTGCCGATGGCGGGTCACCGGCACGGAGATCGCGCGGATCGTGACGGACGTCCTCGCGGAACGGCTGCCCTACGACGTCGGACGTGAGCGGGTGCGCAGCCGGATCGCGCGGCGCCTCCAGGAACGGGCCGAACGGCACAGCGGAACCCGCCCGGCCTCCTGGCTGCGCCGCACGGAACGGTCCCGTCCGGTGCGCGCCTGCCTGGACGCCGTATGGCCCCGGGTGCGGCCCGAGGAGATCGTCGCCGCGCTCCTCGCCGACCCGGCGCGGGCCGCCGACGGCCTCCTCGACCCCGGCGAGCGCGACGCCCTGTGCCGGGTTCGCCCGCCGCGCTCGTACCGCTCCGCGCGCTGGTCGGCCGCCGACCTCGTGCTGCTCGACGAGGTGGCCGGCCTGCTGGCCCGTCCGCAGGGATACGGCCATGTCGTCGTCGACGAGGCGCAGGACCTCTCCCCGATGGAGTGCCGGGCCATCGCGCGCCGGGTGCCGTTCGGATCCCTGACCGTCCTCGGCGACCTGGCGCAGGGCACCACACCGTGGGCCGCGCGCTCCTGGCCCGCCCAACTCGCCCACCTGGGCAAACCCGAGGCGAGCGTGGTCCCGCTGACCGTCGGCTTCCGCGTCCCCGGCGCTGTCCTCGCCCTCGCCAACCGGCTCCTCACCCGCCTCGGCACCGACGTGCCGCCCGCCCGCTCCCTGCGGCGCGACGGCACGCTCCGCCTCCGGCGGGCCGACGGCGACCTCCCCGCCGCGGTCGTCGCCGCCG
>NZ_MUBA01000794.1 GCF_002154575.1 Streptomyces bobili
CCGCCCGCCGCTGCGCCGGCACGGCCGAGGACGACGGCACAGCGGCCAGGCCCACCGACGGCAGCCAGGAACTCCAGCACCCGGTGACCAGCGCCCGCACCACGACGTTCCCCCGAGCCGCGGACACCACCCACTCCGCGACCGCGCCCAACCGCTCCCGCGCATCTCCCTGCCCCGCCAACGCCCGCTCGACCCCGGCGAGATACCCGTCGACCTCCCGCCGGACGAGCGCCCGCGCCAGTCCGTCCTTGGTCCCGAACTCGTTGTAGAGGGTCTGCCGGGACACTCCGGCCGCCGCGGCGACGTCCACCATCCGCACGGCGGCCCACGGCCGGCGCGCGAGCGCGGCGAAGGCGGCGTCCAGTAGGGATTCCCGCGCGGACATCGTCGCCTCCCTGGGACGAGCGGCTCTGGCGCCCAGGTTTGACGCGCCCGCCCGCACTGTCAAGGGTCCGCGAGCACAGTCCCGCCGCACACCTCCCGCACGCACGCCTCCCGCACGTACCCC
>NZ_MUBA01000795.1 GCF_002154575.1 Streptomyces bobili
TCACTGCTGTCACTGCTGTCAGGGCGCGCGGTGATCCAAATTTGGATGACCGCCGACTCGAAGGTAGCGGGTCATCCAAATCTGAACAACCCCGCTCGCGTTTCTTCTCCAAATTTGGACGACAGGTACACTCGACACATGGCCGAGCCCGAGGAGCACAGCACTGACCTGCCGGAATGCCCGTCCGCGCGGGGCACCGGCGGCCTGCTGCCTCGGGAGCTGAGGGGCTGGATGGTGATGCTCGCCGCGGTGGGCGCGGTGGANNAGCAGCCCGAGGAGGGGCTGCGGATGACCCGCGTCGCGGAGCTGCTGGGCCGCCCGAAGACCCGGCTCACCTACCAGGTCGCCTGCCTCCAGCACGCCGGCCTCGTCACCCGCAGATCGGTCTGCGGCGACAAGCGGGGCGTGGAGGTGGCCCTCACCGACAAGGCCCGCCTGCTGCTCCACGAGACGTCCGACGCCTTGACGGAGACGGTCGCCCAGGCCCTCGCCCATGTCATCGGCCCGGAGCAGCGCGAGGCGATGTACGGCCTGCTGCCGGGGCTGGACGCGGCGACGGGGACGGCGGCGAGGACGACTGCCGGGACAGCGGCACAGCTGGCCCCGACGGACACGCCGGAGGTCGCGGAAGCCCTGGAAGCGGCCGGGGTCGCTGGGGCCGTACCGGACACGGCGGCGCAGGCCGCAGAGGACGCGGTACCCGAGGTCGCCGCCCCGGCCCGAGCGGGCGACTGATCGCCCACGAGCGCCGAGCCGCTCCACGCCCGCCC
>NZ_MUBA01000796.1 GCF_002154575.1 Streptomyces bobili
CTCCGGCTCCACGGGCCGCCCCGCCGCGATCCCCACGAGATGTGTCCACGACCGCGGCACGACATCCACCACCGCGTAGCCACCCCCACCCAACGCGACCCACTTCCCCCCGGCGTACTCGTGCGCGAGCGAATGACAGGCGACCTGCACGGCCCGCTGCGCGTCCAACGACACCGCCAGATGAGCCAACGGATCCTCGAAGTGCGTGTCAGCCCCGTGCTGAGTGACCAGCACATCGGGCCGGAAGTCGGCGACCAGCTCCGGCACCACCGCGTGGAACGCCCGCAACCACCCTGCGTCCCCCGTCCCCGCAGGCAGGGCCACGTTCACCGCGGCCCCCTCGCCGTCCCCCGCCCCGGTCTCCTCCGGCCACCCGGTCTGCGGAAACAGCGTCCGAGGGTGCTCGTGCAGGGAGATCGTCAGCACCCGCGGGTCCTCCCAGAAGGCCGCCTGCACCCCGTCTCCGTGATGCACGTCGACGTCCACGTACGCGACCCGCCGAGCGCCCAGCTCCAGCAACCGCGCGATGGCCAGGGACGCGTCGTTGTACACACAGAACCCGGCCGCGCCTCCGGGCATCGCATGGTGGAGCCCGCCCGAGAAGTTCACCGCGTGCAGCGCGTCCCCCCGCCACACCGCCTCGGCCGCGCCCACCGACAGCCCGGCGATCAGGGAGGACACCTCGTGCATGCCGGCGAAGGCCGGATCGTCCACGGTCCCGAGCCCGTACGACGTGTCCGCGGCCCGCGGATCGGCGGAGGCGGCCTTGACGGCCTTGATGTAGTCCTCCCGGTGGACGAGCCGCAGCGTCGACTCCCCGGCCGGCTTGGCGGACACGACCTCCACCTCCCGGTCGAGCCCGAGGGCATCGACCAGTCGCCGGGTCAGGGCCAGCCGAACCGGATCCATCGGGTGATCCGGACCGAAGTCATACCCCGTTACTGCCTCGTCCCACATCAGCTGTGCGCGGCCGCTCATGCCCGCCACCGTATCGGTCCGGTTGAGGAGCGAACGACCTGGCGTACACGAACGTCACCAGCACCAACACCATCGGCACGGCCATCGCCCCGCGGTAGCTCCACGCGTCCCCGAGCGCCCCGACCAACGGCGAACCGACCAGGAAACCGACGTAGTTGAAGACGTTGAGCCGGGCGACGGCCGCGTCCGAGGCTCCCGGGAACAGCCTCCCCGCCGCCGCGAACGTCTGCGGCACGAGCACACACAGTCCCAGCCCCACCAACGTGAACCCGCCCATCCCCGCCCACGCCCCCGGGG
>NZ_MUBA01000008.1 GCF_002154575.1 Streptomyces bobili
GTCCGCCGCGGCGGACCGATCGCCCGGGTACGGTCTGATCGGGATGCGTGAACGTGCCACAGCGGTCGGGGGACACCTCTCCGCGGGCAGGCGTCCGGAGGGCGGCTTCCTTGTCTCCACCCAACTGCCGCTCCCGCCCGCCCAGGACCCGTCACGCGACCGTGACAGGGCGACGACCACCGAGGAGGGACAGATGACCGACGGAGAGGACGGGGACACGCCGTGACGCTCAGGGTGCTGCTCGCCGACGACCAGGCCCTGCTGCGGGGCGCGTTCCGGATGCTGCTCGACAGCGCCGACGACATCACCGTGGTCGGCGAGGCGGGCGACGGCAGGGAGGCGGTCAGACTCACCCGGGCGCTGCGCCCGGACGTGGTGGTCATGGACATCCGCATGCCCGACGTGGACGGTCTCACCGCGACGTCGGAGATCTGCGCGGACCCGGAACTGCGTGCCAGCCGCATCCTGATCCTCACCACGTACGAGACCGACGAATACGTCGCTCAGGCGCTGCGCGCGGGGGCCGGCGGATTCATCGGCAAGGGCATCGGGGCCGAGGACCTGGCGGAAGCCGTCCGTACGATCGCCGCCGGCGACACCCTTCTGTCTCCCGCCGCCACCCGCTCCCTGGTCGCACGGTTCCTGGCCACGCCGGACAACGCTGCGCCGTACCGTCCGGAACAGCTCGCCGCCCTCACCCCGCGCGAACGGGAGATGGTGGCGCTGGTCGCGACCGGCCTGTCCAACCAGGAGATCGCCGAGCGGATGTTCCTCAGCCCGTTCACCGTCCGCGCCCACGTGCAGCGCGCCATGACGAAGCTGGAGGCCCGCGACAGGGCGCAACTCGTCGTCATCGCCTACCGGACGGGCCTGGCACACGCAGCCCTCGACGGCGGCCCCGACCGCCTGCCGTAGCCCGACTCCGGGACGCTCGACGCGGCGGCTGGATCTCCCCGCCACCGGCAGGCACCGGCAACGGTGCGCACGCCGAGTTCGCACGTCGATCTGGCTAGGGTTGTCCTGCTCGCCGCGCTGAAGGCGGCGGCGAGGACGACGGTGCTGTCCTCGTCCTCTTTACCGGAAGGCACGCAGACCATGAGCAGTCGACGCGACCGCTGGGCGGAACTGACAGGCGGAGAAGCCGGAGAGGACTACGCCCTGCGGTTTGCGCGGCTCGCCGAATCGGGCCACGACATTCACGGCGAGGCCGCCTTCTGCGACGCGCTGCTGCCACCGGCCGCCCGGATCCTTGACGCCGGCTGCGGCACCGGGCGGATCGCGATCCGGCTCGCCGAGCTGGGGCACTCCTGCACGGGCGTGGACGTCGACCGCTCCATGCTCGCCGTAGCCCGCCGCGACGCTCCCGCACAGGAGTGGCTCCACGCGGACTTGGCACACCTGGACAGCCTCGGTCTGGCGCCCGGCTTCGACCTGGCGCTCGCCGCCGGAAACGTCATCCCCCTGCTGGCTCCCGGTACCGAAGCAGCCGTTGTGCGGCAGCTTGCCGCCGTACTGCGCGCCGGCGGACTGCTGATCACCGGCATGGGGCTGGACGCGGAACATCTGCCGCTGCCGGAACCGACAGTGACGCTGACGGAGTTCGACCAGTGGTGCACCGACGCCGGACTGACGCTGCGACAGCGCTTCGCGACCTGGGACGGCGATCCTTACCGTCCGGGCGGCGGCTACGCCGTCAGCGTGCATTCCCGTCCCACCGTCTGAGCGCTGGGATCGCGACCGACGGTGGGTGTCGGGTGTCGGCCTCGCCGCCGACGGCAGGCTGATCAGTTCGTCGAGAGCGGCCGACGGTCTCGACGGCCGGACGTGCCGAAGAACTGGTCGGCCGTCACGAAGCGGTGCTCCGTGGGCTTCAGCACCTCGTAGAGGTAGCCGAAGTACGCCGTTTCCGCCGTTCCCGTCAGCACTGCCAGCAAAAACGCGAGGCAGCCCGTGTCGTGCGGCTCCCACAGCGGACCCTGCCCCTCGTTGTAGAGCACGGTCCACTCGTCGGGGTGCTGACCGGGCCGTACCAGCCAGTACAGGAATGCTCCGGCGCCTTCCTGGTACGCCCATGGCAGGATCCGCGCCCCGGCCTCCAACAGGCCGGGCGGCTTCTCCTCGCCCACCTCCCACAGCCCGGCCAGGACGCCGTCCCGTTCCGTCGCCTGTGCGAGGAGGTCGCACTTGGCGAAGGCGCAGTCAGGGGCGAGGAGCGCGACCGTCTCGTCGAAGAAGCCGGCGCCGTATCTTTCGACGAGTTGCTTGTAGTCGGCGGGCAGGGCCGTACCCAGGGCGCCCTCGGCCTGCGCCCAGTCCACCGAGGGCGGCGGGTCGGCGGGCGGCGGACAGAGGCGGACGAGGGAATCGAGGGCAGGAAGCGCAATCATGCTACGGAGGCTACGGAAAGCCCGGCCGCTGCAGGTGCATATGGCGCGGGACAGCAGCCGCCGAAGACCCGCATCGGTCCTGAGGATGCCTCAGGACGCCGAACATGTCGCTGTCACCGGAGTGCCCGCTGCGGCCGACGTACTCGCGAGGAAGCCGAAGGTGGTGCTCGCCCCCGCAGGTACCGTGCCGTTCCACCCGGCGTTGCGCACTGTCGTCCCGGTCAGCGCGCCGTTCCAGACCTGGGTGATCCGGCTGCCCGTCGGGAGTACGAGCGTCACCGCCCACGAAGAGATCGCCGCTGTGGACGAGGTGTTGGTGACCGTGACCTCACCCTGGTAGCCGTCCTGCCACGCCGACACCGCGCGGAAGGCCGCCGAGCAGCCACCGGACCCCGGGCCCTCGGGGCCACCCGGGGTGAGCAGGGCCGACAGCGCCGGGTACCAGCGGGCTGCCATCTTGGCGTCGCCGGCGGCGTTGGGGTGGACGCCGTCGTAGGTGTCGGTGGCCGTGTCGAAGCCCGTCCACTGGTCGACGACGGTGACCGGCGATTGCGCGGTGGTGATGCCCTGGGCCCAGGCCGGAACGCGCTGGTTGAAGGCCACCGTACGAGCGGCGCACTCGGCGCAGTTGCTCGGATTGATCGGAATCAACTGGGCGACCAGCACCTTCATCGCCGGGTTGGCGGCCCGCATCTGGCCGACCAGTTTGGTGTACGCGGCGAGGATGGTGTCCGGCGCGATGCTGCTCCAGACGTCGTTGGTGCCGAAGTGCATGACAACGATGTCCGGACTGGTCGCCGCCAGCCATCCGGGCAGCAGGTTCTGGTCGGCGGTGGCCGTGGCCTGGAAGCCGCCGTGGCCTTCGTTGTCGGCGTCGTGGGTCAGGGCGCAGCTCTGGGCGTTCAGCGTGCCGACGAAGTCGACGTCCGTGTAACCGGCGTCCTGGAGCTGGTTCCAGAGGAGTGAGCGCCAACAGCCCGGGGAGCCGGTGATGGAGTCACCGAGCGGCATGATCCGTACCGGGGTCGCGGCGGCGGCGGACGGGGCGCCGGCCAGGCCGAAGCCGGCGGCCAGGGCGAGTAGGGCGGCCAGGAAAGTGGCGACGATGCGGTGGTGACTGCTGCGCACGGGGTGTCCTTCCCGAAAGCGGGCGGAGGAGAGTGCGGAACGTACAGAGACGTGGGAGCGCTCCCACGACTGTGTACTGTTCATGAAGCCACTGTTGTCGGTGGCACGTCAATATCCCGGACACGTCCGGAATCTGCGCCCTCGGTGCTGGCGGAACTCCGTTCCAGGAGCCGACGTCCGCCCTGGGCGGTCTGCGACGATGGCTCCCCGGCGGCGCAGGGGCGGCTTGGCCGTACTCGGGTCCGGTTCGCCATCATCCATCCTTGTCCGGGCGGGCCGTTGACCACGGAGCGAGAACCTAGACCCGTTCCAGCGGGCGGTGAGGAGGGGCCGGGGGTTCGACCCGGATGGAATCGTTCGGGCGGACGACCCCTCCGCGACGGACCACAGCCATGACGCCACTCTTGAACGTGAACTCGCCGGACTCGGGGTCCATGGCGAACACCTCGGCGAGCAGCCCCTTGCGGAAGTCGTTGATCTTCGAGCACGGGTTGCGCAGACCCGTCAGCTCAAGCACCGCTTGCTCGCCGAGATGGAGCAGAGTGCCGGTGGGCAGGCCCAACAGGTCCACCGCGCGCGTGGTGATGTTCTCGCCGAGCTGGCCCGCAGAGACCTGGAAACCCTTGTGCGAGAGTTCGTCGAAGAGTTCCTCGTGCATGAGGTGGACCTGGCGCAGGTTGGGCAGGTCCGGCTCGTAGGTCATGCGGAACTGGTGGCGGATCGTCTCGCCTGCGTGAACGTCCCCCTCCACACCGAGCCCCGTGAGCAGCGTGATGGAATCGCGATTGGGCTTGCTGAACGAGTACACCTCGTTACTGCTCACCGCGGCGACGTGACCAGTCATCCGGTGCTCCGATCCCCTTGCCGTTCCGCCTGTTCCGCCTGTTCTGCGCTGGTCGATCGTAGAGGCAGGCCGTGGAGACGGGTGCCGCCACCGACGAGCCCACGGCGCCGTTCGACGGCCGGCCGGGCTCCGCCCGGTGGTGGGCGGCGGCCCCGCCACGGTGACCCAGGAGTCGTACGGCCAGTTCGGGGTCGGGATCAGGTGGCAGAAAAAAGGAGTTGGACGGGTGATGCTGGGCCTTGTAGCTTGCGGTGGACCGTGACACGGCCCGAGGAGGTGAGACCCATGAACGCTGTAGCGATGTGGGTGCTCCCCCTTCCCGTGACGGTCGGGCGATCGACGTAGGTGTCGCCGGGAGTGCCTCGCCAACAAGGCACTCCCGAAAGGCAACACCTGTGCACTCCTCGCAGTTCACCGCCGGGCCGTCGTCGAACGACACGGTCCAGCGCGACGTCTTTGTGCGCGACGTTCCCGGACGCCGGTCGTCGGCCTACGGCCACGATCGCGCGCCTCTCATGTTCGACGTGATCATCGCCGGGTGTGGGCCGACCGGCGCGATGCTGGCAGCCGAACTGCGGCTGCACGATGTGCGGGTACTCGTTCTGGAGAAGGAGACCGAGCCCGTGTCGTTCGTCCGCATCGTCGGACTGCACATGCGCAGTATCGAGCTGATGGCGATGCGCGGGCTGCTGGATCGCATACTCGAACACGGACGAAAGCGTCCGGCCGGCGGATTCTTCGCCGCCATCGCCAAACCCGTGCCCAAGGGCCTTGATTCCGCCCATGCCTATCTGCTGGGCATCCCGCAGCCGGTCATCGTTCACCTCCTGGAAGAACATGCGATCCGACTCGGTGCGCAGGTCCGGCGCGGTTGTGTGGTGGCCGGGTTCGAGCAGGACGACGAGGGGGTGACCGTCGAGCTGGCCGGCGGGGGAGGCCAACGACTGCGTTCGCGCTATCTCGTCGGCTGTGACGGCGGGCGCAGTACGGTGCGCAAACTGCTCGGCGTCGGCTTCCCCGGCGAGCCCTCACGGACCGAGACGCTGATGGGCGAGATGGAAGTGGGTGTACCGCAGGAGGAGATCGCCGCCAGGGTGGCCGAAATCGGCGAGACCGACAGGCGATTCTGGCTCAGGCCCTTCGGTGAGGGGGCATACAGCGTCCTAGTCCCCGCCGCGGGAGTCAGCGATCGCGCGCAACCGCCCACCCTCGAGGATTTCAGACAACAACTGCGCACCATCGCCGGAACGGACTTCGGCGTGCATTCCCCGCGCTGGCTGTCCCGCTTCGGGGATGCCACCCGGCTGGCCGAACGCTACCGGGTCGGGCGGGTGTTGCTGGCCGGCGACGCGGCACACATCCATCCACCCATCGGCGGGCAGGGCCTCAACCTGGGCGTGCAGGACGCCTTCAACCTCGGCTGGAAACTGGCCGCGCAGATCCGCGGCTGGGCGCCGGGAGCACTGCTGGACACCTACCAGGCCGAACGTCGTCCGGTCGCCCAGGACGTCCTGGACAACACCCGCGCCCAGACGGAGCTGCTGTCCACCGAACCGGGCCCGCAGGCCGTGCGCAGGCTGCTGACCGAACTGATGGACTTCGACGAGGTGAACCGCCATCTGATCGAGAAGATCACCGCGATCGGCATCCGCTACGACTTCGGCGAAGGCCCCGACCTGCTCGGCCGCCGCCTGCCCGACATCGACGTCGATCAGGGTCACCTCTACGGGCTGCTGCATCGGGGCCGCGGCCTGCTGCTGGACCGCACCGAACGACTGACCGTCGGCGGCTGGTCGGACCGGGTCGACCACCTCGCGGATCCCACCGCGGTACTGGATGCCCCGTGCGTCCTGCTGCGCCCCGACGGCCATGTCGCCTGGATCGGCGACGATCAGCGGGATCTGGACGCCCACCTCTCCCGCTGGTTCGGCAAGCCCACCACCTGATCTCGCCCGGGTATCCGAGACGTCGGCACGGGCCGGCGTCGGCTCGACGAGGCGCGCCGCCCCACCACGTATGCGGCGCTCTTCGGCCCGGTCCTTCCTCGAAACGCCGGCACGGGGAAGGACCAGTGGCGGCGCCGGGAACAGCCGGCAGGGCCTGCACGGTTGCATCGACCGAGGGACCGGCGCCGCGCGGGGGGACACGGAGACCACAAGGTCGTCCGCCCCACCAGGATCCGGCCCCCAGGTCGCGGTACGTTCACCGCGCACTCGGACCACGACGTATGCCGTTTCTGCAGGAGGACTGTTTCATGTCTCACCGGCCCTTGACGCTCATGGCAGTACACGCCCACCCCGACGACGAGGCCACCGGGACCGGAGGGGTCCTCGCGCGGTACGCGGCGGAAGGCGTCCGCACAGTTCTCGTGACCTGTACCGACGGCGGTTGCGGTGACGGACCGGGGGGCGTCAAGCCGGGCGATCCCGGGCACGATCCGGCGGCGGTCGCCCTGATGCGTCGTCAGGAGCTGGAGGCGAGCTGCGAGGTCCTCAAGATCAGCGATCTGGAGATGCTGGACTATGCCGACTCCGGGATGATGGGCTGGCCGAGCAACGACACGCCCGGATCCTTCTGGCAGACCGCGGTGCAGGAGGGCGCTGCCCGGCTGGCGGAACTCATGCGGCACTACCGGCCCGATGTGGTCGTCACCTATGACGAGAACGGCTTCTACGGCCACCCCGACCACATCCAGGCCCACCGCATCACGATGGCGGCACTGGAGATGACCGCGCTGACACCGAAGGTGTACTGGACCACGATGCCCCGCTCGATGATGCAGCGGTTCGGCGAGATCATGCGCGAGTTCAGCGAGGACATGCCGGAGCCCGATCCCGCCGAGGCCGCCGCGCTGGCCGAGATCGGTCTTCCCGACGACGAGATCACCACGTGGGTCGACACCACCGCGTTCAGCGGTCAGAAGTTCGACTCGTTGGCCGCGCACGCCAGTCAGGGCGAGAACATCTTCTTCCTCAAGATGGGCAAGGAGAGGTTCGGCGAGTTCATGGGCATGGAGACCTTCGTCCGTGTCCAGGACCCCACGGGCACGGACGTTCCCGAGACCGACCTCTTCGCCGGACTGCGCTGATCCGCCTGTCCGACTTTTTCCATGCGAAATCGTCTCCGGTAGCCGGTAGCCGGTAGCCGGTAGCCGCACAGGTGGGAGCCTGCGGGCCGCTGATTCGGAAGGTGCGTGACAGCCCAGGTCACAGACGCGTCGGGGGACGCGGGAGGACCGGACTCCCGCGTCCGCGAGCTGCTTCGACGGAGAGCCGAACAAGCGCTCAGGTCCGGCAGGCCAGGCTCGTGCCTCGGTAGTGGCACCGATCGTGCTCATTTTCCCTCTGTTCAGTCAGCCGAACTCACCTTGCACCGCGAGGGCTTGGCTACACACCGACCAGGGGGACGAGACCCATGACCACTCCACATCACATACCGAGACGCTTCGGACGGCTCACAGCCGTCGGAGCCGCGCTGGCGGCGCTCGTGATCGCCGCGACGGGAACGGCGGTCCAGGCGTCGGCCTCGCCGAAGACACCCGAGAAGCCGCCCGTTCCGTCGCTCGCCTGGGCCGACTGCCAGGGCGGCTTCGAGTGCGCGAACGCCGACGTTCCGCTCGACTACCGCGAGCCACGCGGCAAGACCCTCACCCTCGCGGTGGTCCGGAAGAAGGCCGCGGACCCGACGAAGCGCAAGGGCACCCTCTTCATGCAGCCCGGAGGCCCCGGCAACTCCGGTGTGGACTTCGTGCGCAACAACCACGCTGACCTGCCGGCCGCACTGCGCGACTCCTTCGACGTCTTCGGCTACGACGTCCGTGGCGTCGGCCGCAGTTCACCGCTGACCTGCTTCGACGACGCCCGGTACACACGGGCCGTCACGGAGGCCAAGGGGGTACCCGGTCCCGGCGCCTTCGAGCCGGCGCTGCGTGAGGCCGCCGAGTTCGACCAGGCCTGCGCGGACAACGCGGGCGAGCTGCTGCCCTACGTCGGCACCGAATACGTCGCCCGGGACATCGACCTGCTGCGGGAGGCGCTCGGAGAGCAGCAACTCACCTACTACGGGCGGTCGTTCGGCTCGTACATCGGGACGGTCTACGCCGCCATGTTCCCGAAGCGGGTGCGGGCGCTGACGCTCGACGGCGCATACGATCCCGTGCACTACGCCAACCGTCCGTACGCCTACGACCGGCCGCAGTACCTGGCGCTGGACGGCGCGATGAGCCGCTTCCTCGACTGGTGCGCCGCCGATCAGGCCACCTGCGGGTTCGGCGAAGGCAACCCACGCGCCGCGTTCGAGAAGCTGAAGGCCGACCTGGACGCCGCCCCCGTACCGACCGCGAACGACGGCCGGGCCAACGGCTACACACTGGTCTACCGGCTGATGTTCAACATCAACGAGGGCAAGGTCATCTGGCCCGCGCTCGGCGCCGCCCTGCGCAAGGCACAGCTGCGCGACAACACCTCCTTCCTGCTGCGCCCGCCCTCCCCGGCCAGCTTCGACTTCCTCGGCCCGAACGTGGCCGTCGAGTGCGTCGACCGGGACTACCCGCGCGACCTGCGCCGGCTGAAGCGGAACGTCACGGCCAACGCGAAGGCGGCGCCGCTGCTCGGTCCCGCGATGGCCTACGGCCCTCCCACGTACGACCATCAGCACGCCACCGCCTGCGTCCAGTGGCCCGGCGAGCGTGTCAGCCGCTACGACGGCTCCTACCGGGCCAAAGGCTCGGCGCCGATCCTCGTCCTCGGCACCACCGGCGACCCCGACACCCCGTACAGGGACGCGGTGGCGCTGTCCCGGCAGCTCCACAACGCCTCGCTGCTCACCTTCCAGGCCGAGGGGCACACGGCGTTCGGCCGCAGCGCCTGCGCGACGGACGCGGTCGTCGGCTACCTGACGGACCTCGTGGTCCCGGCCTCGGGCACGACCTGCGCGGACGAGACGCAGCCGCCGTCCTCCACACCGGCCACGGCCCCGCCCGGCACCACGCTCAGCGAACTCCGTAACGGCGTCGACGAGCGCGTCGAGCGCATCGGCACCGTGAGCTGACGTTCCCGCACGATCCTGGGGCACCGGCTGGACAAGGCCGGTGCCCCAGTCTTCTGCCGCAGTTCCTGGAAGCCCGCGAACTCTCCGTTCAGGAAGGGGCCTTCACGGCGAGGACCGGGCAGCCGGCTCCCAGCAGGATCCGCTGCGCGGCCGAGCCCATGATCAGCTTGCCGACCGCGGTCCGGCGCCGCAGGCCGATCACGACGAGGGACACGTCCGCCCGTTCCGCCAGTTCGATGATCTCCTCGGCGGCATCGCCCGCACCGAGCACCTGGCGGATGTCGAACTCGACGCCCAGGGCCGCCAGATCCTCCCGGACATGAGCGAGGTCGGGCTCCTGCGCGAAGCGCGGGTCCACATAGGCGTCGCCTCGCGAGGCGTTCACCACCAGCATCCGCTCGCCACGCAGGCGTGCCTCGTCGATTCCCGCACGCAGCGCCGCCTCACCCTCGGGCGTGGGTACGTATCCGACCAGTACGGTCATGTCTGCTCTCCCTCCCAGGAACTTCCAGTCGCTCTCAGGTGTTGCGCCCGCGCAGCGGACGCAGGACGAACCGCCGCATCAGCGGCCAGACGAGGACCAGCACGATCACCGTGTAGACCGCGTAGGACACGGGCCCGCCGACCAGTCCCGAGAGTTCGCCGCCCGACAACTGCAGGGAGCGCCGCCCCTGCAGTTCGGCCCGCGGGCCGAGGATGACGCCGAGGATCAGCGGCAGCACCGGCAGCCCGAACCGGCGCATGGCGAAACCGAGCAGTCCCAGCAACAGCAGCAGGAACAGATCCAGCGGCTGGGCATTGACGGCGTAGGCACCCATCGACGCGAAGAACAGGATGCCCGCGTACAGATAGGGCCGCGGTATCCGCAGCAGCTTCGCCCAGGTCGGTGCCAGCGGCAGATTCAGCAGGAGCAGCAGGAAGTTGCCGACGAAAAGGCTGGCGATGAGTACCCAGACCAGGCTCGCCTCCCGCTCGAACAGCAGCGGACCTGGCTGGATGCCGTACGACTGGAACGCCGCCAGCATGACCGCGGCGGTCGCGTTCGTCGGCAGCCCGAGGGCCAGCATCGGGACCAACGTGCCGGCCGCGGAGGCGTTGTTCGCCGCCTCCGGTCCGGCCACACCCTCGATCGCCCCCTTGCCGAACTCCTCCGGGTGCTTGGTCAGCCGCTTCTCCGTCGCGTACGACAGGAAGGTCGGGATCTCGGCACCGCCGGCCGGAAGCGCGCCGAACGGGAAGCCGAACGCGGTGCCCCGCAGCCAGGGCTTCCAGGACCGCTTCCAGTCCGCCCCGCCCATCCACGGCCTGCCGACGGGAATGACCTCGACGGGCTTGCGCCGCAGGTGCGCGGCCACCCACAGTGCCTCGCCCACGGCGAAGATGGCGACGGCGACGACGACCACGTCGATACCGTCGGCCAGTTGGGGGACGCCCAGGGTGAGCCGCTGCTGTCCGGACACCGTGTCGATGCCGACCAGGCCGATCGTCAGGCCCAGCAGCAGCGAGACGAGACCGCGGATGCGTGACGCGCCCAGCACGGACGTGACCGCGACGAAGGAGAGCAGCATCAGGGCGAAGTAGTCCGGCGCACCGAGGCTGATCGCGAAGTCCACCACCACCGGCGTCACCAGCACCAGCAGCAGGGTGCCGATCGTGCCCGCCACGAAGGAACCGATGGCGGCGGTGGCGAGGGCCTGCGCCGCCCGGCCGGCCTTGGCCATCTTGTTGCCCTCGATGGCCGTGACCACCGAGGACGACTCCCCGGGCGTGTTCAGCAGGATCGAGGTGGTCGATCCGCCGTACATGCCGCCGTAGAAGATGCCGGCGAACATGATGAACGCCTGTACCGGCTCCATGCCGTAGGTGATGGGCAGCAGCAGGGCCACGGTCATCGCCGGGCCGATGCCCGGCAGCACCCCCACCGCGGTGCCGACCAGGACGCCGATCAGCGCCAGCAGCAGGTTCATCGGGGCTATGACGTCCTCGAAGCCCTGCATGAGGTTGTTCAGGTTGTCCATCACAGGATTCCTTGCAGCACACCGGCCGGGAGGTTCACACCGAGCCCTATCGCGAAGGCGTAGAACGTGGTGAGGGACAGCGTCGCCGCGATCAATAGATTGCGTACGTGGTGCCGGTTCCCGAGGGCGAAGGCCGTGCCCCAGAACAGCAGGGCACCGCTGATGACCCAGCCGAGCCGTTCGATCAGCACCGCGTTCGCGACGAACGCGCAGATCAGAAGGACCACCGTGCGCCAGTCGACGGCCTGCGACAGGTCGACGTCCTCGCCGGCCTCCGGCTCGCCGTGCCCGCCCCGGGCCACATCGACGGCGTACAGGACCGCGACCAGCAGAAGCAGCGCGCCCAGCAGTACGGGCACCGCGCGTGGTCCCACCGGGTCGGTGCTGCTGGTGATGTGCGGGATGCCGAGCCCGTCCACGATCACCGCGGTGCCCAGCAGGGCGAGGAACGCGCACACACCGTACTGTGCGCGGTCCTTGCCCCGCGGTGGACGGGCGTCCTCGCCGCTCGGTTCGTCGATCGGGGAACTCATGCCAGGCCGAGCTCTGTCAGCAGGCCGGCGACGGACTTGTCCTGCTCCTTGAGGAAGGAGCCGAACTCGTCACCGGTGACGAAGGCGTCGGTCCAGCCGCGCTTGGTCAGTTCGGACTTCCACTGCTGCGAGTCGTGCATCCTGGTCAGGGAGTCGGTCCAGGTCTTCTTCTGCGCGTCGGTGATCCCGGGAGGGGCGACGATGCCCCGCCAGTTGGTGAAGACCAGATCGATGCCGGAGCTCTTGAGCGTGGGGGCGTCCTTCACGGCGTCGATGGGCTCGGCGCTGGTCACCGCCAGCACCCGGACCTGTCCCGCTTCGATCTGGTCGAGGAACTCACCGAATCCGCTGGCACCGAAGGCGACCTTGTCGCCCAGGACGGCGGGCAGCAGTTCGCCGCCGCCGTCGTATCCGACGTAGTTGACCTTCTTCGGCTCGATACCGACGGCCTTCGCCAACTGCATGGGAAGCAGATGATCGGGGCCGCCCGGCGACGAACCGCCGCCCACCGCCACCTTCCTGGGGTCCTTCTTCCACGCGGTGACGAGGTCGTCGATCGTCTTGTACGGGGAGTCCTTCGACACGACGATCGCGCCGGCCTCCTCGATCAGCTTGGCGATCGGCGTGGTGTCGGTCAGCGTCGCCGCCGACTTCGAGGTGTACGCGGCACCGACGACGCCCAGCCCCATCTGCATGGCGAGTTTGCCGTTGCCCTTCTCGTTCACCAGGCGCTGCAGGCCCACGGTGCCGCCGGCCCCGGGCAGGTTGTACACCTGGACCCCGGACGCCACCTTGCTGTCCTGCATCACCTGGGCGACGGTCCGGGCGGTGACGTCGTACCCGCTGCCCGGGGTGTTCGGCACCATCATCCGTAGACCGGTGACGGGCTTCCCGCTCCCGCTTCCGCCCCCGGATTCCTCCTTCTCCGCGGTGGCGCCGCAGGCGCTCACGGCGAGCATCGACACAGTGGCAAGAGCTCCGAGAAATGCGGCTCTGCGAGTTCTCATGGCTCATCTCTTTCGCTTGGGCGAGTCCGGCGCCATGATTGTGCGATTCCGCGGTCAGCCCGTCTGCCTTGTGTGAGCATTGAAGGTTGAGTTCATAGTGGTCGTTACGTCACGCCGCCACACACTGGCCGGTGAGCTGCTGGTTCTGCAGCTCGCCATCGTGGTGCTGGTGCTCGTGGCGGTCGCCGCGGTCTCGCTGGCGCAGTCGAAGGCGACGTTCGACCGGGTCGAGGGACGCCGGGTCACCGCCCTCGCCGAGGAGATGGCCGGAAACCCACTGCTGCGCACCCAGCTCCTTCGTCCCGCGCCGGCCGAGACCCTCGCACCGCTGCTGCAGACCAGGCTCACCCAGTCGAACGTCACGTCCGTCACGGTCGCCGACGAGCACGGCGAGATCGTCGCGGCCACCAACCCCACGCTGGTCGGAACGCGGCTTCCGGTGGACGGGCCCGGCGTCGCGCAGGCACGCGGCTGGTCCGGCGAACTCACGGTGGACGGGGTCCGTGAGCTGGTGGCCCAGGTCCCGGTGCTCCGCGACGACGAGAACCACATCGGCGAGCACGTCGGAACGGTCATGATCGGGCGGGCCTCACCCACGGTATGGCAGCGGCTCAGCGGCGCCTCCTCGTACCTGCTCGCCTACCTCGGCATCGCGAGCGTGCTCGGCGTCGCCGGATCATGGCTGCTGGCCCGGCGGATCAAGCGCCAGACCCTCGGCCTCGAACCACGCGAGATCGCGGGCCTCGCCGAGCACCGCGAGGCCATGCTGTTCGGGATCGCCGAAGGCGTGATCGCGCTCGACCCGCAGCAGAGGCTCACGCTGGTCAACGAGGTCGGCCGGGGACTGCTCGACCTTCCCGAGGACTGCGTCGGGATGAGCCTCGCCGACCTGGGGATCCAGGGCAGGCTGTACGACGTCCTGGCCGGGGCCGGCGGTGAGCACGGCGCCGAGCACGGTACCGAGCGGCGCGACGAGGTGGTCGTACGCCGGGGGCGGGTGCTGGTCATGAACCGGATGGACGTCACCAAGGACGGCCGACGGCTGGGCTCGGTGACGACCCTGCGCGACCGTACCGAACTGGCCCAGCTCGAACGCGAACTGGGCTCGTTCCGCAGCAGCACCGAACTGCTGCGCGCGCAGGCCCACGAGTTCTCCAATCAGCTGCACACCATTTCCGGGCTCATCCAGATCGGCGAGCACGACGAGGTCGTACGCTATGTCCGCGCCCTGCGCAGACACCGTGAGTCGCTCGACGTGACGCTCACCAGCCGGGTCCGCGACCGGGCCGTCGCCGCGCTGCTCATGGCCAAGTCCGCGCTCGCCGCCGAGCGCAGGGTCCAGCTGCGCGTCTCGGAGCTGACCGCCCTGGACCGGCTGGAGCCCACGGACTCCGCGGACGTGGCGACCGTGCTCGGCAATCTCGTCGACAACGCCCTCGACGCCGCCGCGGCCCCGGACCACCAGAACGACGCCTGGGTGGAGGTCGAACTGCGCCAGGACGCGTCGAGCGTGGAGATCGTGGTGCGGGACTCCGGTCCGGGCGTGGCACCTGAACTGGCCCAGGAGGTGTTCTCCCGTGGCTTCACCACCAAGGCCGCCCAGGGCGGCGACCGGGGGATCGGCCTGGCGCTCACCCGGCTGGTCTGCACCCGCAGAGGCGGCGAGGTGTCGGTGACGAACACGCGGCCCGGCGCCACGTTCACGGCCAGGATGTCCGTGGGCCGGCTCACCGATAGGGAGACGGAGGAAGTCCGGTGATCGACGTACTGGTTGTCGAGGACGACTTCATGGTGGCGCGGATCCATCGCGGATTCGTCGATGGTGTCGAGGGCTTCCGTGTGGTCGGATCGGCGGACTGCGGGGAGAAGGCGCTCGCCGCCGCCGCCGAGCTGCAACCCGACCTGGTGCTCCTCGACCTCTATCTGCCCGACATGTTCGGCCTGGATGTCATTCCCCGGCTGCGGATGGTGGCCCAGGACTGCGACGTGCTGGTGATCAGCGCCGCCCGCGAGGCGGAGGCGGTCCGGGGCGCCGTCCGGCAGGGCGTGGTCGACTACCTTCTGAAACCGTTCGACGCAGGCGACCTCAGGGACCGGCTGGAGCACTACAGCGCCCGCCGCGGCGATCTGCACGCCGCCGTGGTCAGCGGACAGGCCGATGTGGACCGCGCCCTGGGGCGGGCGGCCACCTCGACGGTGACGTCCACCCTGCCGAAGGGCATGAGCGTGGAGACCGCGGAACTGGTCCGGCGCGCACTGCGCGCGGCCGACACCACCCTGTCCGCGGCCGAGTGCGCGACGAAGGTCGGCATCTCGCGCGTCAGCGCGCGCCGGTACCTCGAACACCTCAGCGTCACGGGCCAGGCCGAGGTGTCGCTGCGCTACGGCCAGGCGGGACGCCCCGAACGCCGCTACCAATGGCAGGCCTGACGATGGCCCGTCCGACGATTCCCGTCTGCCGCGCGACGCCGGGCACGCTCCTCGCTCACAGGGGGACCCCACTCGCCACACCGGGCGCGGACTCCGTGACAGACCGCTGATCAGCGGCGTGCGCCGAGAGCGGGCAGTTCCACGGTGACGCGCATCCCGCCGTCGGGGCGGGGTGTGAGGGTGAGCGTTCCGTCGTGTGCGTGGGTGATGGTCTTGGCGATGGCCAGGCCGAGGCCGACCCCCGGATGATCCGCGTGCAGGCGCTCGGTACCGCGCTGGAACGGTTCGGTGAGTGTCGAGGCCAGCTCGGGAGTGATCTTCTCGCCGGTGTTCTCGACACTGAGCACCACCGTCGCGGCGTGGACGCCGGTGTCGACCCGCACGATGCCCTGTTCGGGCAGGTTGTGGACGATCGCGTTGTGCACGAGATTCGTGGTCAGCTGCAGCAGGAGCGCCTGCGACCCGACCGCGGGGGTGATGTCGCCGGACGTTTCGAGGGTGACGCCGTGCTTCTCCGCGAGGGGGAGGAGCGTCTCGGCGGCTTCCTCGACGAGCAGGGACAGGTCGACCGGTTCTTGGGTGAAGGACCTCTGGTCGGCCCGGCTGAGCAGGAGCAGTGCTTCTGTGAGGCGGATCGCGCGGGTGTTGACGGCGTGGAGGCGGTCGATGACTTCGCCGGCGTCGTGGCTCGGATCGGTGCGGGCCACGTCGAGCAGCGCCTTCGAGACGGCCAGCGGCGTGCGCAGTTCGTGCGAGGCGTTGGCTGCGAATCGCCGCTGTTCGGCGACGTGCGCTTCGAGCCGTGCGAGCATCGTGTCGAAGGCGTCGGCGAGTTCACGGAACTCGTCTCTGCGGCCGGGCAGCCGGATTCGGTGCGACAGTGATCCGTTCGTGGCCATGCTCGTGGCGTCCCTGATACGGGTCAGCGGGGCGAGTATCCGGCCGGCGAGGACCCACCCTCCCACGAGGCCGAACACCAACAGGAAGACCAGCACCGCGGTTGCCCTCGGCGCGAAGACGTGCAGGAGGTTGGACCGGACGGGGAAGACGTCACCGGTGAGGGTGCCGGTGGATCCGGGGACGATGAGCGCACGGTCGGGGACGTAGCGCAGCAGGAACAGCCACACCGCCGCGAGCAGCAGGACACCGGCCAGCATGAGGAAGCCGGCGTAGCTGAGGGTGAGTTTGACGCGGACGCTCAGCCCAGGAGCCCTATCCATGCCCGCCTCCCCGGTTCCCGGCCTCCGGTGGTGTGTCGATGCGGTAGCCGACGCCTGCCACCGTGGCGATGACCCAGGGTTCGCCGAGCCGCTTGCGCAATGCCGACACGGTGATGCGCACAGCGTTGGTGAACGGGTCGGCGTTCTCGTCCCACGCCCGTTCCAGCAGTTCCTCGGCGCTGACGATGCCCCCTTCGGCGGCGACGAGGACTTCGAGCACGGCGAACTGCTTCCGGGTGAGCGGGACATAGCGGTTCTCGCGGTAGACCTCGCGGCGGAAAGGATCCAGACGCAGGCCCGCGATCTCTCGCACGGGAGGTCTGCTGTAGGCACGCCTGCGGTCGAGTGCTCTGAGCCTGAGCACGAGTTCCTGGAGGTCGAACGGCTTGGTGAGGTAGTCGTCGGCACCGAGCTCGAACCCCGTGGCCTTGTCGTCGAGCCGGTCGGCAGCGGTGAGCATGAGGATCGGCATGCCACTGCCGGAGGCCACGATGCTCTTGGCGATCTCGTCACCGGACGGTCCGGGAATGTCCCGGTCGAGGACGGCGATGTCGTACGCGTTGACGCTCAGCAGCTCCAGAGCGGTGTCCCCGTCACCCGCGATGTCTGCCGCGATCGCTTCCAGACGGAGGCCGTCGCGGATGGCCTCCGCCATATAGGGCTCGTCCTCGACGATCAGCACACGCATGGTCCGAGGCTACGAGCCGAACCGTATCGTCGGCATATGGAGAACCGGATACGCGACCGCAACACCGTGCCGCGTTGACTGCCGGGTGTGACTCGAACCCCACCTTCATCAGCCAGAACGTCGACCCGACGGGTCCAGGGGCTCCTCGCGCCGGGCCTGATGACGGTCGTCGCGGCGATCACCGCAGCCTTCGGCCTCCCGTCGCGCCATGGCCCGGACTCCTCGGCCGCCCCCTCGCGGCCCCCGCGAGCGGACCCGGTGCAGACCGGGCAGGGCGGCGACGGCTCCCGGAGAACCGGCTCGGGCACCTGGTCCTCGGGCATCCGCCGGGGCATCCGCATCGTCTCCCGACCGGGACCCTGGAAGCGCGGACGGCTGCTCGCGGCCGTGGCGCTGCTGCTGGGCCTGTTCATGCTGCTGCACGCAAGGATCCCGAACGGGATCGGGAACCTCGGCAGCCTGGTGGAGACCGTCCTGCCGTGGTTCGGCCTGTTCGTCCCCGTACTGCTGGCCGGGGCACTGTGGCGCCGCTCCGCCTGCGCGGTGGTCGCGCTGCTGCTGCCGGTCCTGGCATGGCTGAACCTCTTCGGAGGGCTGCTCACCGACAAGTCCCACCCGGGCGGCGACCTCACGATGGCCGGCCACAACGTCAGCGCCGACAACCCCGACCCCGTCGGCACCGCCCGTGACCTCGTCGCCTCCGGCGCGGACGTCCTGGCGCTGCAGGAGATCACCGCGCAGGCGAAGCCGCTGTACGAGAAGGAACTGGCGACGGCGTACCCGTACCACGCGGTGCGGGGCACTGTCGGACTGTGGAGCAAGCTGCCGCTCTCGGACACCGAGCCGGTCGACATCGAGATGGACTACGGGCCGCTGGGGGACACCAAGCCGGCCGACGTCAAGATGGCCTACAACCGCGCGCTGCGCACCACGGTGGCCACGGACGAGGGTCCCCTCGCGGTGTATGTGGCCCACCTGGGTTCCGCACGGGTGAACCTCAAGGCGGGCTTCTGGACAGATACGCGAGACAGGGGCGCGCGGGCACTCGGCAAGGCCATCGCCGCCGAGCCGAACAGGAGGGTGGTGCTGCTCGGCGACCTGAACGGCACCACGGACGACCGCGCGTTCGCCGGCATCACCTCGCGGCTGCGCTCGGCTCAGGACGCGGCAGGGAACGGGTTCGGCTTCAGCTGGCCGGCGAAGTTCCCGGTGGTGCGGATCGATCAGATCCTGGTCCGCGGCGTGAAGGCGGAAGCTTCATGGTCGCTGCCGGCCACCGGCAGTGACCACCTGCCGGTGGCGGCAGCAATCAGCTGGGGATGACTAGAGTGGCTCGGCGACAGGGGATGCGCTGCCTGCGCCCGGCACCGGCGCGCTCGATCAGAAGGGGACGCTGATGACCCAGATGCCCGGCGCGGCCAGATGCGCTCGCGTCCTGCTCGTCGCCGCGGGAACGGCGAGCGTCGTCGCCCTCGTGCCGCTGGCCATGGTCGCCGCGACCTTCGAGCCCGGCGCCCTGGGGGAACTGATCCTGGCCATGCTGCTTCTTGCGGCTGTCCCGCTCGTGGTGCTGGCTGTGGCCTCGTTCGTTCTCGCGGCGAGATTCGCTGACGGCGGCGACAGGGTGCGCCTTGGCGCGGTCGTCGTCGGCTGGATGCTCGTAGCCGGTAGCGCGATCGCCGTGCCGGCCCATCACGGGTGGTGGGGTGCCGGCGTCGCGGTGGGCGCGCTGCTGACAGCCTTCGCCGGCGCGGAGAGGACCCGGGAGTGGTTCGCACGTCCGCGTCTCGCGTCGGCGGCGCATCTGGAGGGAGAGATGGCGTGAGTCGCCGCCTCCCCGTGGAGCATCGTCACGCACTGCCGTCGTCCGTCCGCCGAGGAAACCGTCGAGAGCGGCGACGCCCATCGCGTGGTCGCCCTGGCGGAGCCGGGTGGCTCCGCCAGGGCGGGTTGGACGTCTACGGCCGTCTGCCTGGCCCGTACCACGGTGACTTCCGGCCGGCCCCGGCGCCGTCCGGTCTGTTGGTCGGCAGACTCGGTGCGGGGACTGGCGGTGGGTCAGGTGTGGTGACCGGGCGGGTCAGCGGGTGTAGGTGGTCCGGTGTTCCGCGAGAGAGGCGCAGTTGGAGCCGGTCACCTGTACGTGGACGTTGGCGATGCTGCCGCCCCAGTCGACGCAGTAGCCCTTGCCGATGACGTACGAGGGTCCCGCGTAGGAGGTGTAGCGCCCGAAGTCGTCGTCGCCCTCGTTGGTGTCGGGGACGTAGATCCAGGCGGACATGTCCACGGCGGCGCCGGGGTTGTTGCGGATGGTGACGACGCAGTTGTTGCCGTTGGTGGTGTTGTAGGCGAGGTAGACGGTGCCCAGCGAGCCGACGGGAGCGGAGTTCACGGTCTTGTAGCCGCTTCCGCAGACCTTCGGTGCGGTGGTGTTGGGTACGGCGGAAGCGGGTGCCGCCAGGGCGGTGGTGGCCCCCACCGACAGAGCGGCCAGAGCGGTGGCGCCCAGCATGGAATGAATGAAGCGCATATTTCCCCCTTGTGCATTTAGGAGTTGGTTGCTCCTGCCATATGTGACGGGTGCAGCCTTGGGATGGTTGTGCCGGAGTTACTGGCATTTTCAGCCGTAACGTGCGGCGCGAATGGCCGAGTTGGGACGCAACCGGATGGCGTGGGCGATGCGTGCCGGGCGGTGGCTTCCCCGCGCCTTGCCGGAACCGCCGGAACGTCACTCGTGCCGGTGATCATCCGTGAAGCCGTCCCGGCACCGCCTGCCGCAGGTCACCCTGAGGACATGCGCCACCCGCTCGCCCTCATCGCCGTCCTGGCCGCCGCCCTCTGCGTAGGGGGATGCGGCTCCGCCCCCGGGGACAGCCCGCCCGAGCCCCCGCCATCGCTGATGGCAGCCGCCGCGCGCACACCGTCGCCCCTTCCGTCCCCGATCCGGTCCGCCGCTCGTACGCCGTCTCGCGTGCCGTCTCACGCGCCGTCTCGCGTGCCCTCGGCCGAGAGCCAGCCGTCCGCCCGTACCGCCCTCGTAGCGACCGACCCCAGCCGGCGGAGCGGGGGCAGCGACCGCGAGGCCGCGGCGGGGGAGAAGCAGCCTTCTCCAGGATTTCCCGCCCTCGAACGGCCGCCGCAGACCCGTATTCCGGAGCGACCGCGCAGGGCTGCGCCTCCCGCGCCGGCCCGCCCCCGCGCTCGGTCCACGGCCTCGGCGGCGTCCCGGCCCCGGGCAGTCCCGCCCCGTCCCGCACCACAGCCGACCGTCACCTACGACCTCAGCACACTGTGCCGACTGTCAGGCCAGGCGCCCGTGCCGCCATCTGTGAAGAGTCTCTGCGACACCTACTTCCGCTAAGGCAAGGCCGATGGTTGCGAAGACGTCGATGGCGTGCCGAGGACAGTCCTCACGGGGAGCGGCGTTCCCCAGTCGGTGGCTTCGGAGGAGACACTGCCCGGTTGGTCGGGGGTGCTACCCGTCCACCGCGACGGTCCTGGCCAATGCCCAGACGGCGAGGATGTCGAGCGTCATCACGCTGATCGACCACAGGGGATAGAAGGGGATGAACATGAACTGGGTGATCAGGCTGACCGCGGCCAATACGACGCCGGCCCCCGTGCCCCAGCTCTTGCCGAGCAGTACTCCCAACCCGGCGGCGACCAGCCCGATGCCGATGACGATATGGATCCAGCCCCAGGCCGTCAGACTGAACTCGTAGGTGTAGTCCGGTGAGCTGAAGATGGTGTCGCGGGTGACGCCGACGACGCCGAGCAGGATGCTGAGCGTCCCGCTCATCTCCAGCGCCCAGCCGGCGAAGAGGGTGAGGCCCCCGCCCAGTGCTCGGGCGCTGTTGTGAGGGTCTCGGGCCCTGCCGGATGTCTGCGCCATATTACGGCCCTTCGTACGGTGGGATAATCGCCGGATACCACCGCCTCGCCGGGGCGGCGGCCTGCTGTTGACGGTCTCAGCCTTCCGCCGCCGCTCGCTCCCGGCGACCGCAGTAGGCCGTCCGGGCGATGGGCGCCACGCAGGGGGCAAAATCAGGGGCCCCGTGTCACAGAGGCGGCAGCACGGCCGCAGTCATGCGCCACCGGCGGCTCGCGACCTGAGCGAGTACCCGTACCGGAAGGGATGACGGACGTGCGCACCGGCGTCGGCTCACGGCACGTCTGACTGAGGCCTGCCGCGGACGACGACGGAACTGTGCGCGTGGTGCAGCAGTGTCTGGCTCACCGACCCCAGGAGCAGACCGGTGAACCCCGCCACGCAGGCTCGCCAACCGGATACTCGAACCCATCTGGAACAGCACGCACATCGCCGAGATCGAGATCGTCCGGGACGAGACCCTCGCTCTCGAAGGGCGTGCCGGCTACTACGACAACGTGGGCGCGCTCAAGGACATGGTGCAGAACCACCTGTTGCAGCTGCTGTGCATGGTCGCCATGGAGTCACCGATCACCGCGGAGGAGGCCTGGCGCGTCCTCGAACCGGTCCTGTCGGCCCGGGAGCGGGATCCGGTTCCACTGGAGGAGTACCCGGCGGGCTCGGCGGGTCCGGCTCCCCGCCTCGCCATGCCTGAACTGCGGCAGGACCTGCTGGACCTGCGGCACGAAGGCATCGTCATGCCCACCGAATCATGAGGCCGCACCCCTGCACCCCGCGGTCCGCTGAAGGCGCCCCTCATGGACGGCGGCTCGCCTTCGCTCGCGCGGATGTCCAGCCCTGTCGGCGGAGGCCTTCGAAGCCGTCCAGGAGGAGGTCCAGGGCGAATTCGAACTCGAACTGGTCGTCGCAGCCGCCGCCGACCGTGGAACCCTCGTCGTGTGCGGCTGTCGCGGCCAGTTCCGCGATGTGCGGGTAGTGCGCCGCCAGCGCGGGGTCCGGAGGGCCGGAGGGGCCCGAGGTGTCGAACAGTTCCTGGCTGAAGCCGAGCAGGCGGCTGCCCATCGCGTGCATGACGTGGTGGGTGAGGTCGGCGGAGAGGCCGCCGTCGCGGAAGCTTCCGGCCATCGAGTCCAGGTACGCCAGCACGGCCGGGGTGGGGGCGGTCCGCGACTCGATGACCCGAGCCGCCCAGGGATGCCGCAGCAGGACCCGCCGGGCCGAGAGGATCCGCCCGCGGACCACGCGCTGCCAGTCGGGGCCCGAGGCGGGCGGATCGATCTCGCCGACGACGGCGTCGGCCATGCCGTCGAGCAACTCCTCCTTGTTGGCCACGTGCTTGTAGAGGGCCATCGGTACGACGTCCAGCTCCTGGGCGAGCCTGCGCATGCTGAGCGCGTCGATGCCGGTGGTGTCGGCGAGCGCGACGGCGGCGCGCAGGATGCGGTCCCTGTTCAGGGGGGTGCGTTGCGTGTGCGTGGCTTCCTGGCGAGTCATTCCGGTCCGGCCCCTTGCGTCCTCGACGGTGTCCGCCCCTTCCTTGACGAGTGTACGCCGTACACCTATGGTGGCCGCCAGGTGTACGGCGTACACCATCAGGCAAGTGAGGGGTACCCGTGAAGATGAGTCCGGACCGGAGAACCGCGGTGGCCGCCGGGTCGCTGTTCCTGCTGACCGAGGTCGCCGCGATAGCCGGGGCGGTGCTGTACCGCCCCCTGTTGGGCGCGGCGGACGGCCGGCTCGCGCAGGGCGCCGACACGCGGGCGCTGCTCGGGGTGCTCTGCGAGGTGGTGCTGGTGGCGGCGGTGGCCGGTACCGGGGCGGCGCTGTTCCCGGTTCTGCGGCGCCACGGCGAGGGGCTCGCGCTCGGCTACGCCTTCGGGAGGCTGCTGGAGGCGGCCGTCGTTGCCCTCGGGACCGTCGCCGTCCTCGCGCTCGTCACGTTGCGGCGGGACGCCGAGGCGGCGCCCGGCGCCGATGTCGCGCTGGCGGCCCTCCACGACTGGACGTTCCTGCTCGGGCCCAACATCGCCCTCGGCCTGAACACCGTCCTGCTCGCGTACCTGGCGTACCGCGCACGGCTCGTGCCGCGCTTCATCGCCGTGCTCGGCCTGGTCGGCGGGCCCTTGATCTGCGCCTCGGCCGTCGCCGTGATGTTCGGTGCCTACGCGCAGCTCTCCGTGGCGGGGTCGGCGGCCGCACTCCCGGTGTTCGCCTGGGAGTTGGGCTTGGCCGGGTGGCTGATCGCCAGAGGGTTCGGGCCCGGCGCGGGCACCGCGGCCCGGCCAGGCGCAGCAGCGGCTGAGCCGGCACCTGTCCGCCGATGACGCGGAACATGGCGGCCACGTGCGGCCGATGACCCGGGCCGTACGCCCTGCGGCCGTCCGTCGATCGACCACTTCCTGCGACGACAGGTGCCAGGGCTGCGGTGTCAGTGTGGCGAAGTATCCTTCCGGCCACCGCACACCGACTGGGAGGACCAAGAGAATTGTCTGGCCTGTCCGCTTTCCCGCTGCCCTTTCGCGCTTCCCGTTCCGTATCGCTGGCGAGACCCCGGACACTGCGGGAACTGCAGATGATGCAGTGCAGCTCACACATCCGGTCGAAGCCGGGATGGTTCGACAAGATGAACGATGCCGACATCGTCGCCCGGTGGACACGAGAGGCCGTCGCCCAGGGCCTCACCGAGGCGCAAGTTCGCTACGTGCTCGCCGAACTCGCCCACTACGCCGCGCTGCGGGACGGGCGGACCGGCGTCGAGGTGTCCGCCGTCGACGGGGTGTGGCAGTCCGACGCATTGGTCGACGACAAGCTCCGTGCCCGGCTGCGCGAGGCGGTTCGGGTCCTGGAAGAGGTCCCCGAAGCAGAACTGGACTGGCATCCCGGATCCGACGGCCAGGTACTGGATCTGGTTCATCCCTCACTGTTCTGCCTGGTGAGAGGGGTGAGCGGAGCGCCTGAGCGGGCTTGGCAGAACCCGACGGACCGATATTCGAAGTACGAGTTCTCGGAGAAGTTCCAGTGGCTGCCCACGGACGTCGACGTCAGTGACGACGGCGAGGTCACCTTCCGTTCGTACGTCAACAACGTCCACCCCACGGATCATCACGAACTGGCCGACGTCCTCCCGGTCTTGTTCGCCCGCATGCGTCCGCTGCTGGAGAACGTGCTCACCGATCTGCGCCATCCGCGGCCCCTGCGGATCAAGGCCGACCCCTACGGTTGGTACGACTCCGAGCCGGAGCATCCGGACAGGTCCTCCTACAGTGACGACGAGGCCTACGAGGAAGCCGTCGACGCGTGGGAGCAGGCGCAGGACGACTGGTGGGAGAACCGCCGCCCGGTCGTCCCGGACGCCCCGGCCTTCACCCCGCCCGAGTCGCCCGACGAATCCGCCCGCGTCGACCTGCGTGGTCGCCGTCTCCAAGTCATTGTCAAGCTCGCGACCATTCACCTCACGCCGGAAGACCCCGAGTACCCCGGGGGTTCCTGGCATGTCGAGGGGATGATGAACGAGCGGATCGTCTCGACCGGCATCTACTACTGGGACAGCGAGAACATCACCGAAAGCAGTCTGAGTTTCCGGACGGCACTCGACGATCCGAACTACGAACAGAACGACGACAACGGTCTGCGTGAGGTCTACGGCCTGGAGGACGAAGACGCGCTGAACCAGGTGCTGGGATCGGCATCGACGCCGGCGGGCCGCTGCCTGGCGTTCCCGAACATCCTGCAACACCGCGTCGGATCCTTCCGCCTCACGGACCCCACCCGACCGGGACATCGCAAGATCCTCGCGTTCTTCCTGGTCGACCCGTCCGAAAAGATCGTCTCGACATCCGACGTGCCACCGCAACAACCATGGTCCGACACCTCGACCATGACGCTCGAACAGGCCAAGAACTACCGCGAGCAACTCATGCAGGAACGCAAATTCTTCGTCGACGAACACAACGAGCAGCTCTACGAACGGGAATTCTCCCTCTGTGAGCACTGAACCTCTTCCGTCCTGACTGATCGCGTGCCGGTCAGGAGGGTGCGGGCCGGCTTGGAGGATGGTGGTGAGCAGTTGCGCTGCGGATAACGTGCGGGCATGACGATGACGGGGAAACGACGGGTCCTGTACCGGCAGGGCAGCGGATTCTGGCGGATGACGGCGAAGTGGGTGCTGTCCTTCGGTGCCCTGTACCTGCTGGACGGCGGGCTGCTCCGGTCGTGGGGTGACGCTCTGGTCTGGCCGATGATCGGGATCCTGCTGTGGGCGCCGTTCGGGGTCGGCGTCGTCTGGTACCCGAAGAAGGACCAGCGCGTCGAGCTGACAGCGCGTGAACTGCGGGTGCGCCGCAGGAGGTTGCCCATGGAGAAGGTCAACCTCCTGCACGTGGCGCGACTGTGGCTGGAGGGGCGATCGACCGCGGACGACCAGCCGGTGCTGGAGTGGACACGGTTCGACCGGGTGGTGTGGGTGCCGCTGCGGGACGGCCGGGCGTTCGGCGTGGAGTTCCGCGACCCGGCCACGTTCGCCAAGGTTTTCGGCGCCTTCGCGGTCGAGGCCTGCGGTGGACCCGGCATCGTCCGCGCGAGGGCCGCGGCGGAAACCTACCCGGATCCGCTCCCGATGCGGCCCCGCTCCGCCCGCGACGCAGGCTCCTGGCCGGACCTCCTGGACATCTTCAACTGACAGCCTGAGCCTGCTGTGGGCTCGCGCCGCGCACGGTTCGTCCCGAGAACCGCTGCGCTACGCTCCGCGCCATGAAGCTGAAGGCAGTGGCCACACCGATTCTCGTCGGCGCGGGCGGCATAGCCATCATCGGGGCAACGGGAGTGTGGGCGCTGTCGGGTGGCCTCTACGGCTGTACCAAAGCTGACGAGAAGCTCGCACCCACCCTGGCGTCCCTGTCCGTCCTCGACGCGCACCCGAGCCGGACTCGGCCCCAGGACGAGCGGTACTCCGGATGCGACGAGGACGACGGCTTCGCCTACGCCGGACAGTCCTACCGACTCACGACCTCACGAGCCGAGGTGCTCACCTTCTATCGCCAGGCCGCCACAGAGGGCGGCTGGCGACTCAAGAGCACCAACCCCTCGCCGGCCCCGGCACCCGACAGCCTCGCGGTCGACATCTCGGCGCTCTGCTTCGAGAAGCCCGTCGCGGGCACCACCGCCCATCTCGCTGTGTGGTTCCCCGGCGATCTCGGGGACAGCCCCGACGCGTACGGCCTGGAAGTCACCGCCAGCCATGACGGCACCGCCTGGTGCTGACGGTGCCCGGCCGCGGAGCGACCAGAGTTCGATCCCTGCCACATCACCCACGATCAGCGCATGCCCCGTAACGATGTCACCGGGCCGGGATCGGCTGTGTGCCGAACGCGTCATACCGGGCCGCGGCGACCACCGCGGCACGCCTGCCGCCGCGCGGCTCGCGTGTCCGGCAGCGGGACTACTCCGTGCCGTCCGCCGGCAAGCTGTCCGGTAGTCCGAGCCGGGGGAACCGGTCGTCGTGGAACGTGATGATCTCGGTGATCGTCCCGCCGGTGACGCGCAGGACGTCGATCGTGAGCGGCAGGTAGGCGCCCTCCCGCTGCTGCCAGAGGTAGAAGGCGACGGCGGGCTGCCGGTTCACGCCGGTGAGGACGGGGCGCAGGCCCTTCATGCGCTCGAAGCCGCTCTCGACCCAGTCCTTGACCACCGCGTCGCGGCCGACGTACAGGCCAGGCGTGGGAGGCATCGAGCAGCGGACGTCGTCCCTCAGGAGTGCGGCGAGCCTGTCGATGTCCGTGGCGACGCTGGCGTCGGTGTAGCGGCGTACCATTTCGCGCGTTGCGGCGTCCTCGTCGCCGCCGGTCCAGTCCTGCCGCTCGGCGGGCAGGTGCTCCCGCATGCCGGCGCGGGCCCGCTGCAATGCGCTGTTCACGGAGTTGACGGAGTCCCCGAGGAGCTCCGCGACGTTCTTCGCCGGCCAGCCGAGTACGTCCCGCAGGATCAGCGCGGCCCGCGGGCGCGGCGCGAGGTGCTGGACCGCGACCAGGTAGGCCAGCTCGACGGTCTCCCGCGCGACCGCCACGGTCTCCGGCTCGTCCGCGTCACCCGCGGGCAACTCGTCGAGCAGCCGGTCCGGGTAAGGCTGCAGCCACGGCACCTCGCCGCCGGTCGCGGGCTTCGGGCGGGACTTGGCGAGCAGGTCCAGGCAGGCGTTCGTGGCGATCCGGTACAGCCAGGCCCGCAGTGTCGACCGTCCCTCGAACGTCTCGCGCCGCCGCCAGGCCCGCAGGAACGTCTCCTGCACGGTGTCCTCGGCGTCCTCGAACGACCCGAGCATCCGGTAGCAGTGCACGTGCAGCTCCCGCCGGTGCCGCTCCGCCAGCCCCGAGAACGCCGGCTCGTCCATCTCGCCCAGATCGCTCACGTCCAGCTCCTCCGGCCGCGTGTCCGCACTCATCCTGGCACTCATCACGTCATCCTTCCGATCCGTCGTGTCCCGTCGTAGGTATGACGGGTGCGGGCGCGGCAACTCATCACCGGGGGCTGCTCGGCCGACGACGCGGTGGCGTTGCTTCCAGGCGGGTGGAGCCGGGCGTGATGTCCATCGCCGCGCGATCCTTGCGAGCCCGCGCGATCACCATGGCGATGACTACAATGAACACTCCATGGAAGATAATTCTCCGGAAGACGAGTGATGGCTGACGCTGACCTGAGGCTGCTGTACCGGGAACTGGTCTCGCTGGAGATCGAGCTGTGGGACGGCATCGAGGGACGGTTGCGGGCCCAGTACGACCTGCCGCTGACCTCGTTCGAGGTGCTGCATCTGCTGCTGCGGCGGCCCGGTCGGCGGATTCAGGACATCGCGGAGGAATTTTCGATCACAGTGGGCGGCACGAGCAAAGTGGTCGACCGTCTGGAGGCGGCGGGCTTGTGCGAGCGGCGGGCCAATCCGAACGATCGCCGTTCCTCGATCGTGGAGCTGACACCCGAGGGGCGGAAGCTGGTGGTCGGGGCGCTCAAGGTCTTCGAGGACGAGCTGGAACTGCGGATCGGGTCGGTGATTCCCGAAGAGTCCGTACGCGAGGTGACCGCGGTCCTCGGCACGCTGCGGGCGGCCGGACGCGCCCTCGACGCGGAGCGGAAGGCCGCGGCGCAGGCGCCGGTGCAGGGCAGGACGACGCCGAAGCAGCCCGGCCGACCGGCGTCGTGAGCCACGACGGCTCCGCGGTGCCTGTGGCCTGAACAGGCCAGGCGGGACGCACACGGTCCCGCTGCCCGATGGGCTTCGTGCTGCCGGAGTCGGATGGGCCGGCGGAGGCGCCGAACCGCACGCGCGTATCGGTCGGCGGCGACCCGCCTGGCGGTGATCGGATGGGTGATCGTGTGCCACGGTCCCCTGCCCGCCTCGACCCGGCCAGGAGCGTCCACCGGCGCAGCAAGTCCGTTCCCGTACGAGCGAACCGTCGATGCCGGCCGTCCACGCGCCTGAACTGCACCGGAGAACGCGTCAGCCAGCCGGGTATGGGGCGGAGGCGCCCTGCGCCAGCTGCTCGCTCCTCCGACCTGACCCTGCCCAACGGGCGCCGCGTGCCGAGATCCGGGGCCCAGGAGATACTCCGCCAGCTCCATCGCGGCCACGGGCGGCATGTGGCCGTGGACCCTGGCAGCCCTACTACGCGTGATGACCGACGAAGCCCCCGAAGGGGGACTGCCACCTGCCCTCGACCGAGATCGCGAACAAGGTCCAGGAGGTGCGCGTCACACGCCCTTCAGGACACGGTCAAGTGCTGCCCGGCCCAGAGGTCCCCAATGCGGTTTGCCGCCGGGAAGGCCCCGATCTCCGTTCTGCCCCATGAGTATCAGGAAGAGGCACTTCATCGCGGCCAGCCCGCGGGCGCGCCGGATCGCTGCCTCGTCTGCGTGCGCGTACGTGTCGAAGAACCGTGAGGCCGTGCCCGCGGGGAGCAGCACCCATGCGGCGCCGAGGTCCCACGCCGGGTCGCCGGCGAACAGGTCACCGAAGTCGACGATGCCCGAGAGCGTTCCGTCCGAGACGACGACGTTCGCCGGATGGAGGTCGCCGTGCACCCACACCGGTGGGCCCTGCCACGCCCGAGCCGCAACCGCGTCGTTGGAATCCGGGGAGGAGGACAGCGGCGCGGGGTCGTCATCACCCGCCGGTGACCGACAAGCCGTGCCACCAATGACCGCATCCGCCGGAGCAGAAGCGTGCGCGGCGCCGTTCGTCCGCGACCGCGAGTACCGCGACGAGCAGTCGGAAAGCCTTGCGGCCTTCGTCGACAGGGGTGAGGCGGCGACTGCCTCCCCGGAGGACGACGAAGGCCTACGGGAGTCGGTCCTCGTCGACGCGGAGAGCGAACTGTCCGACGCGGGAGGCCGCGTCCCCTGACCCCGCTCTTCTCGGGGTGCCCGAGGCCGAGCGGCGGCCCCGGGCACCGCTGGTTCTAGCCCCAGAAGGTGTCTTCGGCGGCCGGGTCGGAGGAGAAGAGCCACATCTCGGTGATCTTGCCGTTGCCGATGCGCAGCACGTCGACGCCGTCCATGCCCATCGACGCGTCGCCGTTGCGGCCGGTGAAGTGGATGGTGGCGGCGACCAGGTCGCCGTTGCCCATGAGCGTGTGGACCTTGTCGATGGCGAAGGTGCCCCCGCTGGCCTCCATCATGCCGCCCAGCATCTGGAAGACGGCGCCCTGACCCTTGTGCTCGCCGGAGAACTGGTTGGCGCCGGGCTGGTGCCAGACGATGTCGGCGTCGAGGAGTGCGCCGAGAGCAGCCATGTCTCCCGTCTGGACGGCCTGGAAGTAGGTGCGGGCGATGTCGATGTTCGTGCGCGTCATGGGGTTCGCTCCTCGGGTTCTTGGGCGGGGTTGTGGCTGTCGGGCGAGGTCGGGACGGTCGGCTGGGGGGGGCGGACTCGGTCCGGAGGGTGGTGCCCTCGGTCCGCCGGCGCGGCCCACGGGGGCTGCCTGTCGAGGCGGGCGACCTGTCCGCCAGGGTCGGCCACCCGCCCAGCAAACCATTTAGCTTCCATGGAATCAACTTCCAAGGATTATTGTTTCTCGTGATGCAGTGCTTGGGCGTCCAGTCGCGTGCCCGAGGCCGGGCGCGGCTGCGCCCCGCGCACAGCACAGGAACGAGGCCGACCCGGGAGCGGGCGGCCGGCAGTAGAGAGGAAACCCGTCATGGAGCTGGTCGAGATCGAGGCGAAGACCCTGATCCAGAAGTCGAAGACCCCGTCCAACGACTACGTCATCAACCCCTATACCGGCTGCCTGCTGGGCTGTGCCTACTGCTTCGCCAGCTTTGCCGGGCGCCAGTTCGGCCGATCGGTGAAGGAATGGGGCGACTACCTCTACGTGAAGAAGAACGCGGTCGAACTCGCCCGCAAGGAGCTGGCGAAGATGCCGGAGGACAAGCGCGGGGGCACGATGCTGCTCAGCTCCGTCACCGACCCCTACCAGGGCCACGAGACGAAGTACCGGCTCACCCGTGGCGTCCTGCGCGAACTGAAGGGGGTCGAGTATCCGGGCCTGGTCCGCATCCTCACCAAGTCACCTGTCGTCACCCGCGACATCGACCTGCTCACCAGTCTGCCCCGAGCCGAGGTCGGCATGACCGTCACCACCACCGACGACCAGGTCAGCCGCTGGCTGGAGGTACGCGCCCCGCTCGCCTCCCGCCGCCTGCGCACCCTGGGCGAACTCACAGAGGCGGGTATCCCCACCTACGCCTTCGTCGGCCCGCTCCTGCCCCACTTCGCCACCCGGCCCGAGCTGCTGGACGACCTCTTCGGCCGACTCGTCGACGCGGGGGTCAGCGAGGTGTTCATGGAACACATCAACCTCAAGCGGTACATCCGCGAGCGCCTGGACCAGGTCCTCACCGGCGAGCCCGAAGACGTCCGCGCGGCGTACCTCCAGGCACGAACGAAGGAGCATCGCGAGCAACTCGACGCGATCGTGGCGGAGTTGCTGGACCGACACGGTCTGCGGCTGCGCTTCGAGGAGGTCGTTCACCACGACGACAACGACTCCCTGAGGGAGAGGCTCGCGTCCTCGGGATGACCGCGTCCACGCCGCCGGGCGGGGGCCCGCGTCAGGCGGCGCCGTCGACGCCGGGGTCCGACACCGCCATGACCCAGGGCGTCGCAGCGGGCGGCGCGAGGAGTGGGGCAGGAGGAGGGAGGGCGCGGAGTTCGGCCGCCGGCGCAGGTGCCCCTGTGCCAGGCGGTGTCGGCGGTCATCGGCGCTGTCGACTCAAGCGGTGGCCGCCGGGGCAGCCCCGCCCTCGGGCGAGCCGGGGCGCGGGGTGCGCGGTCGGTGGGGTGCTGGTCAGCCGAGCGGGTTGGTGGTGTCGCGCAGGGTGGCCAGGGCGGAGGCGTACATGCGCGCCTTGATGGTGCCGAGGGTGTCGCCGGCCTTGTTCACCTGTGCCTGGGCCAGCTCGATGGCGGCGGAGCGCACGGCGTCCTCGCCCACCGCCCGGTCGACGATGCCGGTGGCCGCCGCGTCGGAGCCGCCGTAGCGGCGGGCGGTGAGCATGGCCTCGTGGGCGGTCTGCGGCGCCAGGCGGGACTGGATGAGGGCGGCCATGCCGGGAGTGAAGGGGATGTTGATGTCCGCTTCGGGCAGGCACCAGAAGCCGCGGTCGGCGCGCATGACGCGGAAGTCGTGGGCGAGGGAGAACATCGCCCCGGCGGCGAACGTGTGCCCCTGCAGCGCGGCCACCGTGATGACCGGCAGGGACAGCATCCGCGCGAACAGCTCGTGGACGGAGACGACGTAGTCCTGGTGCTGGTCGGTGTGGGCGAACAGCCAGTCCAGGTCGAGGCCGTTGGAGTAGAACTTGCCGGTGGCGGCGGTGACCAGGGCGCGAGGACCGTCTGCCTTCTCCACCTCGTCGAGTGCCGCTCCGACGGCGGTGAGCCAGTCGGGGTGGAAGCGGTTCTCGCCGTCTCCGAGGTCGAGGACGAAGACGTTGTCGTGGCGGTCGAGCGAGGGCATGGCGACTCTTTCGGGCTGAGTGGACTGGTGAAGTGGCTGTGGGGGTGCGGAAAGGCCGAGGGCAACTCAGGAGGCGCGGGCGGCAACAGGCAAGGTCGGCTCTCGTTCCCGACGCCCACGGGTGAGACACGGCGAGCGCTGGTCCGGTCGAAATCCGCGGAAGCCGGCGGGAGCGCGGGCCCGGCTCCGTGTGCTGCCGCACCCCCATGAGGGCGCAGACGGAGTTCCGGGTCAGCCGCGGCCGAGGACGCAGAACTCGTTGCCCTCCGGGTCGGCCAGGACGACCCAGGAGACGTCACCCTGGCCTACGTCGGCCCGTACCGCGCCCAGGCCTTCGAGCCGGGTGACCTCCCTCGCCTGATCGTCCACGGCGTCGGACATCACGTCGAGATGGACGCGGTTCCATACGACCTCGTCGGCGGGTGTACGGCGGAACTCCAGGTACGGGCCGATGCCCTTGACGGAGCGCAGCAGCGCGCGGTCGTCGGTCAGTTCGTGGACGGCCCAGTCGATCGCCTCGCCCCAGAACCGGACCATGGCTCGTGGGTCGGCGCAGGCGACGACCACTGCGGCTATCGGCCCGGTGTCCTGGTAGAGCTCGCGGGGCTCCAGGACGCTGAACACGTTGCCTTCCGGGTCGGCCATCACTGTCCACGGCGCGTCGCCCAGGCCGGAATCGGCGGGTGTCGCCCCGAGCTCCTTCAGTCGCGCGACCAACTCCGCCTGATGGGCGTCGGAGGTGGTGGCGAGCTCGATGTGGACGCGGTACTTCACCGTCTCCGGGTCAGGGACGCGGACGAGATCGATGCAGACGGCGGAGGGGTCGGGCCAGTCGAAGCCCACGGGTTCCAGGTTGGTGACGCCGGGCCCTTCGCTGGAAAGACCCCAGCCGAGCGCCTCGGCCCAGAACCGGCCGAGTGCCGAGTCGTCCCCGGCCTTGAAGTTCACCTGAACAAGTTGCAGCGTCATGCCGCGTCACCCTATGGCGTGTCCGTGGCCGACGACAATTGCGGCCTTGTGCCGCCGGGGACCGTCATGTGCCCATCGTCGGCGAGCTGTTGCCCGCCCGCGAGATTCCTCCAGATCGCCTGCCGGCGTTGTCGCGCGAGCCACCGTCGCCTGTGCATGGCATGGCAGGTGGTGCCCGGCTGTGAGCCGGGTCCTCGGTCCGAGGTCAGGACCGTGGGGCTTGGCGGGTCGCCACGATCATCTCCCGCATTTCGCCGGAGCCGCGGGGAGCGACTGGGAGCGACAAACGGTTCGGAGCGGCCCGCTGAGCGTTGGTCAGTCGTTTCCGGACCTGCGTGGCCGTCGCCGCGGAACGCTTGTGACGAGCATTTGACACAAGATTCCGACCAGGGCATCTTGTACCCACCGCTTGATACAAGATGATCGGGGGATCTTCATATGCTCGACACCGTCCCGCTCCAGTCCCGGTTCCTCGACCATGCCGAGCACTACGCCCGCTGGTCCGGTCTGGCCATCGGCATCGCGGCCGCACAGCAGTTGGTCGCGATGGACAGCGGCGACATCGCCATGCCCCTGGTGTTCGCCATCACCGCGTTCGGTCTGTGCGCGGTGGGCGGAGTCCTGCTCGGCGACGCCCTGACCCTGCGTCCCCAGGAAGCGGTACGTACGGCGAGTCTCGCCCCGCGCCTGGTCCGAGACCAAGTGCCGCCCCGCATGGCGCCCCTGGTCCTTCTGCAGGCGGCGTCACTGGTCACCCTGCTTCTGATCGGTGCGGCCACGGCCTCCTCCGATCCCGGCCAGAAAGGCAGAGCGGGGGGCGTCATGACCGTCACCTGCGAAGGCATACGCACATCCCTCGGTCCCTGGCCCGGCCTCTACTACAGTGGCCCGATGTTCGCCGCCCTCGCGGTCGCAACCCCCGTCTGCGTCTGGGCCCTGCGCCGCATCACCCACGGTCCGGGCGAGCAGCAGCAGCGCCGCGACCGCGCGTGGGCGATCACCGGAGCCTGGGGGCTGCTGGTGTCGAGCCAGGTCCTGCTCGTCGCGCTGATGATCTTCGTCGCGCTCACGGAGAAGGCATGCGCCGGTCCGCTGGGCGCCGCCGCCATCGTGGTGCTCTGTCCCCTGAGCCTCCTTGGCCTGTTCACCTTCGGATGGTCGTTGGTCACCGTCGTGGCACCGCGGGCGGTCGACGACGAGGCACCCGGCGAGGGGAATTCCGACGATGCGTGACTCCGCCGTCCACGTCGACACCACCAGCCAGGTACCTCCGTACGAGCAGATCCGCGCCCAGCTGGCCGCGCTGATCCGCACCGGCCGGCTGGCCGCGGGCGAGCGCCTGCCGACCGTGCGCCAGCTCGCCGCCGACCTCGGCTTGGCCCCAGGTACCGTGGCCCGCGCCTACCGCGAGCTGGAGGCCGCCGAGCTGATCCGTACCCGCCGCGGCGCGGGCACCCGGGTCGCGGCGCTCCCGTCCGAGCCACAGGCACACGATGTCACCCAACTTGCCACTCTGGCCAGAGACTTCACCTCCGCCGCCCGAGCGCTCGGCGCCCATACCGAGGACATCCTGACCGCCGTACGCGATGCCCTGGATCCGGGGCCCGCCTCCCCGTCGGCCACCGCGGACGGTGAAACGGGTGGCCCCAGGACGGCCGACGTCGGCGCAGGTCACAAAGGCCCGGCAAAGACCTGAGGAGCAGGCGTCCAGCTGCCGCCGATGCGTGTGGCCCCCGTCGGAGGGCAGGCGGGGTCGTACCGCCGCCGCTCCTCTCGGGCTCAGGCACGCTTCGGGACACGGGGCGGGGCCGCGCGGGCCGCGCGGGCTGCGCGGCCCCGCGATGACGCTTGCTTCGGGCGGCCCTCGCTCAGCGGTCCTGCGCGAGGGCGTACAGCTCGCCCAGGAGGCTTCCGTCGGCCGCGACGAGTTCGTCGAAGGAGCCCTGCTCCCGGACGGTGCCCTGGTCAAGGACAATGACCCGGTCGTGACACTCCGCACGGCAGCCGCGGCGGAGATTGGCCACCTCCCCGGGGCGCATACCCGACAGATAGGACACGATGACGAAACATGATCCCGATTCCGGGGAGTTGCTGCTGCTCGGGCATCGCGGCAAAGGCCACGACCGCACCGCGGCGGAGTCACGCGGGCCAGCCAGCCGCCCCTGGGCCGTCGTTCGCCCCGTACATCAGGCCATCGCCCTGCTGGAGACGCTCCACGCAACCGACCTGCTCTTCCCGACCCGTCTGCCCGGCACCGGTGGCCGCAAGAGCCGCATGGGCACCCTCACGTGGGGCTCCAACAAGACCATCCGTGAGCTGCAGCGGCTCCAGGACTGGGTGAACTCCACCTTCACCCCCGCCGATGGCGGCGTCGCGATCCCCCGGATCCGATCAAGCACCTGCATGCGTCGCGCTTCCGCCGCACCCTCGCGTTCTTCATCGTGCGCCGCCCGCGCGGCCTCATTGCCGCCGCCCTGCAGTACGGCCATCTCAAGACGAAGGTCACTCTGAACTACGTGGCCCAAGGCGACGATTCCTGGCTGGATGGCGTCGCGGTGGAGCGACTGGAGATGGTCCTTGAGCAGTCCGAGGATGACTGGACCCGTCTGGATGAGGACAACGAGCACGTCAGCGGGCCAGCCGCAGCCGAGTACCGGCGCCGGTCTGCAGGCGCCGCAGCCTTCCTCGGCCGCACCGTAGTGCGCAGGCGAGCGTCAAGCGACTCCTTGAGCAAAGCGACACCGACATCCACCACGGCGAGGCCATGACCTGCGTTCATCGTGCCGAAACCGCCGAGTGCCGCAAGGAGAAACTGCTGCTGGGCCTGCCCGCCGACGATGGGCCCGACGAATCGCTGTGTCACACCACCTGCGCCAACCTCGCCTACACCGACCGGGACCTCGCCGAACACCGCAGGCGACTGCCCGTCCTGGAAACCGAGTCCCGTGACCCGATGACGCCACGTCCGCGCCGGGACCGAGCTGCCGCACAAGCGGCGCGGATCTGCGCGGTGATCGAGCAGCACGAGGCGTCACGTCCGAAAGTGACGCACATGGAAGGCGGTCGGGTCGCATGACGCGGACGAACCGAGACCGAGAAGCCGAACGTCAGGAAATACGCGCCGCCGCAGAACGTCTTCTGGCCGGGACGCCCCTGCGCCCGCCCGTCGGAAAGCTCACGGGGACCGAGTTGATCGCCGAGTGCGGGCTACGGCGCGACGTCGTCTATGGCGATCACAAAGAGCTCGTGGACGAGTTCCGGGCACGGGCCAAGGCGCAGAGCTTCACCCAGCAGGTCGTCCAGAACATGGCCGACGAGAACACCGCGCTGCGCGAAGCCCTGACGAAGATCAAGACGGATCTCGCAGCGGAGCGCGAACGGGTTCGCGCTCTGGTACGTGCCGCCACCGAGCTGTCCCTGGAGCTGGAGCGGACCCGCGAAGAACTCGCAGCGGCTCAGCAGGTCACTCGCCTTCCGGGTCCACGAGGAACCAGACGAGTGCCCGGCTGAAGGTGGACACATATCCAGTGACGGTGTGTGTGCCACGCAGCGAGTATCAGCGAGATCGATCTTGGTGAACGTGGTGGCGCCGTAATTGCTGGCCGCGCTCATCGAGCGGCCGGCACGGCTCGTATACGTCAGCAGCGGAATGCGCCGCGGCGGGCGGCCGGACCTCACCGACGTGGACCGGTCAGACGCGCGCAGGCGGCGAATCGCGCTGACCTGCGACTCCGCGCTACCGGAAGGGGCTGGCGCTGGGGGTTGCTGCTGTGAGGGGTAATGACAGGGTCTCTCAGTTAGTGAGCGGCGAACCTACCCTGGCCTCATGGACAACCGCGTCGAAATCAGTGCGTTTCTGAAATCTCGCAGAGGCAAGATCACGCCCGAGCAGGCCGGTCTGCCCGTGTACGGCCAACGCCGGGTGGCCGGGCTGCGCAGGAACGAGGTCGCGATGCTCGCCGGCGTCAGCGTCGAGTACTACACGCGTCTGGAGCGCGGCAATCTCAGCGGTGTCTCCGACAGCGTCCTGGACGCGCTGGCCCAGGCTCTGCGGCTCGACGACACGGAGCGCACACACTTGTACGACCTGGCCCGAGCGGCGAACACGACGCCCGCCCGTGTGCGGCGCCGGACTGCCCGGCCGGCTGTGCGGCCCAGCGTGCAGCGCATCGTTGACGGGATGCCGGGCATGCCGGCGTTCGTGAAGAACCACCGATTCGACATTCTGGTCGCCAACCCGCTCGGTCGCGCACTGTTCTCGGAGATGTACGCCGATCCGGTCTGTGGGGCGAACACCGTGCGGTTCGTGTTCCTCAGTCCCGCGGCCCGGCGGTTCTACGTCGACTGGGAACGCATCGCCAGGGGCGCTGTGGGTGCGCTGCGGATCGAGGCGGGCAAGAACCCGTACGACCGCGAGTTGTCGAACCTGATCGGTGAGCTGTCGACCCGCAGCGACGCCTTCCGCGTGATGTGGGGCGCCCACGACGTACACGTCTTCCATGACGGGACGAAACGCCTCCGGCATCCGGTCGTCGGCGAGCTGGAGCTCAACTTCGAATCGATGAACCTGCCGGACGGCTCGGGGCTGGTCGTGGCGTTGTACAACGCGGCCCCCGGCTCCGCGGCCGCGGACGCGCTGAACCTGCTGGCGAGCTGGTCCGCCACGGCCGAGGCCGCGGATGTGCAGTCCGCCGAGGCGGACTCCGAGAACTGAACCGACGTCCACGGCCCCGCCTGCTCCGGCTGCCGCCGGCAGCAAGGGCGGGGCTTTGGCCTGCGCATATGCCGCTGGGGGTCCCTGCTGTTACCCCTCACAGCGGAGACTCCCTCATCGTGTCCGTTCCCGGTTGCATGGTCAGTGCCCCGCTTTGGGGCCGACCGGTATCGAACCTCGTATCGGTCCGTCCCCGCTCATGCAAGGAACCACCATGACTGGCAAGAGCACGATGATCACGCTGAACAACGGCGTGCAGATGCCCGCGCTCGGCCTCGGCGTCTTCCAGAGCCCACCGCAGGAGACCGCCACCGCGGTCACGACCGCGCTCCAGCACGGCTACCGACTGATCGACACCGCCGCCGTCTACGGCAACGAGAAGGAGGTCGGCGAGGGCATCGTCGCCTCCGGCGTCGACCGCGGTGAGGTCTTCGTGACCACCAAGCTGTGGCTCTCGGACTTCGGCCACGACGCGACCCTGCGTGCCTTCGACACCAGCCTGAGCAGGCTGGGCCTGGACTACCTGGACCTGTACCTGCTGCACTTCCCGTACACGTCCGAGTTCGACTCCACGCGGAACGCGCCGAGGTGACATCCTCCGTCCCCTCCCAGCTCGCCGTACTGCGCCATGGCCGTATGTGGCTGGTCCTTGCCGCCGCTGCGCTCATCACGGGTGGCTTCATGGCCGCGTACAGCTAGATCTCTCCGTTGCTCACCGAGCGGACCGGGATCTCCGAAGGAGCCGTACCGCTCGTCCTGGTCGGCTTCGGCGTCGGTGCTCTGCTGGGCACGAACATCACCGGGCGCCTTGGCGACCGCAAGCCGCTGGCCACGTTCATCACCACCTCCGTCGCCTCGGTGCTGGTGCTGGTGCTGCTCCTGCTGATCCCGCTGTCCACCAGCCCTGTGGCGACCGTCGTCCTGGTGGTGCTCCTGGGTGTGACGGGCCTGGGCATCACATCGATCGCCACCCCGCTGGCCGTGCGCTTCGGACACTCCTCGCCCGCCCTTGCCGCTGCCTTGACGGTGTCGGCCTTCAACATGGGGATCGCCCTCGTCTCCTGGCTGGCGGGCACGACCTTGGACACTTCCCTGGACGTGACCGGACCGGAGGTGGTCGGCGCGGTCATGGCCGGACTGGGCGTGATTCCCCTGCTCGTCCTCGCCGCGATACGCGCCACCCGCACCGCCGTACCTCAGGTGTCCCTGCCTGCGGCGGACGAGGAGACCTCCCACAAGGCTCAGGCCCGCCGCGTGGCGGCCTGACTACGGGAGACCACGTGTCGTTCCTGCCACGAACCCCCAACTCGTCTGATTACGTTTTGTAACGGATCAAACACATAGAAAGGATGAAGCGCCATGGCTGAAGAACAGACCGCCGCACAGAAGCTGCTCGGCGACTTTGCGCCCGAACTGGTCCGGCTCACCGACGACGTCCTGTTCGGCGAGGTGTGGGCGAGCGAGGGCCTGTCCCAGCGGGACCGCAGCCTGATCACCGTTGCCACCCTGGTCGCCCTCTACCGCGCCGACCAGCTCGCCTTTCACCTGCCGAAGGCGCTGGAGAACGGGGTGACGAAGGACGAGTTGGTGGAGGCCATCACCCACATCGCGTTCTACGCCCTCTGGCCCAATGCGATGTCCGCGATCACCCAGCTGAAGAACATCGTCGAGGGCGCCGACGCGAGCTGACCCCGCGCCGCCCCGTCTACCTCACGACCATCAGGACCTACACCGGCCAGGGCGTTGTCGTCGCTCGTGGCCACTCGGAAGGAGAACGAAATGAAGAAGCGTGAACTGGGAAACAGCGGGCTCGAAGTGTCGTCGATCGGGCTCGGCTGCATGGGGATGACCTTCGGCTACGGCCAGGCCGCGGACACGGGTGAGGCCATCAAGCTGATCCGGGCGGCCGCCGAGCGCGGTGTGACGCTCTTCGACACCGCGGAGGGGTACGGAGAGGCGAACGAAAGGCTGGTGGGCGAGGCCCTGGCGCCGGTGCGCGACCAGGTTTCCATCGCCACGAAGTTCGGGTTCAAGGACGGCAACCCCACGGCGGGGCTGGACAGTCGGCCGGAGCGGATCCGGCTGGTCGCCGAGCAGTCCCTGCAGCGTCTGCAGACCGACCGCATCGATCTGTTCTACCAGCACCGGGTGGACCCCGACGTGCCGATCGAAGAGGTCGCCGGCACGGTCCGGGATCTCATCCAGGAAGGCAAGGTCAAGCACTTCGGCCTGTCCGAAGCGGGTGAGGACGTCATCCGCAGGGCCCACGCGGTCCAGCCGGTCACGGCCTTGCAGAGCGAGTACTCGCTGTGGTGGCGCGAGCCTGAGGAGATCATCCTGCCGACCCTGGAAGAGCTGGGCATCGGTTTCGTGCCGTTCAGTCCGCTCGGCAAGGGCTTCCTGACCGGCGCGATCAGTCAGGACACGAAGTTCGAGGCCAATGACATCCGTAACGTGCTGCCGCGCTTCGAGGAAGAGGCGCGTGAGGCCAACCTCGCGCTGATCGCGCTGCTGGGTGAGATCGCGGACGCCAAGCATGCGACCCGGGCTCAGGCCGCCATCGCGTGGCTGCTGGCGCAGAAGCCGTGGATCGCACCGATCCCGGGCACGACGAAGCTGCACCGTCTCGAAGAGAACATCGGCGCCGACAGCGTGGAGCTGACCTCCGAGGACCTCAGGCGCATCGAAGAGGCCGTTGCCCAGGTGCAGATCAAGGGCGAGCGGTACACCGCAGCGCAGCAGAAGACCATCAACCGGTAAGTCACCGGCCTTAATCGGCCCGTTCCTGACGAAGCGTCGTTCGAGGCGCTTCGTCAGGAAGGCCCTGCCCGTCAGGAGAAGTGCGCATGGAATCGCAGGTACTCAAGGGGCGGATCGCCCTGGTCACCGGCGGCACGACCGGACTCGGCTTCGGCGCCGCCAAGCGTCTGATCGAAGAGGGAGCCACTGTCTACATCACAGGCCGGCGCAAGGACGTGCTGGATGCCGCCGCGGAGAAGCTCGGCCCGTCCGCCACCGGGATCCGGGCCGACGTCACGAGCAAGAGCGACATGCTGTGCGTCGCCGAAACGATCAAGGCGGCGCACGGCCGGCTCGACATACTCTTCGCCAACGCGGGTGGCGGACACGCCACGCCCCTCGCCGAGTTGACCGAGGAGCAGATCGACAGCGAGCTCGGCATCAACATCAAGGGCGTCGTCCTCACGGTGCAGAGCGTGCTGGACGTCCTTGGCGACGGCGCGTCCATCGTCCTCAACGCGTCGATCACCGCCGACATGGGGCTGCCCGGGTTCGCCGTCTACGCGTCGTCGAAGGCGGCCGTGCGCTCCCTCGCCCGCAGCTGGACGACGGACCTCAAGGACCGTGGGATCCGGGTCAACTCGATCAGCCCCGGAGTGGTGCCCACCGAGGGATACAGCCACGAACAGAAGCTGAGCGACGACGACATCGCCGCCTACGTCGAGCGCGTCGCGAAGGAGATTCCGGCGGGACGCGTGGGGACGGCCGAGGACATCGGCGACGCCCTCGTCTTCCTGGCCTCGGACACCAGCCGCTACATCACGGGCGTCGACCTCGTCGTGGACGGCGGCATGACCCGCGTCTACGCCGGCCAGAACTGACCGAGGAATCCACATGACCACGGTCAAGTCGGCAGAGCGCCACATCATCTGCGAGGTACGTGGCAAGGCGGCCCACCGCGCCAGGGTCAAGGAGCTCCTGCTGGAGCTCGTGGGCCCCGCGCGGGCCGAGGCGGGATGCCTCTACTACGACCTCTACCAGCAGGCGGACGAGCCCGACACCTTCTACATCGTCGACGGCTGGGCGTCACCCGAAGCCGTCGCGGAACACGCCGAGCACCCGAACGTGACGAAGGTCGTCGAGCAACTCCTCCCGCTGCTCGCCGTACCCCTCAAGGTCACCACCAGCCATCGGGTCAGCGACCCGGACTAGCGACTGGCCGGGGGCCGAACCCTTCAGGACATACTCATGGCTCGCATCTTCATCACCGGTTCCACCGACGGCCTCGGCCTGATGGCCGCCCAACTGCTCTTGCGGCAGGGCCACACGGTGGCGCTCCATGCACGCAACGACACCCGGGCCCGCCACGCACACGCCGCGCTCCCGGACAACGCGGGCGTCGCCGTCGGTGACCTCTCCAGCATCGCCCGGACCCGCGATGTGGCCACCCAGGTCAACGACTTGGGCACCTTCGACGCGGTCATCCACAACGCCGGCGTCGGCTACTACGGGCGAGGCCGGGTGGAGACCGAGGACGGCCTCTCGGACGTCTTCGCGGTCAACGTGCTGGCGCCCTACCTCCTCACGGCGCTGATCACCCCACCCCGACGGCTCGTCTATCTCAGCTCCGGCATGCACCACAGCGGCGAGGCCGCCCTGCGGGACCCGCAGTGGGCGACGCGGCCGTGGAAGGGCTCCCAGGCGTACTCGGAGTCGAAGTTCCACGTCACCGCTCTCATGCTCGCCGTCGCGAGGAAATGGCCCCAGGTGCTCTCCAACGCCGTCGACCCGGGCTGGGTCGCCACGAAGATGGGCGGCAGCGGCGCCACCGACGACCGGCGGCTGGCTCCGGTGACCCAGGCCTGGCTGGCGGCCGGCGACGACGCGGCGGCGCTGGTCACCGGCCGCTACTTCCACCACCAGCAGCCCTGCCCGCCGCACCCGACGACGCAGTCGCCCGAAGTGCAGGACCGGCTGCTGAAGTACTGCGCCGATCTCACCGGCGTCGAACTGCCCACAGCGGTCTCTGCCGACTGAGCCCGCGTCCCCCTCCCCGTCCGCACACGGACACCACTGCGTGCGCCCACCCCGATCGGAGCGAACCATGACCGCAACGAACCCACTCATCACCCTGAACAACGGCGTACCGATCCCCGCCTTGGGACTCGGCGTCTACCAGAGCGCCCCCGAGGAGACCACCGACGCGGTCCTGACCGCGCTGCACGACGGTTACCGGCTGATCGACACCGCCGCCGCCTACTTCAACGAGCGGGAGGTCGGCGAGGCGATCGCCCGCTCCGACGTGGACCGCTCCGAAATCTTCGTGACGACCAAGCTGTGGATCAGCGACTACGGCTACGACTCCGCCCTGCGGGCCTTCGACGTGAGTCTGCGCAAGCTGGGCATCGAGCAGCTCGACCTGTGGCTGCTGCACCAGCCGCTGCCGTCCGACTTCGAGAGGACGATCGGGGCGTACAAGGCGGCGGAGAAGCTCCTCGCCGAGGGGCGCGTCCGTGCGATCGGCGTGTCGAACCAGACGCCCAAACAGCTCGAAGAGCTCATCTCCCGCACCGACATCGTTCCGGCGGTGAACCAGATCCAGGTGCACCCCTACTACACCCAGGGCGAGTGGCGCGCAGCGAACGAAAGCCACGGCATCCTGACCCAGTCGTGGTCGCCCATCGGCGGCTCCTACGTCTACCGGGGCGCCGACACCAACCCACTCGAAGACCCCGTCATCACCGCCCTGGCCGACAAGTACGCGAAGACGCCCGCGCAGGTCATGCTGCGCTGGCACCTCGACCACGGCTTCTGCGCGATCCCGAAGTCCGTCAAGGCCCGTCGCATCGCCGAGAACTTCGACGTCTTCGACTTCGCCCTGCCCCCCGACGAGGTGGCCGCGATCGACGCCCTCGACACCGGCGTACGCGGCGGACCCGACCCGGACTCGCTCAACCTGGAGAACGCCGGCTTCCCGATCCCCGACTAGCTAGGGGCTCCCCAGCCGATCAGGCATGTCGTCAGCGCCGCTGACGCTCCACTCCGGCCGGGCCTGCGGCGCCGATGGAAAGAACGAAAGAGCGCAATGATCACGAAAGGTATATCCATGAAGAAGTCGTTCAAGCTCGCGGCGATCTCCGCGACCGCAGCTGTCATCGTCTCGGCGCCGTACGCGTCCGCCGCGACCGGACACGCGGACGCGCGGCCCGCCGTCACCCACGTGAAGACCGTGGCCGCCTTCGACTTCGCCACCGGCGACGTGCCCGAGAACATCACCGTCGCCCCGGACAATTCACTGACCGTCTCGATGGTGGGCACGCCCGCGGGCGAACGGCCGGCACTGGTGCGGATCGCACCGTCCGGGCACCGCACGGTGCTGGTCACCGGGCAGAAGGGCGACGGAATCACCGGCAACACTCGCGGCCACGACGGCACCGTCTACTACGACGTGTGGTCCTCCGACGCCTCCCGGAACGGGGTGTGGAAGTTGCCGCCGGGCGGCACTCCTCACCGCATCGCGGCATTGCCCGCGGGCGGAGTCCCCAACGGTCTGGCCATCGATCCGGCCGGGCGCACCTTGTACGTCGCCGACAGCGAGATGGGCACCGTCTGGAGCGTACCGGTCTCCGGCGGTCCCGCGACCGCGTGGCTGGTCGACCCCGCCCTCGCGATCAAGGCGTCCGCACCCGTGCCGTACGGTGCGAACGGACTCCGTTTCCACAACGGCGCTGTATGGGTCTCCAACCTCAGCAAGGGCACGCTGCTGCGGATCCCCGTCACCGTCACCGGAGCTCCGGGCCGGGTCCACACCGTCGCCAGCGGCCTCACTGGCATCGATGACTTCAACTTCCTCAGCGACCACTCCAATGTCGTGTTCGCCGCGCTGAACACACAGAACAAGATCGCGGTCATCCACCCGAACGGCACTACCAGGACCGTGCTGACCGCCTCGGACGGCCTCGCCTCACCCACCGCCACCGCGGTGCGCGGGAAGCGGCTGTACATCACCGACGGCGGACTCGACGAGCCGCACGACGCGCAAGTGCAGAGTGGGAAGATCGACCTCGGCGCGCTGCTCTCCCACTGAGCGCCCGGCAGCTCCCAGTAATTCGGACGGCGCGGCCTGCAGGGATGCCACCTGGGGGTCCCTGCAGGTACCCCTCACAACCGAGACTCCCACGTCATCGCCATTCCCGGTTGCATGGTCAGTGCCCCACTTCCGCTAGGGATGGGACACAACTGGCAAGAGCCCGGTGATCACGCTGGGCAGCGCCGCCGAGATGCCCACCCTGGGCCTCGGCGCCCGCCACAGCGCGCCCGCCCAGACCACCACCGTGACGACTCCGTGAGGAGAACAACAGCATGACCACAGCTACGCGCGACGTGCCCCGTTCCGGGAACCGGGACGAGCGCCAGGGCGCCGCCATCGTCGTCGGTGCATCTCTAGCGGGCCTGATGACCGCATTGGCCCTGTCGCACGCCGGAGTCGACGTGACGATGCTGGAGCGATCGGGGGCCGCCCCTCGGGCCCGGAAAGGGGCTGCTCTCGGCGGGGTGAGTGAGGGCCTCCTCAGCAGAATCACGGGATCCCGTCACTCCCAGAGCGGTTCGGCGCCACTGAGTTCAGTGGCCCCCGGTGTGCAGAGCTGGATGGCGGTCCACGCCCGGCTCCGGGCGGCCGTCGACGCCGACCCCTTTATCGAGCTTCGCCCCCACACGATCGTACGGAGCGTCGACCAGGACGCGGATTCCGCGTGGGTGATCACCTCGGACCAGCAGACGTTCCGAGGTGATGTCGTGATCGGGGCGGATGGCCACGGAAGCGTCGTGCGCGTCGGCGTCGCACCCGACAAGCCCGACGCGACGTTCGCCGGCTACCTGATCTGGCTCGGCCTCACCAACGAGTCCTCGCTCGCTCCCTCACGCCGCCTGCCACGGGACGTCGACATCCTCAGCGGCGGAGAGGACTATCTCCTCGGCTACCCACTCCCCGGCCCCGACGGTTCCGTCGCCCCAGGCGCCCGCCAGGTCGGCTGGGCCTGGTACGACGCGAGCCACAATGATCTCCTACGCGAAACGGGCAGTGTTGTCGGCAACGTCGTGCGCCGGTCGCTCACCTCCGCCGACATACCGGAGGCGACCTTCCGCGAGCTCGCGGACAAAGTTGAGGACCTGTGGCCGTCGCCCTGGCGCGAGGCCATCCTCGATTGCATCGAGCGTCGTGCCGTCATCGGCACCCCCATCGCCGAGTACGTCCCCGACAAGCTCGTCAACGGACGTCTTGCCCTCGTGGGAGATGCCGCGCATGTGCCGACCCCGATGACCGGCTCGGGCTTCAGCGCATCGCTCCACGACGCCGAGGCCGTCGCCGAAGCCGTTGCTGCGGGCGTGCGTGGATCGACGGTGGCGCAGGCCCTCACAGGGTACGAAAGGGAGCGGCTCGGCAACGTCCGCGGCATGGTCCAGTCGGGACAGCAGTTCAGCCGCTCCTTCACCGGTCGAGCCGCCTGAACTCATCCTGGGCGCCGGCGTGCCACCGGGAGCCGAATCCACATCGTCACCAGCCCCTCACCGGCGCCGACGACTCCGCCGTGGGGCTGCCCCACCGAACCGCCCCACGCCTTTGTTTACGGGGTATCTCAGATCCGACAGTTTCCATCCCGACAAGAGACTTGCCTAGTGAAGGAGCTGCGCGTCGCCGTGGACGAACGCGAGAGGCAGCGGCGGGAGCGCGTGCAACTGCTCGGCCAGATCGCGCACCAGCCTCTGCTCCGCCGAGGTCACTCTGTCCCCGGCCTTTCGCAGGTGGTTCTCGGCTTCATCGGCGGCGGCGTGCAGCGCCTGCTCGGCCTGGGCGCGCCAGGGGCCCGACACGTCGCCTGCCGCGTGCAGTCGGGCCAGCAGGGTGCCGCCCTGCCGTTGCGCGCGGACTTCCTCGGCGGACGTCGGCTTCAGGTGCTCGAGCGACCGTCCCGGAAGCGCGGTCAGGAGCAGGACCAGATGTTCCGCGCTCGAGGCCCGCAGCTGTGGAGCGCGGCCGGCGCCAAGGGCCGGAGCCGCGTGGCGCAGGGCGAGGGTCTCGCGCTCGTACATCAACGGGCGCCGGGACACCTTCAGGTAGTGGCGGACGTCGCCGGGCAGGGAGAGCTGCCAGACCCGGGAGTTCTCCTGCGGACGGGAGGCGTCCTGGACGGACGGCCGGG
>NZ_MUBA01000080.1:0-13835 GCF_002154575.1 Streptomyces bobili
CCGCCATGGCCCGCATGACGGGGCTGGGCACCAGTGCGGCCCGGCTGGGCCCGTGCGCGAGCAACTGCGCGTAGTTCCAGCCGTAGCGGATCGCCTCCTCCGGGGTGCCCGCCGTGCCCTGGACCAGCAGGGTCGAGTCACCGCTGACGGCTGCGGCGAGATGCTCGGAGACCCAGGTCTTGGCGGTGCCGGGCACACCGAGCAGGAGGAGGGCGCGGTCGGTGGCGAGCGTGGTGACGGCGACCTCGACGATGCGGCGCGGGCCCACGTACTTCGGGGTGATCGCGGTGCCGTCCGGCAGGGTGCCGCCGAGGAGGTAGGTGGCGACGGCCCACGGCGAGAGCTTCCAGCGGGCGGGGCGCGGACGGTCGTCGTGCGCGGCCAGCGCGGCGAGTTCCTGGGCGAAGGCGTCCTCGGCGTGCGGCCTCAACACCTCCTGGCCGGCCAGGTCGTTCGCGGGCGCGGAGTGGTCGTGGCGTGGTTCGGCGGATGTCGGTTCAGCGGTGACTGACATGGCTGAGGCCCCCTCCAGCTCGGCCGGTTCGGATCTGGTGTCCACCTTGCACCACCCCACTGACAACACGATCTGACCTGCGCGAATGCCTCCGCGACAGCGACGCCGGGGCCGATTGTCAGTGGGGGGATCTACCTTCGATGTCATGACACAGCAGGGGGTGCGCTGGACGACGGATCAGGTGCTGGCACTGGCGCCTGACGCCACGTCACGCAAAGCGGGGAGCAAACTCGGCGCGGCCGGGCCGTGGTCCGGGACGGGAAGTTCCGAGGAGGGGGCGGTGTGGGGGCTGTGCCGGAGCAGCGGGAGCGGGCCGTACCGGACGGTCGTCGATGTCGCGGACGCGTCCGGGCCGGCGTACACGTGCAGTTGTCCGAGCCGGAAGTCCCCGTGCAAGCACGCGCTCGGTCTGCTGTTGCTGTGGTCGGGCGGGGAAGGGGCGGTGCGGGCGCGAGCGGAGGCGCACGCACCGGACTGGGCTGAGCGGTGGCTCGCGGCACGGCGCGGGCGCACACGGGGGGAAGAGGGCGCGGCGGCGGAGGGTTCCGGAGCGGGCTCCGCCGATCCGGAGGCGGCCCGGCGCAGAGCCGAGCGCCGCGCCGAGCGCATCACCGTGGGAGCCGCGGAGTTGGAGCAGCGGCTCGCCGACCTCCTGCGCTCCGGCCTGGCCACGGCCGGGCGGGAGGGGTACGGACTGTGGGAGGAGACGGCGGCCCGCATGGTCGATGCCCAGGCGCCCGGCCTCGCCGCACGGGTGCGGGAGTTGGGGGCGCTCGCCGGTTCCGGTCCCGGCTGGCCGGTGCGGCTACTGGAGGAGTGCGCGCTGCTCCACCTCCTCGACCAGGGCTGGCTGCACCGCGAGCACCTGCCGGCGGCGCTGGCGGCGACGGTCCGCACCCGTGTCGGCCTCACCCGGCCGCCGGACGGACCGCCGCTGCGCGACGACTGGCTGGTCCTCGCCCAGTACGACGTCAGCGACCCGAAACTGACGACCCGCCGCATCTGGCTGCACGGCGTCGCCTCGGACCGCACCGCGCTCGTCCTCTCCTACGGGCCGGCCGGCCGCGCCCCCGATCTGAACCTGCCGGTCGGTCTGGCCCTGGACGCGGAGGTGTCGGCGTATTCCGGTGCCGGGCAGCGGCGGGCCGCTCTGGGCGAGCAGTTCGGCCCGCCCGTGCCCACGGCGGTCCGGCCGGCCGGTGTGACCACGGCGGAGGCCGCCGCCCGCTACGGCTCGGCCCTGCGCGACGATCCCTGGCTGGAGTCGGTGCCGGTGACCCTGGACGGTGTCGTCCCCACACCGGACGGGGCCTCCTGGCAGCTGGCGGACGCCGACGGGGACACGGCGCTGCCGCTCACGCCTTCGGCGACGGCCCGACCCGGGTTGTGGCGTCTGGTCGCCCTCTCGGGTGGCGGGCCCGTCACCGTCTTCGGCGAGTGCGGCCACCGCGGCTTCACTCCCCTCACGGCCTGGCCGCCGGGCCCCGCAGAGGCGGTGCCCCTCTGCTGACCCCGCCGCCCGTATCCCCCGTCCATGCCGTCCGCCCGTTCACCCGACTCGGTAGGTCATCAGGAAGGGAACCCGCATGACCAGCACCGGTACCCCCTCGGCGTCGTGGGAGGACCTCGTCGCCATGGCCCTCCTCGGGACGGACCGGCGTACGCCGTCGGGGGTGGCGCCCGGCCGGTCCGCTTCCTCGGCGCTGCTGGACGCGGCGGCGGCGGAGACCGTACGGCGTCGGGCCGGGCTGCGGCCGGGGCGTGCGGCGCCGCGTCCTGAGCCGGCCCCCGAGGACCCGCGCCCGGCGCTGCCCGCCGCGGCGGCCCGCAGACTGGCCCGGCTGCTGGCCGACCGTCCCGGCACCGGTGGAGGCGGCCGCAGGGGCACGGCACCTGACCTCATGGAGTTGCTGCCCCAGTGGCTGGCGGCGGCCAACGCCCGTGGGTTCGCCCCGCCCGCCGCGGCCCTGCCCGCCCTGCTGGACTCGGCCCGCGGCCGGACCGATCTGCGCCCGGCGGCGCTGGAGTTCGCGGGCCCGCGTGGGCTGTGGCTGGCCAGGCTCAATCCGGACTGGCGGTTCGCCCTGCGCTCGACACCGGGCGGTGGGACGTCCCTGCCGGGCCCGGAGGAGGCCGGCCGCATCGGGAAGCTGTGGCAGGAGGGCCTGTTCGCCGAGCGGGTTGCTCTCCTGGCGGGGATCCGGTCCCGCGACCCGGACGCCGCCCGCGCGCTGCTGGAGTCGACGTGGCCGACGGAGCGTGCCGAGGACCGCCTGATGTTCCTCGACTCGCTGCGGACCGGCCTCGGCCCCCGGGACGAGCCGTTCCTGGAGCAGGCCCTGGCCGACCGCAGCCGCAATGTCCGTTCCACGGCGGCGGAGCTGCTGTCGGCACTGCCGGGTTCGGCGCTGGCCGCGCGGATGGCGGTGCGGGCCGCCGCCTGCGTGGCCGTCGACCACATGCGGGACACGCCGACGGTCCTTGTGGAGGCACCGCACGAGTGCGACGCGGGCATGGAACGCGACGGCGTGGTGCCCAAGGCGCCGCCCGGCCGGGGCGAGCGGTCCTGGTGGCTGGGCCAGCTGGTGGATTCGGCCCCGCTCGGCTCCTGGCCGGCGCGGCTGGGCGGCCGTACGCCTGCGGAGATCCTCGCGCTGCCGGTGGCCGACGACTGGGCGGGCGAGCTGCACGCGGCCTGGTGCCGGGCGGCCGTACGGCAGCGGGACGCCGGCTGGTCGCGGGCGCTGCTCGGGGTGCCGTCGGCGCCGGAGGCAGGCGGACCGGGCGCGGTCTCCCTCGCCGAGCGGGCCAAACTGCTCGGCACCCTCCCGGCGGGCGAACGGGCGGACTGGGTGGCCGGTTTCATCGCGACGCACGGCCTGTCGGAGGCGTTCCAGCTGCTCGGGGTGTGCGCGGTGCCGTGGGCCGCGCCGCTCGGCCGGGCGGTTCTCGACGCGCTCAACATCGCGCGGGACGCGGGAAGTTACCCGTGGAGCTTCAGCGGGGTGATGGGCCTGGCGGAACGCTGTCTCGACCCGGCGGAGGCGGCCCGGCTGGACGGCCTGCTGGCAGTCCCGGAGGAGCCGGAGGACGCGTCGCCCGGCGCGGGCGGCTACTGGGCGGAGGCCTTCCAGCGGCTGGGCACGACACTGCGGCTGCGGGCGGTGATGAGCGAGGAGCTGGGGGCGGCGGGAAACGCCGCCGGCTGACCTCCGGTCCCGTCGGGGGCGTGCGGGGGTCCGGGGTCGTCGCCCTCAGGCACGATTCCCCGGACCACTCGCGCCGCGGGAGCGTTCTACGCTCCGGCGGGCTGTCGTACGTTCGCCCGTACCCAGTTCACGATCGACGCGGTGGTCGCGCCGGGTGTGAAGATCTCCGCGACGCCCTTCTCCTTCAGCGGAGCGATGTCCGCCTCGGGGATGATCCCGCCGCCGAAGACCAGGATGTCCGCCGCGTCGCGCTCCTCGAGGAGCGCGATCACGGCGGCGAAGAGCGTGTTGTGCGCCCCCGAGAGGATGGACAGGCCGATCGCGTCGGCGTCCTCCTGGATCGCGGTGTCGACGATCTGTTCGGGGGTCTGGTGGAGGCCTGTGTAGATGACCTCCATACCGGCGTCGCGCAACGCGCGCGCGATCACCTTGGCCCCGCGATCGTGGCCGTCGAGCCCCGGCTTGGCCACCACCACGCGGATCGGACCGGCTGCCACACCCATCACTGCCTCCATGAAGCGACTACATCCATCCGTACCGATTCCCTGCGTACCGAGAGGTACCACCACACCGGCCGGGGAAGTGAACGAACGTTATCGCCAGCATCCCGCAACCGGCGGTTTTACGGTGCGCACCGAGGGGGAAATCACACAATGGGACACGTTCACCTAACGCGGTTTCCTCTCCCCCGACGGGGAACCCGGGGAAACCAGCGCAACGGGAGCCGCAACGAGGTCGCCGCACCGCCGCGTCGCAGACCGCGCGCCGTGGCGGTGCGGCGCATCGGCGCAGGCTCGATGGGCAGGCAGGACCGGGTCGTCGACGTGAGGAGCCAGGGAGCGCACCGCTCACCCCACCGCACCCGCCCTTCGCGCACCGCCGACCGCCTCCGCCGCGACTTCCACGAGGGCACACGGGGGACAGAGCCGTCCTCAGCGTGCCGACAGGAGGTCGGCCATGCAGGTCACCCGGGCCTTGGAGCCCTTTCTTCCGTTCCGTCTCTGCCGGCGTCTGCTGCCGAGCGGGCTGATGGGACTCTCCGTGACACTCCTGAAGGCCACCGCCCTGGAGATCGCCATCCTCACGGGGCATCTCCTCCTGTATCCGTCCGGCATCGCCCAGGAGCGCCGCGGCGGCCCGCCCGCGCTCCCGGCCGGTGGCACCGAAGGGGCCGGGGACCCGGCGCGGCTGCCTGCCCAGGCCCCGCCCCCGGTGGTCCTCCTGCACGGCTTCATCGACAACCGTTCCGTGTTCGTCCTGCTGCGCCGCAGCCTCGGCCAGCACGGCAGGCACCGGGTGGAGTCGCTCAACTACTCCCCGCTGACCTGTGACATCCGGATCGCCGCCGAACTGCTCGGCCGGCACATCGAGGAGATCTGCCAGCGCACCGGCAGCAGCCAGGTGGATGTGGTGGGCCACAGCCTCGGCGGGCTGATCGCCCGCTACTACGTGCAGCGGCTGGGCGGCGACACGCGGGTGCGGACGCTGGTCATGCTGGGCACCCCGCACTCCGGGACCCAGGTCGCGCCGCTGGCGAACGCCCACCCGATCGTGCGGCAGATGCGCCCCGGCTCCGAGGTCATCGAGGAGTTGTCGCGGCCCGCGCCCGGCTGCCGGACGCGCTTCGTCAGTTTCTGGAGCGACCTCGACCACCTGATGGTGCCGCTGGAGACCGCCCGCCTCGACCATCCCGACCTCCTGACGGAGAACGTGCAGGTGAGCGGCATCGGCCATCTCGCCCTCCCGGTGCACCCGGCCGTCGCGACCGGCATTCGGCAGGCACTCGACGGCGACCGGACGACGGCCGACGCCACGCCCGGCACGGCCGCCTCGCACACCGGCGATCTGACGGTCGCCTGAGGACACCCGACGAACGACCAAGAGGCGCCACAAGACGTTCTCGACAAGACACCTGACGCCGCTTCCGGTCACAAAGAGACACACAGCGACATAACCGCCGCCCGACACAGCCGACTTACCTCGCCTTCACAGCTCCACGACAGTCGTTCGACATCGAACAGACTTCGAACATAGGGCCAAACCCGCGCCCGCCCTCCCCCGAAACAGGGCCGAATGCCCCTTTCCCGCGGGCACGAAACCTGCAGAAGATTGTCGTGCCCGCATACCGGCGGGTACAGTCACCGCACTGCTCTGGCAGCCCCTGTTGTCGAGGCGAGAGAGAAGTTGGTGAACGATCGTCACCCGTCGGGGACCATGACCACCCCGGCCCCGGCTTCCGACGCCGACCCGGCGCATCAGGCGTCGTACGGCTCCCCGGAAGCCCAGTACGGCGACTTCACCACGTACCACGGCTACGACTCCGGCACGTACGACACCGGCGCGCACGGCACGGGTCAGTTCTCGGCCGACCCCCTCTTCGGCGACATGCCGGGCGACGGCACGTCGACCGCCCCGACCGGGGCGTACGACGCCACGCAGTGGGCCACGGGCAGCCACCAGACCCTGAACCACGACCCGTACGCGGCCCAGCACCACGCCGCCGCCTATGACACGGGTGCCTACGACACGACGGCCTGGTCCACGGACCCGCAGCAGCTGTCGGGCATCCCGCCGCAAGCCACCGCGCCCGACGTCAGCGGTCAGTGGGACGCGAGCGCCTGGCTCCAGCCCGACACGTCCGGCACCCCGGCCGACGGAACCCAGCAGTGGGAATGGGGCACGCAGGCCTTCGACACCGGCGCCTACGACGCGACGCAGTGGAACTCCGACGGCGGCGGCGCCGACACCACGGAGAACAGCGACGGCGACGAGTACGGGCAGCAGGCCGAGGTCCCCTTCGATCAGCAGGCCACCGCAACGTTCGAGCAGGTCCGCCGCGACGAATCCGCCGCCGACGGTGAGCCGGCCGACGGCGCCCCGCTCCTCGACGAGCAGGAGGAAGCCGTTCCGGCCCCGCTCGGGCGGGCGGCGACCCGCAACGCGAACCGCTCCCGCCGCCGCGCCCCCGCGAAGCGTTCCGCGCTGCTGACCGTGGCCGTGCCCTCGGCGTGCGTCATGGGGGTGGCCGGTATCGCGGCGGCCTCGGTCGGCACGCTGACCGGTGGCGACGACCACGACACCACGGCTTCCGCCTCCACCTCCGAGGCGCAGGCGGTGAAGCCGTCCGCCGCGAACAACAAGCTGGACACCCAGCTCCAGACCCTCACCGCCGAGGCCGACGACTTCGCCGACCGGGCCAGCCGTACGCAGGAACGCATCGACCTCAAGGCGCAGCAGGAAGCCGAGAAGAAGAAGGCGGCGGCGGAGGCGGCCCGCAAGGAGCGGCTGCGCCCCAAGTACGCACTGCCTGTCTCCAACCACGGCCTGAGCGCCTACTACGGCCAGGCCGGCATCAACTGGATGTCCCAGCACACCGGCATCGACTTCCCCGTGTCCTACGGCACCACGGTGATGGCGGCGACCGACGGCACGGTCCGCACCCAGTGGAACAGCGCCTACGGCAACATGATGATCGTGACGGCGAAGGACGGCACGGAGACCTGGTACTGCCACCTCTCCAGCTACCGCGTCGCCTCCGGTACGACGGTGAAGGCCGGCGACCCGATCGCGTACTCCGGGAACTCCGGCAACTCCACCGGGCCGCACCTGCACTTCGAGGTCCGGCCGGGCGGCGCCTCCGCCATCGACCCGCTGCCGTGGCTGCGCAGCCACGGACTCGACCCGACGTAACACCGCCCGACTTCACCGATGAGCCCCCGGCGTCGACTCGATCGAGTCGACGCCGGGGGCTCATCGCGTGCCGACTACAGCTTCTCCACCGGCGCGTAGCGCAGCAGCAGGCGCTTCGGCTTGGCCTCGCCGAAGTCGACCGTCGCCTCCGCGTTGGCGCCCGTGCCCTTCACACCGACGACCGTGCCGAGACCGAACTGGTCGTGGGTGACCCGGTCGCCGACGGCCAGGGAGACCACCGCCTTCTCCGAGGTGCGCCGCGTGGCGAAGCCGGACCCGCCGGCCGCCGAGGAACGCGAACGGGACGACGACAGCGAGGCCGCCACCCCGGACACCGGACCCGCGGGCACCGGCGAGGTCGCCCCGGTCCGCTTCCAGTCGACATGCGCGGCCGGGATCTCCTCCAGGAACCGCGAGGGCGGGTTGTACGACGGCTGCCCCCAGGCGCTGCGCAGCGCGGAGCGCGTCAGGTACAGCCGCTCCCGCGCGCGTGTGATGCCGACGTAGGCGAGACGGCGCTCCTCCTCCAGCTCCTTGGTCTGGCCGAGGGCGCGCATGTGCGGGAAGACGCCGTCCTCCATGCCGGTGAGGAAGACCACCGGGAACTCCAGGCCCTTGGCGGTGTGCAGGGTCATCAACGTGATGACGCCCGAGCCGTCCTCGCTCTCGTCGGGGATCTGGTCGGAGTCGGCGACCAGCGCGACCCGCTCCAGGAACTCGGAGAGCGAGCCGGTCCCTTCGCCCTCGCCGGACTCCTGCTCGAACTCCAGGGCCACGGAGGCGAGTTCCTGGAGGTTCTCGACGCGGGTCTCGTCCTGCGGGTCGGTGGAGTTCTGCAACTCGGAGAGATAGCCGGTCTGGTTGAGGACCGCCTCCAGGACCGTGGCCGGTCCCGCGCCCGACTCGACGATCGTGCGCAGCTCCTCCATCAGCGTGTTGAACCGCTGGACCGCGTTCGTGGAGCGCGCGGCCATGCCGTAGGCCTCGTCGACGCGCTTGAGGGCCTGCGCGAAGCTGATCTTCTCGCGCTGGGAGAGGGCGTCGATCATCGCCTCGGCGCGCTCACCGATGCCGCGCTTGGGCACGTTGAGGATGCGGCGCAGCGGTACCGAGTCCTCCGGGTTGGCGAGGACGCGCAGGTAGGCCAGGACGTCCCGGACCTCCTTGCGCTCGTAGAAGCGGACGCCGCCGACGACCTTGTAGGGCAGGCCGACGCGGATGAAGATCTCTTCGAAGACGCGGGACTGGGCGTTGGTGCGGTAGAAGACGGCGACGTCACCGGCCTTGGCCTCGCGCGCGTCCGTGAGGCGGTCTATCTCGTCGGCGACGAACTGTGCCTCGTCGTGCTCGGTGTCGGCGACATAGCCGGTGATGCGCGCACCGTCGCCGGCGTTGGTCCACAGGTTCTTGGGGCGGCGCGACTCGTTGCGCTCGATGACGGCGTTGGCGGCCGTGAGGATCGTCTGGGTGGAGCGGTAGTTCTGCTCCAGCAGGATCGTCGTAGCGTCCGCGTAGTCCTCCTCGAACTGGAGGATGTTGCGGATGGTCGCACCGCGGAAGGCGTAGATCGACTGGTCGGCGTCGCCCACGACGCAGAGTTCGGCGGGCGGCAGGTCGTCCGCGCTCGGTGGCACGTCCACCGGGTGCTCGGAGGAGCCGACGAGTTCCCTGACCAGCGCGTACTGGGCGTGGTTGGTGTCCTGGTACTCGTCGACGAGGACATGCCGGAAGCGGCGGCGGTAGTGCTCGGCGACGTCGGGGAAGGCGCGCAGCAGGTTGACCGTCGTCATGATCAGGTCGTCGAAGTCGAGGGCGTTCGCCTCGCGCAGCCGCGACTGGTACATGGCGTACGCCTGGGCGAGGGTCTTCTCGAACCCGTCCGTTGCCTGGGCGGCGAAGTCCTCCTCGTCGATCAGCTCGTTCTTCAGGTTGCTGATCTTGGCGCTGAAGGACTTCGGTGGGAAGCGCTTGGGGTCGAGGTCCAGGTCGCGGCAGACCAGGGCCATCAGACGCTTGGAGTCGGCGGCGTCGTAGATCGAGAACGACGAGGTGAAGCCGAGGCGCTTGCTCTCACGGCGCAGGATGCGCACGCACGCGCTGTGGAAGGTCATCACCCACATCGCGTTCGCGCGCGGGCCGACGAGCTGCTCGACACGCTCCTTCATCTCGCCCGCGGCCTTGTTGGTGAAGGTGATCGCGAGGATCTGGCCCGGGTGGACATGCCGCTCGGCGAGGAGGTGGGCGATGCGGTGCGTGAGCACGCGCGTCTTGCCCGAGCCGGCGCCGGCGACGATGAGCAGCGGGGTGCCGGAGTGGACCACGGCCGCGCGCTGGTTCTCGTTGAGCCCCTCCAGGAGGGCCGCCGCGTCGAGCGGCGGGCGGGGGGCGCCGTCGCGGTAGTGGGTGTCCCGGTCCGGCGGCGCGTCGAACTTCCCGCCGAACAGATCGTCCGGAACCGGTTCCGGAGAGTGATCGTCCTCGGGCGGCGGCGGGGGTTCCTCGTGGTGGCCGCGGGGGGCCTGGAGGTCCGCCAGGAAGCTGTCGTCAAAGAGGCTGCTCATCGCTCTCCGAGTCTAGGCTGCCCCACTGACAACCCGTGGCCGTCCCGGAAACATCCCGCGGCTCTCACGATCCGGGGCGCCCCTGGCACCGTCGGTGACCACGGACGACGGCCCGCCCCGAGGTCACGAAAATGTATCGGGCATATCACCCACCAACCTTCACAGGGGCCACACCCGTTGGCTACGGTGCCGGGCAGGCCGTACGACCCCTTCCGGCGAACCTCGCCGGGCCGCACGGCCTCCGCCGAGTCCGGCGCGCCCTCGCGGCAACCGGAGCCGGGGACCCACCGAGACCTTGGGGTGAATCGGCTCACTCCCCTCCGGGGAGGACGAGCCGTAGGGCAACCCTTCCAGACCGCCCGAACCCGACAGCTAACCCGGTAGGCGGAAACTGGAAGGAGTCGCCTCCCTTGGCGTCGCAGCACCGCAAGCCCCGTCCCGCGGGCACCCGCGTGGCCGGAATCCGTACCCCCGCTCTCGCCACCGCCGCCCTCACCTCGGTGGCCCTCCTCTCGCAGACGGCGACCGCCGCTCCCTCCACCGACGACAAGCCGAGTGTCGAGGAGGTCGAGAAGAAGGTCGACGATCTCTACCGCCAGGCGGAGACGGCCACCGAGAAGTACAACGCCGCCAAGGAGAAGACGACCAAGCAGCGCAAGCAGGTCGACACCCTCCTCGACGATGTCGCCCAGCGCGCGCAGAAGCTCAACGACGCGCGGGAGGAACTGGGTTCCTACGCCGCCGCCCAGTACCGCACCGGCGCCTCCGCCCCCGACACGGCGACGTTCCTGCTCGCGGACACCCCGCAGGACTACTTCGACCAGACGCAGCTGATGGGCCGGGTGACCGAGCGGCAGAAGGGCGCGGTCGACGACTACTTCGCCGACCAGGCGGAGACGATGAAGAAGCGCCAGGAGGCCGCCGAGAGCCTCCAGACGCTCACCGACTCGCAGAACGGCCTCAGGACCGCCAAGGCCACCGTCCAGAAGAAGCTCAGTTCCGCCCGCGCCCTGCTGTCGCAGCTGACGGCCGAGGAGAAGGCACGGCTGGCGGCGATCGAGGAGCGCAAGCGGCAGGAAGCCGCCCGCAAGGCGGCCGAGCTGGCCGAGCAGCAGCAGAAGGCGGCAGCGGACGCGGCGGCCCAGCAGGAGAGCAGCGATGCCTCGGGGTCGGGGTCGACGGGGTCCACGGGCACCGACACCTCGTCGTCCTCACCGTCGCCGTCCCCCTCCCCCGCCACGGACTCCTCGTACGCGACCAAGGCCGAGAAGGCGCTGGCGTTCGCCCGCGCGCAGATCGGCAAGCCGTACGTGTGGGGTGCCACCGGCCCGGACTCCTACGACTGCTCCGGCCTCACCCAGGCCGCCTGGAAGGCCGCCGGCGTCACCCTGCCGCGCGTCACCTACGACCAGGTGAACGCCGGCACGACGGTCTCCCTGTCCTCCGCGCAACCCGGTGACCTGGTGTTCTTCTACGCCGACGTCACCCATGTCGGCATCTACATAGGCAACGGCATGATGATCCACGCCCCGAAGCCCGGCACGTACGTGCGCGAGGAGTCGATCTACTACGACGGGGAGTCGTCGATCCACAGCGTGGTACGGCCGGCCTGAGGACTCCGGTCCTCCGGTCACCCGGTCACCCGGTCACCCGGTCACCCGGGTCGCTCAGGTCCCGCATATATGCGCCTCATAGCAGCGCGCCGCTCCGGCGTGTCCCGGATTCACCGCATCGGTCGGCCCGCCCTGCGAAGTCGACGACTTGGGACCGGCGGTACGACCACTTCCGGTCACCCGGCAGTCCGCTCGCGTCACTTCCGCACATCGCGTTACCCGACTGACACGAACGGGCCTAGCGTCCTCCCCCAGGTGACCGGCTCCCCACCGCCGCCCGGCCCAGGGGCGGCAGCCGGACACCACCGCCGAGAAGGTCCGGCGGCGCCCCGCTCCCCGTGCGGGCGTCGTCGGACGCGTCAGCCGCACCCCGCGGCAGTACGCCCGCTCCCCCTGGCGGCCGAGGCCCGTCCCCACGGACCCGGCCCGCCCGGCGGCCGTATCGACGAGGCGGTCGACGAAAGGACGTGCAGTACCACGTGCCAGCGCACCGCAAGCCCCGTCAGCGTTCGACCGGCGGCCACACGGCCCGCACGGCAGCCACCATCGCCCTCGCCGGGGTGGCCGGCGCGACCGCCTTCGACGGGATCGGGCACGCCGAGCCGAACGTCACGCCGGCGCAGGTGAAGGCCAAAGTGGACAAGTTGTACCAGGAGGCCGAGGCGGCCACCGAGAAGTACAACGGCGCGCAGGAGAAGGCGACGGCCGCGGAGCGGCGGCTGGAGACCCTGCGGGACGAGGCCGCGCGTAAGGAGGCGCGGCTCAACACGGCCCGCGAGGCGCTGGGAACGATGGCGGCGGCGCAGTACCGCAGCGGCGGCCTCGGCGAGGCGACGCAACTGGCGCTCTCCGACGACCCCGACCAGTACCTCGACAACGCCGCCTTCGCCGAGCGCGCGGGCGACCGCCAGTCCGCCGCCGTCACCCGGGTCCGCAAGCAGCTCCGGGAGGTCGAGCAGTTGCGGGGTGCCGCTCGCGTCGAACTGACCTCGCTGACGAAGCGCAAGGCCGAGCTGAAGCGGCACAAGAAGACGATCACCGAAAAGCTGGACACGGCGCGCGCCCTGCTGAACCGGCTCACGGCCCAGGAGCGCGCACGGGTCGTCGCGGGCACCGGCGGCGGGACGGACACCCGTGCCTCACGGGCCTCGGCGGGCGCCCGCGACAGTCTGCCCGCCGCCGGCTCGGCCACCGCGACGGCCCCCAACTCCCGTGCGGCGGCGGCCGTCTCCTACGCCTACGCCAAGCTGGGCAACCCCTATGTGTGGGGCGCGACCGGCCCGAACGCCTTCGACTGCTCGGGCCTCGTCCAGGCCGCGTACCGCTCGGCGGGCGTGTCCCTGCCCCGCACGACGTACGCGCAGATCGACGCCGGGCGCCGCGTGTCCCGCTCCGAACTACAGCCGGGCGACCTGGTGTTCTTCTACTCGGGCATCACGCACGTCGGGATCTACATCGGCGGCGGCAAGATGATCCACGCCCCCAACCCCTCTGCCCCGGTACGGGTGGCACCGCTCGACGAGATGCCGTACGCGGGGGCGAGCCGGGTGGTCTGAGGCCGCCCCGGTCACACCAGCCGGCGTGCCGTCGCCCAGCGGGTCAGCTCGTGACGGTTGGACAGCTGGAGCTTGCGCAGGACCGCCGAGACATGGGACTCGACCGTCTTCACCGAGATGAACAGCTGCTTGGCGATCTCCTTGTAGGCGTAACCGCGGGCGATGAGGCGCAGCACCTCGCGCTCGCACTGGGTGAGGCGGTCGAGGTCCTCGTCGACCGGCGGGGCGTCGGTGGACGCGAAGGCGTCCAGCACGAATCCGGCGAGCCGCGGCGAGAACACCGCGTCGCCCTCCTGGACCCGGAAGACGGAGTCGACCAGGTCGGTGCCGGTGATCGTCTTGGTGACATAGCCGCGGGCGCCACCACGGATCACGCCGATCACGTCCTCCGCGGCGTCCGAGACGGACAGGGCGAGGAAGCGCACGGGCCGCTCGGGATCGCTCATCAACGGGGCGCAGCGGCGCAGCACTTCGACACCTCCGCCGCCCGGCAGATGGACGTCGAGGAGGACGACCTCGGGCCGGGTCGCGGTGATGACCGTGACCGCCTGGTCGACGTCGGCGGCCTCGCCGACGACCTCCACACCGGTCTCCTCGGTGCGGCCGATCTCGGCCTGCACTCCGGTGCGGAACATGCGGTGGTCGTCCACGAGGACCACGCGCACGTGCCGCCCGGCGCCGCCCTCGCCCTG
>NZ_MUBA01000080.1:13852-14055 GCF_002154575.1 Streptomyces bobili
TGACGCCCATCCGGTCGGCGGGTATCGAGTCGAAGTCGAAGCCGGGACCGCGGTCCCGGACGGACACGAAGACCGTCCTGCCCTCGACCTCGGCGTAGACCTGTACGGCGCCGCCCTCGCCACCGTACTTGGCGGCGTTGACCATCGCTTCGCGCGCGGCCTGCATCTGTGCGGTCAGCCGCTCGTCGAGCGGGCAGTCGCCG
>NZ_MUBA01000797.1 GCF_002154575.1 Streptomyces bobili
GGGGAGGGGAGAGTCCGTGGGGTGCGTCTCTTGGATGCCCATACGGGTGACGATAGCCAACAGGGGCACCTATCAGCCCGGTCGGCTGCACACAGCCCGTCTGGGGGAGTTTGAGGACGAGGCCCCTTCAGGGCCGAAAGCGGGGTCTGGGGGCGCAGCCCCCGGGACGTCACCCCCTGCCAACCCGCACAGACCTACCGCTCCGCCCGGCGGGCCTCCCGCACGCGCCGCAGCCGGTTCACCGTCACCGGATCATGCGCCAACGCCCTCGCGTCGTCCAGCAGCGCGTTCAGCAGCTGGTAGTACCGCACGGGTGACAGATCCAGCTCCTCCCGGATGGCCCGCTCCTTCGCGCCGGGCCCCGAGAACCCGCGCCGCTCCAGGGCGAGGATGTCCCGCTCCCTCGCCCCGAGCCCTTCCTCGTGCACCATCCCCGCACCGTAGCCCAACGGCTCAGCCGGCGGAGCCGCTCTCCGCGGTGGTGGCCGTGGTCTGGAGCTGGCCGAGGACCCCCGCCGGGCTGCCGCCGGGCCGCACGGCCTGCCCGATCCGCTTCTTCACGTCGGCGCTGACGGCGGCCCAGGAGGTGCGCCCCACCGGGTACAGCTCGGACACGGGCAGCTGGTCGAGGAAGGGCTTGAGGTCGGCGTCCTGGGAGGCGGCGGTCATGGTCTGGGAGGCGGAGTTGGTGACGGGCAGCAGGTCGTACTCACGGGAGAAGGCGAGGACGTTCTTCTCGCTGTAGACGAAGGTCAGGAAGTCCTTGATCTGCTCGGCGTGCCCGTTCTTGCTGAACGCGGTCATCCAGTCGGCGACGCCCATGGAGACCTTGGTCGGCCCGTCGACGCCGGGCATCGGGACCATGCCGAACTTCACGCCCTTCGCGGTGGCGGCCTTCATCAGCGAGGGGTGCCCGTTGAGCATGCCGACCTGCCCGGCGGCGAACGCGGTGAAGGCGTCGGCCCGGTTGAGCTTGCCGGGCGCGACCGGCCCGGTGAGGTCCTTGCCGACCAGCTCGTTCTTCAGCCAGGTGAAGGTGTGGACGTTCTCGGTGGAGTCGATGCTGTAGCCGGTGGCGGTCTCGGCGTAGCCGCCCCCGCCGCTGAGCAGCCACTGCATGGTCTCGGCCTGCGCCTCCTCGGGGCCCAGCGGCAGGGCGTACGGGTACTTCACACCGTCGGCCTTCAGCGCGGCGGCGTCCTCGGCCAGCTCGGACCAGGTGGTCGGCGCGGTGAGGCCGGCCTTGGCGAAGAGGGTCTTGTTGTAGAACAGCACCCGCGTGGAGGAGGCGAACGGCATGCCGTACTGCACGCCTCGTACCTCACCGGCGTCGGCGAGCTGGGGCACGAAGTCGGCCTGGACGGGGATGGAGAGGACGTCGCCCGCCTTGTAGAGGAGGTCCTTGGCCGCGTAGTCGGAGTAGGAGCCGATCTGCGCCATGTCGGGGGCCTTGCCGGCGTCGACGAGCCTCTTGACCTCGCGGTCGACGTCGTTCCAGGAGTGGACGGTGACCTCGACGGTGACGTCGGGGTGGTCCTTCTCGTAGGCCTCGACGAGTTCGGCCCAGTACTTCGCGGAGCTGTTGGCGCCGCTGTCGCCGTAGTCGGCGGCGACGAGTCTGAGGGTGACGTCGCCGGAGTCACCGGTGAGCCCGCAGCCGGCGAGGACCGCCGTCATGCTCAGGGCGGCTGCCGCCGCGATCGGTCCCGACTTCGCTGCCCGCCGCTGCACTGTGCTCTCCCGCTCCCCTGACGGCCGTCGCCCGCGTGCACACACGATGCACACATAAATGCTCCGACCAATGAAACCGCTATCCGGAATAAGGTCTACACCACGCAAGTGGACTAGACCTCTTGCGGGTCCTCGGGCCACACTGTCTCCGTGAGACATGTCATCGCCCTGGATGTGGGCGGCACCGGGATGAAAGCCGCCCTCGTCGGGGCGGACGGCGCGCTGCTGCACCGGGCCCGCCGGGCCACCGGCCGCGAACGCGGGCCCGACGAGGTCGTCGCCGGCATCCTCGACTTCGCCGCCGAGCTGCGCGCGTACGGCGTCGAGCACCTCGGCGAGAGCGCTGCCGCGGCGGGAGTCGCGGTCCCCGGCATCGTCGACGAGGCGAACGGCATAGCCGTCTACGCCGCCAACCTCGGCTGGCGCGATGTCGAGCTGCGGCGGCTGCTCACCGACCGGCTCGGCGGCATCCCGGTGGCCCTCGGCCACGACGTCCGCACCGGAGGACTCGCGGAGGGACGCATCGGCGCAGGTCAGGGCGCCGATCGCTTCCTCTTCGTGGCCCTCGGCACGGGCATCGCGGGCGCCATCGGCGTGGAGGGCCGGGTGGAGGCGGGCGCGCACGGCTTCGCGGGCGAGATCGGCCACATCGTCGTACGTCCCGGCGGGACGCCCTGCCCCTGCGGACAGCGCGGCTGCCTGGAGCGGTTCGCGTCGGCGGCGGCGGTCGGCGAGGCGTGGGCGGCGGCCTGCGGGGACCCGGAGGCGGACGCCGCGGACTGCGCGAAGGCCGTCACGTCCGGGGACCCGAACGCCGTCCGGATCTGGCAGCAGGCGGTCGACGCACTCGCCGACGGCCTGGTCACCGCCCTCACCCTGCTGGACCCGCGCACCCTCATCATCGGTGGCGGCCTGGCCGAGGCGGGGGAAACCTTGTTCACACCGCTGCGGAGCGCCGTCCGCCGGCGGGTCACCTTCCAGAAACTCCCGGACATCGCCCCGGCGGCGCTGGGCGACACAGCCGGATGCCGGGGCGCAGGACTACTGGCCTGGGATCTCCTCGATTCGACCGACCGCACGGAGGTAACGTCCTGATGGCCACCCCCTCAGGGGCGCGACAAGCCGCGACGCACCCGCAGGTACTCACCGGCGCCACGGTGGTGCTGCCCACCGGCACGGTGCCCGACGGCCGGGTGACCATCGACGGCACCAAGATCGCCCCCGAAGCCGCCCAAGGCACCGCCCGGGTGATCGACGTACGAAACCACTGGCTGGTCCCCGGCTTCGTCGACCTGCACAACCACGGCGGCGGCGGGGCCTCCTTCTCCGGCACCGCCGAGGACGCGCAGAAGGCCATCCACGCCCACCGTCGCCACGGCACCACCACCCTGGTCGCGTCCACCGTCACCGACGACATGGACGTCCTGGTCCGCCAGGCCGGCCTGCTGAGTGAGCTGGCCGAGCAGGGCGACCTGGCCGGGATCCACTTCGAGGGCCCGTTCATCTCCCCGTGCCGCAAGGGCGCGCACTCGGAGGCGCTGCTGCGCGACCCCGATCCGGCGGAGGTGCGCAAGCTGATCGACGCGGCACGCGGCAGGGCGAGGATGGTCACCCTGGCGACCGAGCTGCCGGGCGGCATCGACTCCGTACGGCTGCTGGCCGAGCACGGGGTGATCGCGGCCGTGGGCCACACGGACGCCACGTACGAGCAGACGGTGGAGGCGATCGAGGCGGGGGCGACGGTCGCCACCCACCTCTTCAACGCGATGCCGCCGCTCGGGCACCGCGCGCCGGGCCCGATCGCCGCGCTGCTGGAGGACGAGCGGGTGACGGTCGAGCTGATCAACGACGGCGTCCATCTGCATCCGGCCGCGCTGGAGCTGGCGTTCCACCGGGCGGGGGCGGGCCGGGTCGCGTTCATCACGGACGCGATGGACGCGGCGGGCATCGGCGACGGCCGTTACATGCTCGGCCCGCTGGAGGTCGAGGTCAGTGAGGGCGTGGCCCGGCTGGTGGAGGGCGGCTCCATCGCGGGCTCCACGCTGACACTGGACCGGGCGTTCAAGCGGGCGGTGACGGTGGACCGGCTGCCGGTTCAGGACGTGGTGGCGGCCCTGTCCGCGAACCCGGCCCGGCTGCTGGGCATGGACGACCGGGTGGGATCCCTGGAGCCGGGCAAGGACGCCGACCTGGTGCTGCTGGACGACAACTTCGACCTCAAGGGCGTGATGAGGCAGGGGGTTTGGGTGGTGGAGCCCCAACTGGCCTGACATACGCCCCGCAGAGCGCGCGTGGAGAGACGGTGGCCGACCCCGGGACTGGGCCGGCCACCGTCTCTTTGGCATGATCAGGACGTCCGGAAGGACGCATTCACGCGAACAGCAGACGAACGCGGGTGACCGGGGGAGGTCGGACCAGGGTGATTCTCACGGTCACGGTGAACACCGCTCTCGACGTCACGTACCGCGTCCCCGCCCTGCTCCCGCACGCCACGCACCGGGTGACCGAGGTGGCGGAACGCCCCGGCGGCAAGGGACTGAACGTGGCCCGCGTCCTGGCCGCCCTCGGGCACGAGGTGACGGTCACCGGTTTCGCGGGCGGCCCCACGGGCCGTGTCGTACGGGATCTGCTCACCGGCGTGACCGACGCGCTGGTGCCGTGCGCGGCCCCGACCCGCCGGACCGTCGCCGTCGTCGACGAACGCACCGGCGACGCCACGCAGTTCAACGAACCCGGCCCGGTCGTCACACCCGCCGAGTGGTCCGCGTTCCAGGAGGCGTACGAGCGTCTGGTGGCCGGTGCCGACGCGGTGGCCCTGTGCGGCAGCCTGCCGCCGGGGGTGCCGGTGGGCGCGTACGCGGGCCTGGTGCGGACCGCGCGGGCGGCGGGCGTACCGGTGCTGCTGGACACCAGTGGTGAGGCGCTGCGCCGGGCGGTCGCCGCACGCCCCGATCTGATCAAGCCGAACGCCGAGGAGCTGGCCGAGCTGACCGGCTCCCACGAGCCGTTGCGCGCGACGCAGGACGCCCGTCGGCGCGGCGCCCGCTCGGTGGTGGCGTCCCTGGGCCCGCAGGGCCTGGTCGCGGCGACCCCGGAGGGCCGCTGGCGGGCCACCCCGCCGGCCCGCCTGCGTGGCAACCCGACAGGCGCCGGTGACGCGGTCTCCGCGGGCCTGCTCTCCGGCCTGGTCGAAGGCCTCACCTGGCCCCGCACCCTGGCCCGAGCCGTAGCCCTGTCCGCGGCGACGGTCCTGTCCCCGACCGCCGGCGATTTCGACCGTGCGGCCTACGAGGACCTGGTGGGCAGGGTGACGGTGACCGGGGAGGTCACCGCGGCCTGAGCGGGGCTACTTCTTGACCTCGCCCTTCTTCAGCCAGAACTGGTCCAGGAGCACATTGCACTTGTCGCCGTTCTCACAGGACAGGGTGATGGTGTTGGTGCCCTTGGTGAGCCTGGGCCAGGCGTAGGTGGTCGTCCAGCCCTTCTCGAAGTCGCCCTTGGGGGCATTCGCATAGTTCTTCAGGCTGAGCGGCTGACCGAACTTCTTGCCGTTGAACGTGAGGGTCATCGCCTGGTCCTCACCCGGGGCGCTGTAGTGCGCGAACAGCGTGTACGCGCCGTCCTCGGGGATGCCGTCGACGCTCCAGGTGACGGAGTTGCCGACCTGGTTCATGGCGACGTAGATGCCGCCGTCGGCCTCGGCGCCCTGGATGTCGGAGGCGAGGGCGGCTGCGCCGCCGAGGCGCATGGCCTTGGCGTCGACCGTCGGCAGCTCGACCTCTTCCTCGGCGCCGCCGCTGCTGGAAGCACTGGGCGAGGCGCTCTGGGAGACGGAGGGCGGGGTGGAAGCCCCACCGTCGGCCTTGTCGTCGTCGCCGGAGTCGCCGTTGGCCATCACCACGGCGATACCGATGACGACCGCCGCGACCACCGCGACCGCGCCGATCAGCAGCCCCTTGGTGTTGGGGCCGCTGCCCCGGCCGCCGCCGTTGCCCTGGTAGCCCTGCTGCCGGTTGCCGGTGGGCACGCCGGCGCCGCCGGAGAAGTTCTCGGGTCCGGCATGGTTGCCGTTCGGCTGGCCGTACGCGCCCTGCTGGGGCGGCACCGCCTGCTGCCCGTACTGCGCGGTCTGCTGCTGGCCGTACTGGCGCTCGCCGACCGGGCGCACCCGGTTCACCGACGGGTATCCGTAGCCACCGCCGGACGGAGGCTGTGCTCCGTTGGCCTGGCCGTCGGCGTAGAGGTAGCCGAACGGGTCGTCGTCCTCGGGCGTACTCGCGCCGTTGTTGCCGGGCGTCATCCCTTCGTACTCCTCAACAGGTGCGGGGCGGATGCGGTCCGCGTATCCCTACGCGTCCCTACGTGCGGAGAAGTGCGAGCCTACCCGCTCCCGACCCGCCGAACGGGTGACTCGGATCGCATCGCTACGGGCCGCGGGGCGCTGACCTGGTGATCATCCGGCGCGTCGGTGCTGTTTGGGACGAGATCGTTTCTCTACGTACATCCGCTCGTCGGCGGACTTCAACACCTCGTCCGCGGTCATCCCGCAGTGTGCCCACCCGATGCCGAAGCTGGCGCCCACCCGGACGGCCCGGCCCTCTGCGCGGATCGGCTGGATGATCTCGTTGCGCAGGCGTACGGCGAGGTCCTGGGCGTCGGCGCTGCCGAGGCCGTCGGCGAGGATCACGAACTCGTCGCCGCCGAGCCGGGCGACGGTGTCGCCGTCACGGACACCGCGGGTGAGCCTGCGGGCGACCTCGATGAGGACCGCGTCACCGGCGTTGTGCCCGAACCGGTCGTTGATCGACTTGAAGCCGTCGAGGTCGCAGAAGAGGACGGCGAGCCCCTTGGTGCCGTCGTCTCGGGCGCCGTCCTCGGGGGCGACGGTGTGCACGTGGTGGTCGTAGGCCTCGAAGCTCTCCGCGCCGTCGGTCCGGAAGTCGAAGCCGTGCCCGTTGGTGTCGAAGGCGGGATGCCCTTGGGCGTCCATCGCGTCGACGGCGGCGGGGTGGGTGGACTGCGGGCGTTTGCAGAGCCGGGAGGAGAGGCGCGAGCGCAGCTCGGCGGAGTTCGGCAGGCCGGTGAGGGAGTCGTGCGAGGCACGGTGGGCGAGCTGCAGCTCGC
>NZ_MUBA01000798.1 GCF_002154575.1 Streptomyces bobili
GTCCCCGTACACGACGGCCGCTATCTGAACGCGGAGAGCCTGCCGTTCATCGTCGTACCGGGCGTGAGCACCCTCTGGAACCACCGCGACCACGGAGTGCGCGGCGGCAGTGTGGCGGCCGTCGTGTACGGGGACCGGGTCCAGTACGCCGTCGTGGGTGACGTCGGGCCGCGCGAGATCATCGGCGAGGCCTCGTACGCCGCCGCCGAGGCGCTGGGTATCCGGCCCGACCCGCGCGGCGGCGGCGTGGCGTCAGGCGTCACCTACATCGTCTTCAAGGACTCCAGGGCGACCCCCATCGAGAGCCATACCTCGGCCGTCGAGGTGGGGGAGCGCCTGGCACGGAGCTTCGTGGCCGGGGCGGCTCCGGCGAAGGCGGGCACGCACGGCTGACCGGCTCGCGTCGGGGCGGCGGCGCACATGGTCCCGCGTGCACTGCCGCCCCTCGGCCGCCGTCAGACCTTGCGGTAGGTGTACGCCTCCCCGGCCGCCGCCTCCACGGCGTCGAGGTCGGCCCCGGTGGACGCCGTGACGACCGCGGCCACCGCGCCCTCCACGAACGGCGCGTCCACCAGACGCGTGCCCTCGGGGAGTTCGTCGCCCTCGGCGAGCAGCGCCTTCACGGTCAGCACGGCACTGCCGAGATCGGTCAGCACGGCGACCCCGGCGCCACGGTCGACGGAGGCGGCAGCGGAGGCGATCAGCTCCGCACTCGTCCCCAGCCCGCCCTCCTCCGTGCCGCCCGCCGGGGCGACGGGCACGGCGGCGCCGCCGCCCGCGAGACCCCGCGCCAGCTCGGCCACGGAGGCCGCCACCTGCGCGCTGTGCGACACGAGCACGATGCCCACCAGCTTGTCGTCGGCCATGGCCGCGCTCACTCCCCGTTCGCTTCCGCGAGACCCGCGACCAGCAGTGCCGCCGAGGTGGCGCCCGGGTCCTGATGTCCGATGCTGCGCTCGCCCACATAACTGGCCCGGCCCTTGCGGGCCTGGAGCGGGATGGTGGCGACGGCTCCCTGTTCGGCAGCGGCCCGTGCCGCCCCGAAGCCGCCCCCGAGGGCGTCCACGGCGGGCACCAGCGCGTCGATCATCGTCTTGTCGCCCGGCGCGGCCCCGCCCAGCTTCATCACCCCGTCGACCCCCGCGCGAAACGCCTGCGCGAACTCCTCCACGCTGACCTCGTCCGCGTCCCCGAGCGCCTTGCCGGTGCCGCGCAGCAGCGTCCCGTACAGCGGTCCGGACGCCCCGCCGACGGTCGAGATGAGCCGGCGTCCGGCGAGGATCAGGACAGCTCCGGGGGTCGTCGGGGGCTCCTTCTCCAGTGCCGCGGTGACGGCGGTGAACCCCCGCTGGAGGTTGCTGCCGTGGTCGGCGTCACCGATCGGCGAGTCGAGGGCGGTGAGCCGCTCCGCCTCACGGTGGACGGAAGCGGCGGTCGCCGTCATCCAACGGCGGAAGAAGTCGGCGTCGAGCACGGGATCTCCTTGCGTGGTCGGTACGTTGATCGCTTGCCCCGCCTTGCCTCACATGCCCCAGCGCAGCCCCGGCGTCCGTACGGGCGCGTCCCACAGCCGCAGCAGTTCCTCGTCGACCTGGCACAGGGTCACCGAGGCGCCGGCCATGTCGAGGGACGTCACGTAGTTGCCGACGAGCGTACGGGCGACGGCCACCCCGCGCTCGGCGAGCACCCGGTGGACCTCGGCCGTGAAGCCGTACAGCTCCAGCAGGGGCGTCCCGCCCATGCCGTTGACCAGGACGAGGACCGGGTTGCGCGGCGAGAGGTCCTCCAGTACGGCGTGCACGGCGGCGTCGGCGATCTCCCCGGACGTCATCATGGCCCGCCGCTCCCGGCCGGGCTCGCCGTGGATGCCGATGCCCAGTTCCAGCTCACCGGTGGGCAGATCGAAGGTCGGGCTGCCCTTGGCCGGCGTGGTGACGGAGCTGAGCGCGACGCCGAAACTCCGCGCGTTCTCGTTGACCTGCCGGGCGATCGCCTCGACCCGCTCCAGCGGCAGGCCCTCATCGGCGGCGGCCCCCGCGATCTTCTCCACGAACAGCGTCGCGCCGGTGCCGCGCCGCCCCGCCGTGTACAGGCTGTCGGTCACCGCGACGTCATCGTTGACCAGCACCTTCGCGACCTGGATGCCCTCGTCCTCGGCGAGTTCGGCCGCCATGTCGAAGTTGAGCACGTCACCGGTGTAGTTCTTCACGATGAACAGCACCCCCGCCCCGCTGTCCACGGCCGCGGCGGCGCGTACCATCTGGTCGGGCACGGGTGACGTGAACACCTCACCGGGACAGGCCGCCGACAGCATCCCAGGACCGACGAACCCCCCGTGCAACGGTTCGTGCCC
>NZ_MUBA01000799.1 GCF_002154575.1 Streptomyces bobili
CCGACGTAGAGGATCTTGCCCTGCTGTACGAGCACGTCGATGGCCTGCCAGATCTCCTCGAAGGGAGTGTTCCGGTCGACGTGGTGGAACTGGTAGACGTCGATGTAGTCGGTGCGGAGCCGCTTCAGCGACGCGTCCACCGCCCGCCGGATGTTCAGCGCGGAGAGCTTGTCGTGGTTGGGCCAGGCCTCGTCGGAGTCCGCCATGTTCGCGTACATCTTGGTGGCGAGCACGACCTTGTCGCGCCGCTCGCCGCCCTGCGCGAACCAGTTCCCGATGATCTCCTCGGTACGGCCCTTGTTCTCACCCCAGCCGTACACGTTCGCGGTGTCGAAGAAGTTGATCCCCGCGTCCAGCGCCGCGTCCATGATGGTGTGGCTGGTGGCTTCGTCTGTCTGCGGTCCGAAGTTCATGGTCCCGAGGACCAGTCGGCTGACCTTGAGTCCGGTGCGTCCGAGCTGCGTGTACTTCATGGGGCACAAGCCAACGACTTCGAGTGCGCTCGACGCAAGCGCGGGCGGTAAGTCGCGGGGAACGTGTCGCTGGCGAGGACGAGGCCGACGACGGTTCCCGTCAGATCCTCAGCCCCCGTACGGCC
>NZ_MUBA01000800.1 GCF_002154575.1 Streptomyces bobili
GGCGGCGCTGACGCGGCGGGACGCGGGGCGGCTGGTCCGCGGGTTCGACGCGCTGCTGATGCTGCCGCTGGGCGTCTCCGCGGTGACCGTCGGCTTCGGCTTCCTGATCGCGCTCGACGAACCTCCGCTGGATCTGCGGGCCACCTGGATCCTGGTGCCGCTCGCGCAGGCGCTGGTCGGCGTGCCCTTCGTGGTGCGGACCATGCTGCCGGTGCTGCGGGCCGTGGACGAGCGGCTGCGGGAGGCGGCGGCCGTGCTCGGGGCGTCGCCGTGGCGGGTGTGGCGGGAGGTGGATCTGCCGATGGTGCGGCGGGCGCTGCTGGTCGCCGCCGGGTTCGCCTTCGCCGTGTCGCTGGGCGAGTTCGGGGCGACGGTGTTCATCGCACGGCCCGACAACCCGACCCTGCCGGTCGCCGTGGCGCGGCTGCTGGGGCGGGCCGGAGAGCTGAACTACGGGCAGGCGATGGCCCTTTCGACGATTCTGATGCTGGTGTGCGCGATCGCCCTGCTGGTGCTGGAGCGGCTGCGCACCGACCGTACGGGGGAGTTCTGATGCTGCGGCTCGAAGGCGCGACCGTGCGGTTCGGGGGACGGGCGGTGCTGGATGCCGTCGATCTCGACGTGGTCGAGCACGAGGTGGTGTGTGTGCTCGGGCCCAGCGGCAGCGGCAAGTCGACGTTGCTGCGGGCGGTGGCCGGGCTGCAGCCGCTGGACGCGGGACGCGTGGTGCTCGACGGACGCGACCAGGCGGGCGTGCCCGCGCACCGGCGGGGGCTGGGGCTGATGTTCCAGGATCATCAGCTGTTCCCGCAGCGGGACGTCGGCGGCAACGTCGCCTTCGGGCTGCGCATGCGCGGCACCGACCGGCGCCGGCAGGGGGAACGGGTACGGGAGTTGCTCGAACTGGTCGGGCTGCCGCAGGCCGGTCGGCGGTCTGTCGCCTCGCTCTCCGGCGGTGAGCAGCAGCGGGTGGCGCTGGCCCGCGCGCTGGCGCCGAGTCCGCGGCTGCTGATGCTGGACGAGCCGCTCGGTCAGCTCGACCGTTCGCTGCGGGAGCGGCTGGTCGTCGAACTGCGGGAACTGTTCGGGCGGTTGGGCACCACGGTGCTCGCGGTCACCCACGACCAGGGCGAGGCCTTCGCGCTGGCCGACCGGGTCGTGGTGATGCGGGACGGGCGGATCGCCCAGTCCGGTACGCCTCTTGAGGTGTGGCAGCGGCCCGCGGACGCGTTCGTGGCCGGCTTCCTCGGCTTCGACAACGTGGTGCGGGCGAGCGTCGTCGAGGAGGCCGCGGACACGCCGTGGGGCAAGGTGCCGGTGCCTGCGGGCTCCCCGCAGGGTGCCCGCACGCTGCTGGTGCGGCCGGCCGGCGTGCGGCTGGTCGACGCGGAACTCGGCCTGCCCTGCACGGTCGCCGCCCGCACCTTCAAGGGCACCCATGTCGCCGTCCGCCTTCAGCCGCAGGACGGGCCGCGCCTGGAGGCGGCGTGCGCGCTGCGGCTGGCGCCGGAGGTCGGGGACACGGTCGGGGTGGAGTTCGACGCGGCGGAAATCGTGGTCCTCGACTGATCGTCGCGCCCGTACGGTGGAGCGCGGTGAGCGGGGCGCCGGAGCAGCTCGTCCGAAGCGAGCAGGTGCCTTGGCACGGCGGGCCGGGCGAGCGGGCGCTGCTGGAGTTCTGGTTGGAGAGGACGAGCTTCGGCTGAAGCGGCGAGTGCCCGCCCCCGTGCGGGACTTCCGCGGGGGCGGGCACTCGGGCGGGTCAGCGGTTGCCGGTGCCCTTGCGGCGCATGCCGAAGAAGACCGCTCCGCCGCCCACGGCGACGAGGGCGGCGGAGCGGTCTTCTT
>NZ_MUBA01000801.1 GCF_002154575.1 Streptomyces bobili
CGGAGCCGAGCTGCCCCGCCGTGGCGGCGTCAGCTCCTTCGGCTTCGGCGGGGCAGCTCGGCTCCGTGGGCGCCGCGGTGACGCGGCCAGGGCCGGGCGGCGGCGGCGACCTCGAAGGGGCCGCCGTCGAGTTCCAGGTAGGGGTTCTGCTCGCGGAAGTGCAGGCTGGCCGGGATGGTGCCGTGCCGCATCGACAGCACCACCTTGAAGAGTCCGGCGATACCGGCGGCGGCCTCCAGGTGCCCGATGTTCGTCTTGACCGAGCCGATGGCACACGGGACGGACCCGCTGGGGGCCTCCTCCCCCGACCGCAGCCGCCGGAAGGCGGTGCTCAGGCCGGTGGTCTCGATCGGGTCGCCGAGGGCGGTGCCGGTGCCGTGCGCCTCGATGTAGCCGACGGTGTCCGGGTGGACGTCGGCGGCCCGGTAGGCCTCGACCAGCAGGTCGGCCTGGGCCTCGGGGTCGGGGGCGGTGAGCGAGGTGGTCCGGCCGCCGTGGCCGAGCGCCGCGGCCTTGATCACGGCGTGTACGGCGTCGCCGTCGCGCTCGGCCCGCTCGTGCGGTTTGAGCAGGACGACGCCCGCGCCCTCGCCGCGCACATAGCCGTCGGCGCGGCTGTCGAAGGCCTTGCAGCGGCCGTCGGGGCTGAGCATCTCGCCCTGGCTGAGGGCCTCGTAGACACCGGGGGCCAGGATGAGGCTGACGCCGCCCGCGACGGCCAGGTCGCAGGTGCCGTCGCGCAGGGCGGCGCAGGCCTGGTGAACGGCGGTGAGAGAGCCGGAGCAGGCGGTGTCGACGGCGATGCTGGGACCGCGCAGGTCGAGCGTGTACGACACCCGGTTCGGGACGATCGACAGGGCGGCGCCGGTCAGGGTGTGGCCTTCGGTGGCGCGTCCGGCGGCCCGCTGCACCTCGTGGTAGTCGGAATTGGTGACGGCGATGAACACGCCGACCCGTTTCCCGGCCAGCTCGGAGGGCCGGTACCCGGCGTCCTCGACGGCCTGCCAGACGGTTTCGAGCAGCAACCGCTGCTGCGGGTCCATCAGTTCGGCCTCGCGGGGTGATATGCCGAAGAACGCGGCGTCGAACCGGTCCACGTCCGGGGCGAAGCCGCCCCAGCGGGAGCGGGAGCGCGGGTGGTCACGCCAGTCCCAGCGGTCCGCGGGGATCTCGCCGACCAGGTCGTCGCCGGCGGCGAGGTGGTCCCAGAACTCCCTGAGGTCCATGGAGCCGGGCAGGCGCCCCGCCATACCGATGACGGCGACCTCACGGTCGGCGGGGGCCACCGGGGTCCCGGCCTCGGCGGGGGCCCCGGAAGTCGCGGACCCGGCGGGGACCGCCAGAACTTTGGAGGACCCGGCCGGAGCCGCCTGTCCGGCGGCGGATGCCTGCGTGGCGTTCCCGAAGTGGGCCGTCAGCGCGGCCGGGTGATGCTCCCACAGGTGCTCGGCGAGCGCGTGCAGGGTGCCGCGGCGGTAGAAGAGGGTCGGGTACTCGGTGATGCCGAACGCCGTGCGCAGCCCTGCGCTGAGCGCGGTGAAACTCACGGAGTTCATGCCGGTCTCGCCGAGCGGGGTGTGCGCGCCGATGTCCTCGGGGCGCAGGTCCACCAGGGCGGCGACCATGCGGGCCAGTTCGGCGACGAGGGCCTGCGTGCGGCCGCCGGTGACCTCTGCCGGAGCGCTGGTGCGGGCCGCGGGCGGGGACCCGGCGCCGAAGCGGGCGCGCAGGTCGGCCAGGGGCAGGACGGCCAGCGTGGTGCGGTCGGTCTTGCCGTTCAGGGTGCGCGGGAATCCTGTCACCCTGACCAGGGCGTCGGGCACCATGTGGTCCGGCAGCCAGGCCGCCAGCCGCTCGCGGCGGGGCTCGGCCGCGCCGTCCTCCAGGACGTAGCAGGCGAGCAGGGTGTGCGAGCCCGCTGCCTGTCCACGGGCCACCACGACGGCCTCGCGGACGCCGTCGAGGCGACGCAGGGCCGCCTCGATCTCCTCCAGCTCGACGCGGTGGCCGCGCACCTTGACCTGGGAGTCGAGCCGGCCGAGGTACTCGATCGTGCCGTCGGCGAGCCGTCGTACGAGGTCACCCGTGCGGTACATGCGGGCCTCGGCGCGCTCCGCGAACGGGTCGGGCAGGAAGCGCTCGGCGGTCAGTTCGGGGCGTCCCAGGTAGCCGTCGGCGACACCGTCGCCGCCGATGTACAACTCCCCTGCGACGGCGGTGGGGACGGGCCTGCGCGCGCTGTCGAGGATGTGGAGCGCGGTGTTGGCGATCGGGGCGCCCAGGCCGACCCGGCCGCCCCGGGTGAGGCGGCCCGCCGCCGACCAGATGGTCGTCTCGGTCGGGCCGTAGAGGTTCCACACCTGACCGTTGCCCGCGAGGAGTGCCTCGGCCAGGTCGGCGGGAAGCGCCTCGCCGCCGCACAGCACCTTCAGCGCGGGGTCGCCCTGCCAGCCGGCGGCCAGCAGCATGCTCCAGGTGGCCGGGGTGGCCTGCATGACGGTGGGACGGGCCCGTTCGAGGGCCTCGCGCAGCCGCAGCCCGTCGCGGGCCTCCTCGGCGGAGAGCACCTCCACCGTGCCGCCGGTGACCAACGGCAGGTACAGCTCCAGGCCGGAGATGTCGAAGCAGACGGTGGTGAGGGCCAGCAGGGTGTCGTCGGGTCCGAAGCCGGGCTCGCGGGCCATCGACCACAGGAAGTTGGTCAGCGCCCGGTGCGGCACGCGGACGCCCTTGGGACGGCCGGTGGAGCCGGAGGTGTAGATGACGTACGCGGCGTCGGAGGGGCCGGCCGGGCCGGGCGAGGGCAGGGCCGGCGGCTGCTCGGAGGTGTCGACGACCAGCCGGGGAACAGCCGCGAGGCCGACGCCGGCGGTGGAGTGGGTGAGCAGCAGGTGCAGTCCGGCGTCCTCGGCCATGTAGGCGAGCCGCTCCTGCGGGTAGGCGGGGTCGAGCGGCACGTAGGCGGCGCCGGAGGCCTGGACGGCGAGGAGCGCCACCGGCAGGTCCTGATCCCGCGGGAGCAGCACCCCGACGGTCCGGCCACGGCCCGCTCCGGCGGCGGTGAGCCGGGCGGCGAGTGCGTCCACACGCTCCACGAGTGTGCGGTACGTCAGTTCGGTACCGGCGTGACGGACCGCGACCGCGTCGGGCCGGGCCTCGGCCTGCCGCCGTACGAGTTCCCAGGCCAGGGTGTCGGACGGGTAGCCGGTGGGGGCGGGCGGAGCGAGCCGGGCCCGCTCCTCCTCGGTGAGCAGCTCCAGGTCGGCCACGGGGGTGCCGGGCCCTTCGACGGCGGCGGCGAGGAGGGTGGTGAAGTGGGTGCCGAGGCGGGCCACGGTCTCCTCGTCGAAGAGGCCGGGGTCGTACTTGAGCGTGTAGCGGCAGCCCTGTTCCTGCTCGACGACCTCCAGGGTCAGGTCGAACTCACCTTCCTGGTGCACTCCTTCGACCGGCCCGAGCACCAGGGCGTCCTCGGTTGCGTCGCGGCGGGCGGTGCGGGTCCAGTTCTGGAAGTAGAAGGCGACGTTGAAGGGGGCGCCGGCCCGGGGGTCCGTACGGCGGAGGTCGTCGGCCAGCGTGATCAGCGGGTACGCGCTGTGTTCCAGGGCGTCCAGCACGGTGCGGTGCACGCGGCGGACCAGGCCGCGGAACTCCTCGGCGCCGTCGACGCGTTCGGCCAGCACCACCATGTTCATGAAGTAGCCGAGCGTGTCGTCGAAGCCGTTCGCCGGGCGTCCGGCCGTCGGCGTGCCCACGGCGATGTCGGCCCGGTCGCTGTAGCGGTGCAGCAGGGTGAACCACGCGGCGAGGACGACGCCGAAGAGGGACGTCCGCTCGGCGCCGGCGAGCGCACGGGCCCGGTCGGTGACCGCGGCGGGAATGTGCCCGTCCAGGCTCGCCCCGTGGAAGCCGGGCACGGCCGGGCGGGGCCGGTCGAGCGGCAGTGGCACGGTGGTCCCGCGCCCGCGCAGCCGTTCGGTCCAGTAGGCGCGCAGCCGCCGGCCCTCGGCGCCGGCGAGCAGCTCGCGCTGCCAGGCGGTGAAGTCGGCGTAGCTGCGGGCGGGGCGCTCGGCGGGGAGGGCACGGCCCGCGAGGAGCGCGTGGTAGCCGCGTTCCAGCTCGCCCAGGAGCAGGGCGATGGAGACACCGTCGAAGACCAGGTGGTGGAAGGTCAGCAGCAGCGCGTTGCGGCCGTCACCCAGGGTGTAGAGGGTGGCGCGGACGAGGGGGCCGGCAGCGAGCTCGAAGGGGCGGCGCAGGTCGGCGCGCATCCGGTCACGCAGCCCGGCGTCGGTCCTGGCGGTCAGGAAGACCTGCTGGAAGGGGAGTTCGGGCTCGGTGGCGATCCGGGCGTACGGCCCATCGTCGTCGGCGTGGACGGTTGCCCGCAGTTCGGCGTGCCGGTCGAGGAGGTCCTGGAGGACGGCCCGCAGGGCGAGCACGTCGAGGCCGCGGTCGAGCCAGAGGGCGAGGGGCAGGTTGTAGGCGTAGGTGGCGGGAGCGATCTGTTCGATCACCCAGAGGGCGCGCTGGCCCTCGGACAGGGGGTGGCGGCTCTCCTCGCCGTCCGTGCGCGGGCGCAGGACGCGGGACGCCGCCTCGGTGGCCGGGGAAG
>NZ_MUBA01000802.1 GCF_002154575.1 Streptomyces bobili
GGGTGGCATGCGGGGTGGCATGCGCGGGGCGGGGTGCTCGGAGTGGCGTGCTCGCGTGGCCGCTCGGAGCGGGGTGCTCGCGTGGCGTGGCTCCGACGGCGTGGTCCCGTGGGCGTGGTCCCGTGGCGCTCGTGGGCGTGCGCTGACCTGATGTGCCCTCTGAGCCCGGCCCTGACGTGCCCTCTAAGCCCGGCCTCCGGAACGTGCCGCTCGGGCCACCGCCACCACGGCCTTCTCCAGCGCGTACTCCGGATCGTCGCCGCCGCCCTTTATGCCCGCGTCGGCCTCGGCGACCGCGCGCAGTGCCAGGGAGACCCCGTCGGGCGTCCAGCCCCGCATCTGCTGGCGGACCCGGTCGATCTTCCAGGGCGGCATGCCCAGCTCCCGCGCGAGGTCCGCGGGCCTGCCCCCGCGCGCGGAGGACAGCTTGCCGATGGCCCGCACGCCCTGTGCGAGCGCGCTGGTGATCAGCACGGGCGCGACGCCGGTGGCCAGCGACCAGCGCAACGCCTCCAGTGCCTCCGCCGCCCTGCCCTCCACGGCCCGGTCGGCGACGGTGAAGCTCGACGCCTCGGCCCGCCCCGTGTAGTACCGCGCGACGACCGCGTCGTCGATGGTCCCCTCGATGTCGGCGACGAGTTGCGACACCGCCGCCGCCAGCTCGCGCAGATCGCTGCTGATGGAGTCGACGAGCGCCTGACAGGCCTCGGGGGTGGCCGACCTGCCGGTCGCCCGGAACTCCTGCCGGACGAAGGCCAGCCGGTCCGCCGCCTTGGTCATCTTCGGGCAGGCCACCTCCCGCGCCCCCGCCTTGCGCGCGGCGTCCAGCAGCCCCTTGCCCTTGGCCCCGCCCGCGTGCAGCAGCACGAGCGTGATCTCCTCGGCGGGCGCCCCCAGATACCCCTTCACGTCCTTGACCGTGTCGGCGGACAGGTCCTGCGCGTTGCGTACGACCACGACCTTGCGCTCCGCGAAGAGCGACGGGCTGGTCAGCTCGGCGAGAGTGCCGGGCTGAAGCTGGTCCGACGTCAGGTCACGTACGTCCGTGTCCGCGTCGGCGGCCCGAGCGGCGGCCACCACCTCCTGCACGGCACGGTCGAGCAGGAGGTCCTCCTGGCCCACGGCGAGCGTCACCGGGGCGAGAGGGTCGTCATTCGCAGTCTTCCTGGCCATTGGGTCAAGGATGGCACGCGGCACTGACAGCCGGAGCCGCGGTGAGGACACCGCCGCCGCTCCTACGGCTCCTCCCGCCACCCGTCCCACTCGGCCGCGAACGCGTCCAGGTCCGCCGCGTCGAGCCGCCCCTCCTCGTCCCGCAGCACCACCAGCCACTGCACGTCCTCCGCGTCGTCCTCACCGGCCAGCGCGTCCCGGACGAGCCGCGGCTCCTCGTGCACCCCGAACCGCTCCCCGAGCGCCTGCGCGGCCTCCTCGGCGGCATCACGGTCGGGCAGCACCAGCACATGTCTCACATCGCTCACCCGCCCATTTTCCGGCACGTCCACCGAGACCCGCGCGCAGGTCGGTCCCCGGGACCGGTCCGCACCGCCGACCCGACCCACCCGGTGCCGGGCCTCGCCACGCGGCGGGCCCCACACCCCGGACACCGTCACCCGGTCTCCTCACGCCACGTCACCTCCCCGTGCCACCGGCACCCGCTCCAACGCGATCCCGAACCTCTCCCGGTACACACCCAGCACTTCCGCGTCCTCCGCCAACTCCCGTTCCTCACTCACGCCCTGCGCGTCCGTCACCTTCAGCCGACGCCCGCTGAGCGTGATCCTCCCTCCGTCCTCCGTGACCCGCGAGCACACCGGGGACCGGGTGAAGTGCGACTCGGGCGAGGTGCTGTGCCACCACGCCCCGGCCACGAAGTCGCCGAGCACCCGGGGCCGCACCTCCAGCCGGTACACCCGCCTGCCGTCCCGGACGACGTCCAGATCGGCCGCCCCCGCCACCCCGCCGCCCTCCCGCGCCGGCCGGGTCTACGGCGA
>NZ_MUBA01000803.1 GCF_002154575.1 Streptomyces bobili
GCACTGGATCTGGGCGGTCATGACCAGCAACCCCCACACCAGTGCCATCGCGAACGCCACCAGCACCGGCAGCACCACGGCCGCCTCCGCCGTCACGAACCCCCGGTCCGCGCCTCGCGCCCGGCCCCAGTCACGTCCGCGCACTGAGTGCCCGCTTCACGATGCCCTGCAGCTCCGCCGCGACCGCTCCGCTCGTCACGACCTGGTAGAGCGCCACGGCGAAGGCCACCGCCGCAACGATTCCCATCGCGTACTCGGACGTCACCATCCCCGCGTCCCTCCGCCCCGCACGCACACGGCACACCAGGAAACGCAACCTCGCTCGTACCGCCTTGCTCATGTCGACCCCCGTGAGTCTCGAATCCATAGCCCAGACCGGTCCTGCTGACCGGCCGGACTGCTTGACCTGCTTGACCTGCTTGACCTGCTGGTCTGTCTGACTGCCTGACCCATCTGAGACTTGCTCGACCTGCTGAACCGTCTGCCGACCGTCCGGTCAGACATCCCTCACGGCCCACCCCCTTCCAGCGCCCCGCCCGCCAGCCCGATCACGACGGGCACGATGCCCACCGCGACGAAGGCAGGCAGGAAACACAGCCCCACCGGTGCGGACACCAGGACTGCCGCCCGTCTGGCCCGAGTTGTGCCGGCGCGGGCCCAGTCGGCGCGGGCATCGGCCGCGATCCGGGCAACCGGCACCGCCGCCGGGAGACCGGACACGCCGGCCCTCTCCAGCAAGCGGGCCAGCGCGCCCGCACCGGGTGCCGAGGCCAACGTCCGCCAGGCATCGGAGGGTTCGCCGCCCAGCCGCACCTCGGCGGCACCGCGCGCCAAGGCTCCTCCGACGGGACCGCCCAGCGCCTCGCCCACGGCCTGCGCCGCGATCACCGGCCCCGCGCCCGCCGCGATGCACGCCGCCAGCAGATCGGCCGCGAGTGGAAGCTGCCGGGCCGCGGCCGATCTGCTGGCGGC
>NZ_MUBA01000804.1 GCF_002154575.1 Streptomyces bobili
CCCCCTTTGTTCTCCCCGCACACCCACAGCGGGGACGTATCACCTCAGGAAAGGCACTTTTCGTGCGTAACACCGCCAAAATCACCACCGCTGTCCTGGCTGCCGGAGCCCTCACCCTCGGGCTCGGCGCGTGCGGCTCGGACAAGGACTCCGGATCCGGTTCCGCCGCCACGGACACCAGCGGCCCGCTCGTCGTCGCCGCGAGCCCCGTCCCGCACGCCGAGATCCTCACCTTCGTCAAGGACAACCTGGCCAAGGACGCGGGCCTCGACCTGGAGGTCAAGGAGTTCACCGACTACGTCACGCCGAACACGGCGACGGAAGACGGCTCGGTCGGCGCCAACTACTTCCAGAACCAGCCCTACCTCGACGACTTCAACAAGAAGAACGGCACCCATGTCGTGCCCGTCGTCACGGTCCACCTGGAACCGCTCGGCCTCTACTCCCACAAGTTCAAGAGCGTCGACGCCCTCAAGAACGGGGCCACCGTCGCCGTCCCCAACGACACCGTGAACGAGGCGCGCGCCCTGAAGCTGCTCGCCGCCAACGGCCTCATCACGCTCAAGGACGGCGCGGGCAACTCGGCGACCCCCGCCGACATCAGCGAGAACCCGAAGAACCTCAAGTTCAAGGAGCTGGAGGCGGCCCAGACCCCGCGCTCCCTGGACGACGTGGACGCCGCCGTCATCAACGGCAACTACGCCATCGAGAGCGACCTCAAGCCCTCGAAGGACGCCCTCGTCCTGGAGTCCGCCACGGACAACCCGTACGGCAACTTCCTCGCCGTCAAGGAGGGCAACGAGGACGACCCGCGCGTGAAGAAGCTCGCGAAGCTCCTCACCTCCCCCGAGGTCAAGAAGTTCATCGAGGACAAGTACGCCGGCTCGGTCATCGCGTCCTTCTGAGACGCCGGCCCCAGCCTCCTCGCCGTCGAGCACGGCAACGGGGACGACCCACGGGCACCTCGCCCACACCCGGGGTCCGCGCCTTCGGCAGGTGCGGACCCCGTGGTGCGACACGGTGCTTTCATGCTGCATGCTGAGCAGTTCAGCGGGCCTGACGGTCAACCAGGTCGGACCCTGACGGTTTCGAAGGTTACGGAGCGGCGCATGACGAGCACCTTCCCCAGCATCTCCATCAGCACGGAGCGGTTGGTGCTGCGTCCCCTCGACGAGGACGACGTACCCGCCCTGGCCGAGATGATGAACGATGAACAGGTCACCGCCTGGACCTCCGTCCCCCAGCCCTTCACCGCCCGCAACGCCCGCACCTGGATCACGCAGTACGCCCCCGCCCAGCGCGCCTCCGGCCGCGGACTCGACCTCGCCGTCACCGAGTTCCTCACCCAGCGCCTCGTCGGCGTCATCCAGCTCGGCAAGACCAACTGGCACGTACGGTCCACCGAACTGTCGTACATCATCGCCCCCTGGGCCCGCGGCGAGGGCTACGCCTCCGAGGCCGCGCTCGCCACCGCCCAGTGGCTGTTCAGCGACCAGAAACTCGAACGCATCGAACTGCGCACGGCCGCCGACAACACCGCATCGCAGCAGGTCGCGCAGAAGATCGGCTGCATCAGCGAAGGCGTCCTGCGCGGCGCCTGCATAGCGCGCGTCCGCGCCGACGACGGCACCTGGAGCGAGGCGCGCACCGACTTCATCGTGTGGAGCCTGCTCCCGGAGGACATCGAGGGCGCCGGGGAGCACCTCACGGAGAGCGGCGGCTACCCCTCGTACGCCGACTGGAACTGACCCCGAGGCACCGCACGGCCCCCGCCCGGCCCCGCGCGACCAGGTACTCTCACGAAGCCCGCCAGCCGCGTAGACCCACGGGAGACTGACGACGATGGCCGACCGCGTCACGGTGATCGGCTGGGACGGCTCGCCGCTGACCGCCGCCGCCCGCTCGGCCCTGGCCGCCGCCACCCTCGTGGCCGGAGCCGCCCACCACCTGACGCTGCCCGAGGTGCCCCCCGCCGCCGAACGCATCCGCCTCGGCAGCGTCGCCCTCGCCGCCCGCCGCATCGCCGGCCACCGCGGCACGGCGGTCGTCCTCGCCGACGGCGACCCCGGCTTCTTCGGCGTCGTACGCACCCTGCGCGCGCCCGAGTTCGGCCTGGAGGTCGAGGTCGTCCCGGCCGTCTCCTCCGTCGCCACCGCGTTCGCCCGCGCCGGCATGCCCTGGGACGACGCC
>NZ_MUBA01000805.1 GCF_002154575.1 Streptomyces bobili
CGCTCGTCGGGCGCCGGGCGGGCCGGTCACCACGATGCCGGGCCGCCCGGCGCCCGACGAGCGGCGGAGCAGCTCCAGTTCCTCGCCCCGGCCGGTGAACGGCCACGGCAGCGACGGAAGCGGCCACGGGTTCGGGTTCGAGTTCCTCGCGTCACGTACGGAAGTCGTCACATCTACAGGAGTGCGCATACTCATGCCTGATACAGGGCGACTTGAGTAGCCCCCGACTCACGCCCACAGATGGTGCCGCGGGGCAGCCTGGAGCCCATGACCGCCCGATACTGCTCGCTCGCGCGGCAGCCGGCCCCCGCCTTCGCTCCGGGGCTGGCCGCCGAGCGGCTCGGCGCGCTCATGAGCGGGCACCGGATGTGGGTCGACGGCACCGTGCTGCACTACTGCTTCCTCGACGCCGAGACCGACGGGTCGGTCATCGCGGTGCCGGGTTCCGGGGGGACCCGGTGGGTGTCGTGGGTCGGGGACAAGACCCAGCAGGACGTGGTGCGCGACGCGTTCGGCGCGTGGCGGGACGTGGGCATCGGGGTGTCGTTCGTCGAGGTCGACGACCGGTCGGAGGCCGAGCTGCGCATCGGGTTCCAGCAGGGTGACGGTTCCTGGTCGGCGGTGGGCCGGGACGCGCTGCGGGCCGGCCTGAACGAGCGCACCATGAACTTCGGCTGGGATCTGACCGCGCCCGGGGAGCGCGCGACGGCCCTGCACGAGATCGGGCACGCGCTCGGCATGCAGCACGAGCACCAGAGCCCGTTCGCCGGCATCCACTGGGACGACGAGGCCGTGTACGCCGATCTGGCGGGCCCGCCGAACTTCTGGAGCCGTGACCGCACGTTCTTCAACATCCTGCGCAAGCTGGACCCGGCCGAGGTCAACGGCTCGGTGTGGGACCCGCAGTCGGTGATGGAGTATCCGTTCTCGGCGGGGCTGATCCTGGAGCCGGAGCAGTTCCGCGGGGGTGTGCATCCGCCAGGGGCGCTGTCGCCGCTGGACGAGGAGTTCGTTCTCCGCTGGTATCCGCCGCCGGGCGCGCCTCGGCCGCCCGCGCTGGTGCCGTTCCGTTCGGTGCCGTTGTCGCTGGCGGCGGGCGAGCAGGCCGACTTCACGGTCGAGCCGCCGGAGACCCGCGAGTACAGCTTCGGCACCTTCGGGGACGGTGACTCGGTGGTCGTGGTCTTCGAGGAGCGGGACGGGGAGCCCCGTTTCCTGGCCGGCCGGGACGACGGGGGCACACCGCACAACGCCACGATCAGGGCCCGGCTCGTCAGGGGCCGCCGCTACTTCGTCCGTGTCCGGCTGTACTGCGGCTGGGGCGCGGGAGAGACCGCCGTCATGTGCTGGTGACGGCCCCGACCGGCGCCGTACGCCGTACCCAAGGACCATATTCCGGCGCCGGGGGAAAGCGCCGGCGTCCGTCACCTTCGGGGGAGGGAGACGGGCGCCGGCCGCTTCCGGCGGCGCGGCCACGACGGTGAAACGGGTCAGCCGACCGGGGGACCTCACGCCGCGGCAGACCTCACGAGGCCGCCCGGTGAGCCAGGCCCCTCTCGTCCGGGTGGGCGTCCGGGTGGGTGAGGCCGAGG
>NZ_MUBA01000806.1:0-122 GCF_002154575.1 Streptomyces bobili
CCTGGGACAGGAGCGGTGACGGTGGGGATGCGGGCGGTTCCGCTGGTGGGCGGGCCGGTGGAGTTACGGGGTGCGCTGGACCTGGAGACCACACAGGCAGGGGTGATGCCGCGCCGGTTGCC
>NZ_MUBA01000806.1:195-677 GCF_002154575.1 Streptomyces bobili
CGGGCTGCCGGCCGGAATGAAGGACGTCGAGTTGTGGCTGCCACAGCAGACCCCGACGGAACTGGTGGCACTGCGCGCTGACGGCGAGGTGCTGGCACCGCTGCCGGACGGGCGGCGCCGCTGGGTGCACCACGGCAGTTCCATCAGCCACTGCATCGAGGCTGACGGCCCGACCGGGACCTGGCCGGTGGTGGCAGCTGCGCTCGGAGGGGTGGAGGTGATCAACCTCAGCCAGGCGGGCAACGCGCTGCTGGATCCCTATGTCGCCCGGACGATCCGCGATACGCCCGCCGACCTGATCAGCCTCAAGGTGGGCATCAACATCGTGAGCCTGTCCGCCTTCCGGCTGCGGACGTTCGGCCCGGCGGTACACGGATCCCTGGACACGATCCGGGACGGGCACCCGGACATCCCGCTGCTGTTGATCTCTCCGGTGAGCTGTCCTGCCCTGGAGGAGGCCCCCGGCCCGACCGCGACCGGCC
>NZ_MUBA01000081.1 GCF_002154575.1 Streptomyces bobili
CCCCTGGGTCTTCACGGAGCCGTCGTTGCTCCGTGAAGACCCAGGGGCCGAGCGCGCAGACGAGGGAGACGCCTGCGATCGCCGAAGGAGGCAGCAGCCGGTGCAAAGGTGGGGAATGGCGGTGACGTCCACGTGGCATGGCCAGAAACTTACCGCGCGTAGGCGAATGTTGGCGCCCCGCCCCGTAAAAAGGCTGCCATACCGAAGCTCTCACGCGGCCTCAGGAAACAAACCGGTCGTGGAATTCACCGGCAATCAAGATCATTTCTGGCCGCCACGACCGCCGGAGGCCGTCCGCCGACGTCACCGGCCGGTCAACCGCCGCTCAACTGCCGGTCAGCCGTTGCTCGACCGCCCGCTCAGCCGCTCGCTGATCCACTCCAGGGTCGGCGGGATCTCCCGCCGCCAGGTGTTGAAGTTGTGCCCGCCGCTTTCCAGGACGATCGACGAGATCCTTGTCCTGTCGGTGGCCTTCGCCAGTTCGATGAACTTCAGCGTCGCCTTGTAGTTGGATTCTCCAACCTTGCTGCTGGTGACGAGCAATGAGGTGTCGGGCGCGGGCCGGTGCTTCAGGAACCAGCGCAGATCGGCCTCGTTGCGCAGCGTCTCGTCGCCGTGGAACAGGTCCCCGGTCGTCGGGTCGGTGGGCGCCTTGTAGTACGCCGACAGGCCGGCGCCCGCCCCGAAGACCTTGGGATGGTGCATCGCCAGCTTCAGCGCGCAGTAGCCGCCCGTGGAGTCGCCGATGACGCCCCAGCTGCCGGGCGCCCTGTTCACCCTGTAGTGGGCCGTCACGGCGGCCGGCAGGTCCTTGGCGAAGAAGGACTCGGTCTGTGGCCCGCCCGGGATGTCCACGCACTCGGTGTCCCGCGGCGGCGCCACCGTGGGCCGCATCATCACCAGGATCATCGGCTGCATACGGCCGTCCTCGGCGAGCCCGCGCGCGGTGCGCGGGTAGTCCAGCTTGTCCACGAGGGCCTCCGCGGTGCCGGGGTAGCCCGTGAGGACGACGGCCGCCGGGAACGTACGCGCGCGGTCCCGCGGGTCGAAGTACTCGGGCGGCAGATACACGAACGCGGGCGAGGCGATGCGCGTCGTACGGCCGTTGACGGCGACCTTCTGGATCTGGCCGCCGAACTCCGGGCGCCCCCCGCCACCCTCCACGCGCCGGGTGTCGAGCACCCGCAGCGGCCCCTCGCCCGCGTGGTCGACGACGACGCCCTGCTCGGTCTCCTGGCCGAACAGGTCCGCCCAGCTGGCGTAGAACCCGAAGGCCTGGTTCGCGGCGAGCCCCACGGACGCGAAGAGGGCCAGCTGGGTGGCCAGCAGCAGGGCGACACGCGCGCTGACGGTCCGCCAGCCGCGCCCGGCCAGCCGCGGCCACTGCCACACCGTGCCGACGAACAGCAGTACGGCGGACAGGACTGCCAGCAGCAGCACTGTTTTGCTCGTGAGACCCATCGGTGTTCCTGCCTGCGCTCTCCGTCCGGGTTCCCGTGGCCCCCGCTCCCCGCGAGGGCTTGTCCCGGACTTTCTCTTGCCTTTTCGGCGGCTTTGAAAGAGATGAGTGAACCTCTCCCCCCGAGACACCGTCCTAGAGGGCGCAATGTCGCCGGATGCCCGAATCGGGCCCGGATTTCAGAGTCTCTCGCGGAACTACGGGATGCGATGTCTGTCAGGGAAGATGGGGAAATGTCGATCGGGGTTCCGAATCGATCAAGCCGGGTGCGGCAGCTGATCAGGGGGCCGCGCCCCGAGGCCGTGCCCGCCCTCGTCGGCCGGGCCTGCGCACTCGTAGGTCTGCTGGACGTCGCCGCCGGGGTCTTCCCGCGGTTCCGCCACAGCCGTATGCACACCCTGGCCGAGGTGCTGCCCGGCGCGCTGGGCCCGTTCGCGGCGGCTCTGTCGCTGAGCGCCGGCGTCCTGCTGCTGCTCCTCGCGCACGGCCTCAAGCGGAGCAAGCGGCGCGCCTGGCGGGCGGCCGTCGCCCTGCTCCCGGCGGGTGCCGTCGCGCAGTTCACCTACCGGCACTCGCTCGTCGGCGCGCTGATCTCCGTCGCGCTCCTGGTGCCGCTGCTGCGCCACCGCGACCAGTTCGCGGCGCTGCCCGACCCGCGCAGCCGCTGGCGCGCGCTGGCCAACTTCGTCCTCATGGGCGCCGGTTCCCTCGGGCTGGGCCTGGTCATCGTCAGCGCCCATCCGGGGCGCCTGGTCGGCGACCCCAGCCTGGCCGACCGCATCTCCCACGTCCTGTACGGCCTCTTCGGCTTCGAGGGCCCGGTCGACTACCAGGGCAACACCTCCTGGACGGTGGCTTTCTCCCTGGGTGCGCTGGGCCTGCTCACCGCCATCACCACCATCTACCTCGCCTTCCGCCCGGAGCACCCGGCCGCGCGCCTCACCGAGGAGGATGAGGTCCGGCTGCGCGCCCTGCTGGACAAGCACGGCCGCCGGGACTCCCTCGGCCACTTCGCGCTGCGCCGCGACAAGGCCGTCGTCTTCTCCCCCAGCGGCAAGGCGGCCGTGACCTACCGCGTCGTCTCCGGCGTGATGCTCGCCAGCGGCGACCCCATCGGCGACGTGGAGGCCTGGCCGGGCGCGATCGAGCGCTTCATGGACGAGGCCAAGGCCCACTCCTGGACGCCCGCCGTCATGGGCTGTTCCGAGACCGGGGGCGAGGTGTGGACCCGCGAGACCGGACTGGACGCCCTGGAACTCGGCGACGAGGCGGTGGTGGACGTCGCGGATTTCTCGCTGGCCGGCCGCGCGATGCGCAACGTGCGCCAGATGGTCAAGCGCATCGAACGCGCCGGTTACGAAACCCGGGTCCGACGTGTCCGTGACATCGGCGAAGGCGAACTGGAGCGCATCCGGCTCGCCGCGGAGGACTGGCGCGGCACCGACACCGAACGAGGCTTCTCCATGGCACTCGGCCGCATCGGCGACCCCACCGACGGCGACTGCCTCATCGCCACCGCCCACAAGGCGGACGCCGAACCGGGTCCGTACGGCGACCTCAAGGCGATCCTTCACTTCGTGCCGTGGGGCCCCGACGGGGCCTCCCTGGACCTGATGCGACGCGACCGCTCGGCCGACCCCGGCATGAACGAACTCCTCATCGTCGCCTCCCTCCAGGCCGCCCCCAGGTTCGACGTCGCGCGCGTGTCGCTCAACTTCGCCATGTTCCGCTCGGCACTGGCCCGCGGCGAGAAGATCGGCGCCGGCCCCGTGCTGCGCGCCTGGCGCGGACTGCTGGTGTTCCTCTCGCGCTGGTTCCAGATCGAGTCGCTCTACAAGTTCAACGCCAAGTTCCAGCCCCGCTGGGAACCCCGCTTCGTCGTCTACCGGGCCTCCGGGGACCTCCCCCGCATCGGCTTCGCCGCCATGCAGGCGGAGGGCTTCGTCAACCTCGCCCTGCCCCTGCCGCGCTTCCTGCGCCGCCGTACGTCCGCCGCACGCGCGTGTGCCCACGCGGTGGCCGAGCACACGATGGCCGACAGGGACGTACGGGCGGCCTAGGCGCATCGATCCCGAGCGCCGGTCCGGGCGGCAGCCCCACCCCCTCAGCCCTGGGGCTTCCCCCGGACCACCCGGCGTGGCGGTCCCCCACGGGGCCTACGCTGAACGTATGAGCAAGCAGAGCGGACGAGGGCGCGTGGCCGGCCTTCCGGACTGGGACCGGTGCGCGGTCATGGGGGTCGTCAACGTGACCCCCGACTCCTTCTCCGACGGGGGGCGCTGGTTCGACACGACGGCCGCCGTCAAGCACGGACTCGCGCTGGTCACCGAGGGGGCCGACCTGGTCGACGTCGGCGGCGAGTCCACCCGGCCCGGCGCCACCCGCGTCGACGAGGCCGAGGAGCTCCGGCGCGTCATCCCCGTCGTCCGCGGCCTCGCCTCCGAAGGCGTCGTCGTCTCCGTCGACACCATGCGCGCATCCGTCGCCGCCCAGGCCCTCGCCGCGGGCGCGGCCCTCGTCAACGACGTCAGCGGCGGCCTCGCCGACCCGGAGATGATCCCGGTCGTCGCCGACGCCGGCGCGCCCTTCGTCGTCATGCACTGGCGCGGCTTCCTCGAGGGCGGCAACGTCAAGGGGGTCTACGAGGACGTCGTCAGCGAGGTCGTCGACGAACTGCACGCGCGCGTGGACGCCGTCCTGGCGGGCGGCATCGCCCCCGACCGGGTGGTCGTCGACCCGGGGCTCGGCTTCTCCAAGGAGGCCGGCCACGACCTCACCCTGCTCGCCTGCCTCGACCGGCTGCACGGACTGGGCCACCCCCTGCTCGTCGCCGCCTCCCGCAAGCGGTTCCTCGGCCGGGTGCTGGCGGGGCCGGAGGGCGCGCCCCCTCCCGCCCGCGAGCGCGACGCCGCCACGGCCGCCGTCTCCGCCCTCGCGGCGCAGGCCGGCGCGTGGGCGGTGCGCGTGCACGAGGTGCGCGCGACGGCGGACGCGGTACGCGTCGCGCGCGCTGTGGAAGGAGCGCGCGCGGATGCTGACATCCCGGATGAGGGCGAGACGGACGGGGCGCACAGCACACCCGCCGCGCCGACCCTTGAGGACACGCGCCCCTCGCGCACCCCGCACGGCGCAGAAGGAGCCCGGTGAGCGCCCCCCACACCGATGTCGAGCAGGTCGAGGCCGCCAACACCGCCTTCTACGAGGCACTCGAACAGGGCGACTTCGACGCGGTGTCCTCACTCTGGCTCACCCCCTCCGACCTGGGCGTCGACGAGGAGTTCCACGACCCGGCGGACGCGGGCGTCGTCTCCTGCGTGCACCCGGGATGGCCGGTGCTCACCGGGCGCGGCGAAGTGCTGCGGTCGTATGCGCTGATCATGGCGAACACCGACTACATCCAGTTCTTCCTCACCGATGTACACGTGTCCGTCACCGGCGACACAGCCCTGGTGACGTGCACCGAGAACATCCTCAGCGGCGGCCCGGCCCCGGAGGACGGCGAGGAGCTGGGCCCTCTGGTGGGGCAGCTGGTGGTCGCCACGAACGTGTTCCGCCGCACCCCGGACGGCTGGAAGCTCTGGTCGCACCACGCCTCGCCGGTCATGGCGGAGAACGCCGATAACGCCGACGACAGCGAGGACCCCGACGAGGAGACCCCGTCCTGAGCGGGTAGACGTCAAAAGGACCGGGCAGGCCCTCGGGAGCGCGACGTGACGGGAGTCACGGCCGACTGGGTAGGAGCGGCCACCAGCTCGTCAGCCGCCGGGTTCCCCGGGGGAAACACACGGTGAATCCTCCGGCTCCGACGCGGCCGACGCCCCCGCGGCCCGGCCGTGTCAGTGCTCGCAGGTAGATTCGTTCGAGGCCGGTGTGCCGCCCGCACGCGGCACGGACCGGCCGTTCCCGACGATTGCAGGAGTGATTCGCGTGGATCGTGTCGCGCTGCGCGGCCTCAAGGCCCGTGGATACCACGGTGTGTTCCCCAGGGAGCGCGAGGAGGGTCAGACCTTCATCGTGGACCTCGTCCTGGGCCTGGACACCCGTCCGGCCGCGGCCGACGACGACCTGGCGAAGACGGTGCACTACGGCATCGTGGCCGAGGAGGTCGTGGCCGTCGTCCAGGGCGAGCCGGTCGACCTCGTCGAGACGCTCGCCGAACGCATCGCCCAGACCTGTCTGAAGCACGAAGAGGTCCAGGAGGTCGAGGTCTGCGTCCACAAACCGGACGCACCGATCACCGTCCCCTTCGACGACGTGACCGTCACCATCACCCGGAGCCGCGTATGACCAGGCCGTTCACCGCGGGCCAGACCGACCCGACCGTGCAGCCCGTGCCCGCCGCCGTGGTCGAGAAGGTCGACGCCGCCGACACCACCCTGCACAACCCGAAACGGGCCGTGATCTCCATCGGCTCCAACCTCGGCAACCGCCTGGAGACCCTCCAGGGCGCCATCGACGCCCTGGAGGACACGCCGGGCGTGCGCATCAAGGCCGTCTCCCCGGTGTACGAGACCGAGCCGTGGGGCGTGGAGCCGGGCAGCCAGCCCTCGTATTTCAACGCGGTCGTCGTCCTGAAGACGACCCTTCCCCCGTCGTCCCTGCTGGAGCGGGCGCACGCGGTCGAGGAGGCCTTCCACCGCGTCCGGGACGAGCGCTGGGGCGCGCGCACCCTGGACGTCGACATCGTGGCGTACGCCGATGTCGTCTCGGACGATCCGTCGCTGACCCTGCCCCACCCGCGTGCCCACGAACGCGCCTTCGTCCTGGCCCCGTGGCACGACGTGGAGCCCGGCGCGCAGGTTCCGGGCCGCGGCCCGGTCGCCGAGCTGCTCGACACCGTGTCGCGCGAGGGTGTGGCCGCTCGCGAGGACCTGGAACTCCAGCTGCCCGAGTAGTCGTTAAGGTCAGGACGACGATCGTCCACGGCCACGGGCCGTGGACCCCGGGGGAATGCGAAGGGACACCGTGAGAGAGCTGCGCATCAGGATGCTGGCCGGCGTCTTCGTCGTCGCGGGCGTTCTGTCGTGGGCGGGCGCCCGCCTCTGGAACTCCGTCGGGACCCTGCCCAGCGTTCCCCTGGCCGCCCCCATCGTCCTCGCCGCGATCGCCGTGGTGCTGCTGGCCACGGCGCTGTCGATCCGCGCCCGTCTCAAGGCGCAGCGCGAGCGCCGTCCCGAGGCCAAGGGCGTCGATCCCCTGATGGCGGCCCGCGCGGTCGTCTTCGGCCAGGCCAGCGCGCTCGTCGCCGCCCTCGTCTCCGGGATGTACGGCGGCACCGGCGCCTTCCTGCTGGAGTCCCTGGACATCCCGGCCCGCCGCGACCAGGCCGTCTACGCGGGGTTCTCGGTCCTGGCCGGCTTCGGTGTCATAGCCGCTGCCATCTTCCTGGAGCACGTCTGCAAGCTTCCCGAGGACGACGACGACAGCAACTCGGGAGCGGCCTCGGCGGCGTAGGCCGCGGCCCGTTCGCCCCGGCCCGCCTGCCTCCGCAGCCCCTCGTGAGCGGTCTCAGCGCGCCATGATGAGGCTCATCGCCTCGTTGCGCGTCGCCGCGTCCCGCAGCTGTCCGCGCACCGCCGAGGTGATGGTCTTGGCACCGGGCTTGCGGATGCCGCGCATGGACATGCACATGTGCTCGCACTCCACGACGACGATGACTCCACGCGGCTCCAGGATCTCCATCAGGGAGTCCGCGATCTGCGTGGTGAGACGTTCCTGCACCTGAGGGCGGCGCGCATAGACGTCCACCAGCCGCGCCAGCTTGGACAGGCCGGTGATCTTTCCGCTGGTGGCCGGGATGTACCCGACGTGGGCGACACCGTGGAACGGCACCAGATGGTGCTCACAGGTGCTGTAGACCTCGATGTCCTTCACGAGCACCATCTCGTCGTGCCCGAGGTCGAACGTCGTCGTCAGCACATCCTCGGGCTGCTGCCACAACCCGGCGAATATCTCCCGGTAGGCCCGCGCCACCCGCCCGGGCGTCTCCCGCAGCCCTTCCCGGTCCGGATTCTCGCCAACCGCGATCAGCAGTTCACGTACGGCGTTCTCGGCTCGCTTCTCGTCGAAGTCGCCGACGAGGCCCTCGCCGTCCAGCGTCACGGGGTCGGTCATTCTGTGCCTCGTTCCTGTGCGGGTCGCGTGTGGATCACGCGTGACGGTGCGGCCATAACCTGAAATGCCGCGCCCCCCAGGCTAGAACCTGGGGGGCGCGGCACGCATTCCGGGCCTGGTGAGGCCACCGGGGCCGGAGCGTCAGTTCTCCGGACGTTCCTCGGGGACCGGGTCGGCCACCGAGGCAGGGTCCACCGCGGAGGACTTCGCGGTGCTGATCGCGGGCGTCGCGCCGTTGGCCCCGTTGGTCAGTGCCAGCTCCCTGGGGGAGAGCACCGGCGGACGGGTGGACGGCGTACGCCGCGAGGAGCCGGTCCAGGCGGGCCGGGCCGGGCGCTTGACGATGGCGGAGAAGATCTCGGCGATCTCCTCCTTGTTCAGCGTCTCCTTCTCCAGCAGCCGGAGCACCAGGTTGTCGAGCACGTCGCGGTTCTCGACCAGGATCTCCCAGGCCTCGTTGTGCGCGTTCTCGATGAGCTTCTTGACCTCTTCGTCGACCAGCGCGGCGACCTCTTCCGAGTAGTCGCGCTGGTGAGCCATCTCACGGCCGAGGAAGGGCTCGGTGTTGTCGCCGCCGAACTTGATGGCGCCGAGACGCTCGGTCATGCCGTACTGGGTGACCATCGCGCGGGCCGTGGTGGTGGCCTTCTCGATGTCGTTCGCGGCGCCCGTGGTCGGGTCGTGGAAGACCAGTTCCTCGGCCGCGCGACCGCCCAGCATGTAGGCGAGCTGATCGAGCATCTCGTTGCGAGTGGTCGAGTACTTGTCCTCTTCCGGGAGCACCATCGTGTAACCGAGCGCCCGGCCGCGGGACAGGATCGTGATCTTGTGCACCGGGTCGGAGTTGGGGGAAGCCGCCGCGACCAGGGCGTGGCCGCCCTCGTGGTACGCGGTGATCTTCTTCTCCTTGTCCGACATGATCCGGGTCCGCTTCTGCGGGCCCGCGACCACACGGTCGATCGCCTCGTCCAGCATGTGGTTGTCGATCAGCTTCAGGTCCGAGCGGGCCGTCAGCAGCGCGGCCTCGTTCAGCACGTTGGAGAGATCGGCACCCGTGAAGCCGGGGGTGCGGCGGGCGACAGCGGCCAGGTCGACGTCGGGCGCGACCGGCTTGCCCTTCTGGTGGACCTTGAGGATCTCCAGACGGCCCTGCATGTCCGGACGGTCGACCGCGATCTGGCGGTCGAAACGGCCGGGGCGCAGCAGCGCCGGGTCGAGGATGTCGGGCCGGTTCGTGGCGGCGATGAGGATCACGCCGCCCTTCACGTCGAAGCCGTCCATCTCGACGAGCAGCTGGTTCAGCGTCTGCTCACGCTCGTCGTGGCCACCGCCGAGGCCGGCGCCGCGATGGCGGCCGACCGCGTCGATCTCGTCGACGAAGACGATCGCCGGGGCGTTCGCCTTGGCCTGCTCGAAGAGGTCACGCACTCGGGAGGCACCGACACCGACGAACATCTCGACGAAGTCGGAACCGGAGATCGAGTAGAAGGGGACGCCCGCCTCGCCGGCGACGGCGCGTGCGAGCAGGGTCTTGCCGGTGCCGGGAGGCCCGTACAGGAGCACACCCTTGGGAATCTTGGCGCCGACGGCCTGGAACTTCGCCGGTTCCTGGAGGAACTCCTTGATCTCGTGGAGCTCCTCGACGGCCTCGTCCGAGCCGGCGACGTCCGCGAACGTCGTCTTCGGCGTGTCCTTGGTGATGAGCTTCGCCTTGGACTTGCCGAAGTTCATGACCCTGGAGCCGCCACCCTGCATCTGATTCATCAGGAACAGGAAGACGACGACGATGAGGACGAAGGGGAGCAGGGACAGCAGAATCCCGACGAAAGCGTTCTGCTTCGTCGGCGAGACCGTGTAACCGTCCGGAATCTGCTTGTCCTGGAATTTGGTCTGCAGCGTGTTGGCGATGGTCACGCCTTGATCGCCGATGTAGCTCGCCTGGATCTTCGAGCTGCCCTTGACCTTTGTGCCGTCCTTGAGCGTGACCTTGATGATCTGCTCGTCACCGGTGGTGAGCTTGGCCGACTCGACCTTGTTGTCGTTGATCGCTGCTACGACCTGGCCTGTGTCCACCGTCTTGTAGCCGCCGGACGAGCCGACGACCTGCATCAACACGACCACGGCAAGGATGGCCAGCACGATCCACATGACCGGCCCACGGAAGTATCGCTTCACGTCCATCCATACGGAGCGGTGCCGCCCCGTCCCTCCTGCCATAGTGAGTTTGATAAGACAGTTCTTCTGACGGTACCCCAGCATTGTCGCGCGAAGCCGCGCGGGGAAGGCTGACGAACCCGTCTGCATGCTCCAACGGCGCGGAACCCGCTGGGGTTCCCGATCGTCCTACACAGGACGCTCTTGTGGCTCAGCCGCCGTACACGTGGGGCGCGAGCGTACCGACGAACGGGAGGTTCCGGTACTTCTCGGCGTAGTCGAGGCCGTAGCCCACGACGAACTCGTTGGGGATGTCGAAGCCGACCCACTCCACGTCGATCGCGACCTTGGCCGCCTCCGGCTTGCGCAGCAGCGTGCACACCTTGAGGGATGCGGGCTCGCGCGAGCCGAGGTTGGACAGCAGCCAGGACAGGGTCAGTCCGGAGTCGATGATGTCCTCGACGATCAGGACGTGCTTGCCCTTGATGTCGGTGTCGAGGTCCTTGAGGATCCGCACCACGCCGGAGGACTGGGTGCCCGCGCCGTACGAGGACACGGCCATCCAGTCCATGGTGACGGGGGTGGACAGCGCCCGCGCGAGGTCGGCCATGACCATCACCGCGCCCTTGAGGACGCCGACGATGAGCAGGTCCTTGCCCGCGTACTCCGCGTCGATCTTCGCCGCCAGCTCCGCCAGCTTGACGTCGATCTCTTCCTTGGTGATGAGCACCGTCTTGAGGTCGGCACCCATGTCTTTCGCGTCCACCCGCATCACTTTCGGTCGTCCCACCGGCCGCCGCCCCTCCGATTGGAGGGTCGGGATTCAGCCTTGCCGAATCACCAGTCTGCCACCCTGGCGCTGGGCGACGACTTTGCCGGGGAGATTGATGACTCCCTGACCACGCCAGCCGGTGATCAGCCGGTCGATCTCCTCGATGTGCCGGGCGAAGAGGGAACCGGCCGGGGCGCCCGCCTCGATGGCCGCGCGGCGCAGGATGCGGCGGCGCACGGCGGACGGCAGGGCGTAGAGCTTGGCGCACTCCAGCAGACCGGTGTTGTCCCGTACGGCGGCCTCGGCCTGGCCGGCCCAGGCGTCGAGGGCGTCGGCGTCGTCGCGGGAGAGCTGGGCCGTACGGGCGAGGGCCTCGACGACGCCCTTGCCGAGGGCCTTCTCCAGGGCGGGCAGGCCTTCGTGGCGCAGCCGGGAGCGGGTGTAGGCCGGATCGGTGTTGTGCGGGTCGTCCCAGACGGGGAGGGACTGGGCCATGCATGCCTTGCGGGCGGTCTGCCGGTCGAGCTGGAGAAAGGGCCGGCGGTAACGGCCGCCGGCCCCCGAGACCGCGGCCATTCCGGACAGGGAGCGGATGCCCGAGCCGCGGGCGAGGCCGAGGAGGACGGTCTCGGCCTGGTCGTCGCGGGTGTGGCCGAGGAGGATCGCGGCGGCGCCGTGGCGGTCGGCGGCACCGTCGAGTGCGGCGTAGCGGGCGTCGCGGGCGGCGGCCTCGGGGCCGCCTTCACGGCCGACGGTGACCGCGGTGGCCTCCACCGGGTCCAGGCCGAGTTCGCGCAGCCGCAGGACGACCTCGTCGGCGCGCAGATCGGAGCCGGGCTGGAGTCCGTGGTCGACGGTGACCCCGCCGGCGCGGATGCCGAGCTTGGGGGCTTCGAAGGCGAGGGCGGAGGCGAGCGCCATCGAATCGGCGCCTCCGGAGCAGGCCACGAGCACGAGCGGCGAGGGCGGAAGCTCGTGGGTGGCGGCGTCAGTCGTGCTGTGGTGGTCGGTGAGGATGTCGTGGAGGACGCGGCGGACCGCCAGGCGTATCGCCGCGACCGCAGGATGGGGACCCATGTCCGGTTCCCTTCATGAAATTTTCGGGGGTTGAACCCGAGATCGGTCACGCAGAGTGTGTAGATGGTGACAGAACCGGGCCGTTCCCCGAGCATTGCACGCCTGATGGGGACTCACGGTCCCTCGGACGGGTGATTGAAGAGGCGTTCCCCTGCCGTCGGCCGATTTCGATTCACGACGGACCACGACCGCTCACCACCCCGCTCACCGGTTCACGACTCGGTCTTGCGGGCCACTCGCGCGACCCAGTCCGCCGGTTTGGCGATCTCGGCCTTGGTGGGGAGCGTGTTGGGCGAGGTCCACACACGGTTGAAGCCGTCCATGCCGACCTCGCCGACGACGGACCGCACGAAACGCTCACCGTCCTTGTACTGCCTCAGCTTGGCGTCCAGGCCGAGCAGCTTGCGCAGCGCCATGTCCAGCCGCGAGGCGCCCTTGGCCCGTCGCTGCTGGAACTTCTCGCGGATCTCGGCGACGGTCGGTACGACCTCCGGGCCCACGCCGTCCATCACGAAGTCGGCGTGGCCCTCCAGGAGGGACATCACCGCGGTGAGCCGGGCGAGGATCTCCCGCTGGGCGGGGCTCTGCACCAACTCGACCAGGGAACGGCCGCCGTCGTCCTCCTCGCCCTCGGGGCGTCCGCCCGCGAGGGACTGGGCCGCTTCCCTGACCCGCTCCAGGAACGTCATGGGGTCGACGTCCGTCTCGGCCAGGAACGACTGGATTTCGCCCTCTAGGTGATCACGGAGCCACGGCACCGCGGAGAACTGCGTGCGGTGCGTCTCCTCGTGCAGGCACACCCAGAGGCGGAAGTCGTGGGGATCCACGTCCAGTTCGCGTTCGACGTGCACGATGTTCGGCGCCACCAGGAGCAGTCGGCCGCCGCCGTTGGCACCCGCGGGCAGTTCGCGGCTGGCGGGGGCGAACGTCTCGTACTGGCCGAGGACGCGGGAGGACAGGAACGACAGCAGCATGCCGAGTTCCACGCCGGTGACCTTGCCGCCGACAGCGCCGAGGACGGCGCCGCCCGCACCGCCGCCGCGGCGTTCCTCCATCTTGTCGAGGAGGGGCTTGAGGATCTCCCGGAAGCCGGCCACGTTCGCCCGGATCCAGCCGGGCCGGTCGACGACCAGGACGGGGGTGTCGTGGATGTCCTCGGTGCCCATACGCGTGAAGCCCCGGACGTGTCCTTCCGAGGCCTTGGCGTGCCGGCGCAGTTCCGCGACGACGGCCCGCGCCTCGTCGCGGCTCACCTCTGGGCCCGGCCGGACCAGCCTGGTCGCGGTCGCGACCGCGAGATTCCAGTCGACCATCCCGGAAGAGGCACCACCGATGCTCGTCATGCGTCAACCGTACGTGAGGGGTGCCGTCGCGGGCAGGGCGTGGCGTGGGAGTGGGGGATGCGTCAGGGTTCCTGTGCCCACCCGCTCGTTGCTCAGGGGGGCCGTACGGTTCAGGCGCAGCCGCACGCCGCCAGAGCCGCGACCGCTCTGTCCAGGGCCGATTGGGCTGCCCCCGGGTCCGTGGTGTTCGCGGTGAGGACGGCGAAGGCCAGGAGGTGGCCGTCGCGGTCGACGACCGTGCCGGCCAGGGTGTTGACGCCGGTCAGAGTGCCGGTCTTGGCGCGGACGACACCGGCGGCGTCGGCCGCCGCGTCCGTGTAGCGGGTGGTGAGGGTGCCGGTGAAACCGGCGACGGGCAGGCCGGTGAGGACCGGGCGGAGGTCGGGGCGGGCCGGGTCGCCGGCCTTCACGAGGAGCGCGGTCAGGAGGTTCGCGGTGAGGCGGTCGTTGCGGTCGAGTCCGCTGCCGTCCCTGAAGTCGACGCCGTCGAGCGGCAGTCCGAGCCTTCCCAGTTGGACGCGGATCGCCTTGCCCGCGCCGCCGAAGTCGGCGCGCACGCCGGTCGCGAGGGCGGTCTGACGCGCGAGGGCCTCGGCGATGTCGTTGTCGCTGTTCGTCATCATCCGCTCGACGAGCGAGGCGAGCGGTGCCGAGGAGACCGTCGCCAGGGTCTCCGCGCGCGCGGTGGCCTTCGACGGGCCGGGCGCGGACGTCTTGACGCCGTGCGCCCGCAGGAACTCGGCGAACTTCCTGGTCGCGTCCGCCGCCGGGTCGGGCACGCGCGTGACCGGGCCGCTCGACGAGCCGTCCGTGCGGCCCTCGTCGGCGGTCAGGGCGGTGACGCGGGCGAGGTTCGGGTTGACTCCGATCGGGTGAACTTCGGTGCCGGCGTACAGCGTGGTGTCGTACGACAGGGTCGCGCGGGTGATGCCGCGCTTCTTGAGGGCCGTGGCCGTGGAGGCGGCGAGGGTGCGCAGGCTCGCCCAGCCCTCGGGCTTCTCGCGGGCGGTGAGGGTGGGGTCGCCGCCACCGACGAG
>NZ_MUBA01000807.1 GCF_002154575.1 Streptomyces bobili
ACTGGTCGTACATCGCGCTGCACGACGAGGTGGCGGCGATCCGGCATCTCCTGGACCGCGACGATCTGTCGGGGCCGTTCAATCTGACGGCGCCCGAGCCGCTGACGAACCGTGAGATCACCGCGGCCATGGGGCGGGTGCTGCACCGGCCGACGCTGTTCCCGGTGCCGGCGCCGGTGCTGCGGACGGTGCTGGGCGAGATGGCGGGTGATGTGCTGGGCAGCGCGCGGGTGGTGCCGAAGCGGCTGCTGGAGTCGGGGTTCACCTTCGCGTTCCCCGGGATCGAGGACGCCCTGCGAGCCGCCTGACGCCCTTTCGGGACCGTATGCGACCGCCGTGCGACCGTGCTCTGTCCATGCGNNCCGCCCCTTGTGCGGGCGGCCGCATGGCGACCGAGAAGGTCGACGGCTTCCGGCTCGACCGGATCGGACAGCTGTTGTCCACGGCGTATCCCGAACTGGCCCTGACCCCCGGGCTGGACGCGCTCACCCTGCGTCCCTTCGCCCCCGGGGTCCTGCTGCACAGCGACGGACGCCACCATCGTGCGGGCGCGCAAGCGGGCGCGGGGGGCGCAAGGAGCGCACTCCATGCCGTACGCGCCCTCGCCGGCGCTCCCCGGAGCGGTGTGCCGCCCCGGCCC
>NZ_MUBA01000808.1 GCF_002154575.1 Streptomyces bobili
GCGGGGGCGGGATCGGGCACGGGATCAGGACCAGGAGACGGGTCGGGCCCCGGTGCCGCGTCCGTGTAGTGCCGGATCAGCGTCTCGTGCACCTCCCGCCAGCCGCCGTGGTCCGGGTCGCGGTGATGCAGCCTGAGCAGCAGCAGCGTGCGCACGAACGGGTCGCCCACGAACTGCCCCGGCACGGCCGGCATGCCCTCCTCGGCGAGCCGCGACCGCAGCGACCGTACGCCTGAGGAGCCGAAGTCGTCCGGGAGGTGCGCGGCGGCGAGGGCGACCGCCGAGTCGTGGTCGTGGGCCGCGGCCAGCACGGTCAGCTCCTCCAGCCGGTCGGCCGGCACGAGCCGCGCCAGCAGCTCGGCGTAGGCCGGGCGGCCGTCCGCCTGCCCCTCCTCCAGCCGGATGTCCGAGGTGAGCAGCCGGCCCAGCGAGGCCGCCCGCCCGGGGTGCTGCCGGGCCGCCGTGGCGAGCAGGACGATGCCCAGCGGGTTCCCTCCGGTCAACCGGTGTGCGGCCTGCGGCAGTCGGGGCGGTATCTCGATGTCGTCGCAGACCGCGCCCACCATGTGCAGCGTCTCGTCGGGACCCAGCGGCGGCAGCGGCACCAGCAGGGCCCGCGAGGACGGCGAACTCCCCGGCGCCCACTCGGCGATCCGGGCCACCTCGGCCAACTCCCGCCGTACGGCGTCCCCGAGCGCCGGATGCTCGGTCCCGCGGACCGTCGCCACGCACACCGCCTGGTCGTCGGTCCCTTCCGCCCGGTCCCGCAGCACCGCGTCCAGCAGCCCCGGACCCGGCCCGCTGCGCGCGTTGTCCAGCAGCACGACCGGCCGCCCGATCCGCCGCAGATGGGACCCCAGGCCCGCGTACGCCTCCGCGAGGTCGGCCAGCAGCGCCCGCACCAGCCACCGTTCGGCGTGCTCGCGCGAGGTGCCGCCGGCCCGGAAGTTCCCCGACAGGAGCAGCAGGCCGCGCTTGGCGTTGCCGCCCGCGTTCGGATAGCCGCGGTACCACTGGGACGGCCGCTGCTCCTTGTGGTTCGTGAACCCCTCCGACAGGGCCTCCAGCGTCGCTTCGATGGCCGCCGCCACGAACGGGCCCTGCCCGCTGGCCGCCCCGATGACC
>NZ_MUBA01000809.1 GCF_002154575.1 Streptomyces bobili
CACCGTGGAATACGTATGCGGCTCGGAGGGGAACCGTCCTGCGGCCCGGAGAGCGGTGCGTCGCGTTCAGGACGACGGCGGTCAGGGGAAGCCAGCCGTGAACCGGTCGGCGACCGGTGATGCGGCGGAGCGGGTCCTCGGATCGGCGCGCAGCCCGATCATTTTCAGACGACTCCCGGGAACAGTGACATTGCACTCTTCGAGAGTTCTCGCCGAGGGTGGCCGACGCCGCCGGAAGGCAGAAGTTGAATGATGAATCGGCTGCCGGAAGGGAGTGGAAGTTCACCACTCACGCTTCACGTAATCCTCACTTGGCCTCGACGGGCTTCGTTGGATTCACCCCCGACGGTTTCGCAACCTTGATCGAACGGGACGGCAGCTTAGGTCATCGTCTGCAAGCCGTCAACGATGATCGGTCCCCCGGAGCGTGGGGCTCGCCGGATATGCCAGTCGACCAGGTCAGGTGTGTGATGGCGTCATCGGCTGCTTGTCCTGCGGTGTGGTGACCGGGCCGCTCGCCGGCCCGCAGGCGTATCGACCTGGTCGCGGACGCGCGAATCACGAGTGCGCACACCCGAGTTCGGTTTGTGTCAAGGGGCACTGACCGGACAGGGCTGATCGCGGCATGGCCGAATTCCGCGCTTCTCGGTCCCCGCGTAGGGGTTGGCTGTTGCGCGGTGGCACCGGACCGAAGTGTCGAACTGCGTGATCTCCGGGAGATGGTTGACGGTCGTGATCAGTCAACCTAAGCTCTCGACTCGAAATGGGGGGCGGCCGAGGGAAACCTCACGCCGCATGGACTGGGGGGCGGCATATCGGTGATTGT
>NZ_MUBA01000810.1 GCF_002154575.1 Streptomyces bobili
CCGGACGGCAGGGGAACCGGAGGAATACCCGGCCCACCGAGCGCGGCACCGGCGCACCGGCTCACCGCCGGTAACTCCCGCCGGCGCCGTGGCACGGCATGGGCGACGGCCCCGCGTTCCTCGGCCATGAGATGAATGTCCGCGTCGTCGCCGAATGCCTCCGCGGACATCACGTCGACGGGAAGTAACTCCTGGATCACTGTTGCCCCCGTGCCCCGTTCTCCAGCCGTTCCCCAGGTGGTCAGCGAGAAGCGCCCGCAGATCCCTGAACTCGGCGAAGTCGACGGTCTAGTTCACGATCGAGTTCGATACGGCCGAGCATGTGTGAGCGCACACGTCTTTCCCCCGTTGGTCGCTTGCGTCTTTCGGTCGTGAGATGGCCTCACACAGGTGGCGTTGCAGCCGGGCGGAGGCTGTGCGACCACACATCGGTCCAGTTCCCCGCCATGAAGGCGGTGGGACGCGTCCAGGACGGACACCCTGGATTGCCGATGCCAAGAGTCGGTGACCGCAGAATGAACCGGAGAAAGACAATCACCGATATGCCGCCC
>NZ_MUBA01000811.1 GCF_002154575.1 Streptomyces bobili
CCGGAGACGCGCGGGGGGCGGGGCCGATAACGAAAAGCGGGCGGTCCGGTGCTGGTCTACGGCTCTCTTCGGCTCTACGTCTCTACGCGCCTGTCGTCGAGCCCGGTCGGACGATCATCAGGACGGTGACCGTCGCCCACAGAAGGTTGAAGATGCCGGTGAACATGGCGAGTTGGACGGTCGCCGCACGGGTCGCCTCAAGGGCTACCGTGCCTTCGGTGCCGGGGCTGCCGCCCGCAGGGCCTTCCGCGAGGATCTCCTGCCGGGGCAGGACCAGCACGACGAGGACGAGCGCGGCCAGGACGGTCAGCGCGACGGACACGATCAGCCAGGTGTCGCCGAGCACGCCCATCGCGCCCGCCGTGAAGAACCCGAAGACGGGGACGGCGATGCCGACGGCGGCGTACACCCGGCAGATCCGGTGCAGCAGTTGTACGGTCTCGGCGGCGCGGGCGTCGTCCGGCGCGGCGAGGGCCCGGCGCGCGGCGGGCGGGAACATGCTCGCGGCGACGGTGACGGGACCGATCGCGACGATCGCGGCGAGGACGTGGACGGCGAGGAGGAACTTGGTCACGGGCCGACGCTAGGCGTCTTGCCGATCTCGCAGAAGTGGCGGGATTGCCAGGGGGCGACGGGTTCTCGCCAAGTGGACCATGGCAGGTGAAGTGGCTGTGGTCCCGTTGCTTTCTTCGTGGGCGGGGTTGGCGGTTTCCCGTCGTATGCCTAGGCTCTCGCCATGCACACCGTCGCCGTTCTGGCCCTGGACGGGGTCATCCCCTTCGACCTCTCCGCCCCGATCGACGCCTTCGGCTGGGCGCGGCTGCCCGACGGCCGGGAGGCGTACCGGGTGCGGGTCTGCTCGCCGTACCCGTCGGGCGAGGTGAGCGCGGGGGCGTTCACGGTGCGGGCGCCGTACGGTCTGGAGGCCCTCGCGGAGGCGGACACGATCATCCTGCCCGGCGTGCGGGAACCACCGGAGCGGCTGCCGGAGGGAGTCACGGAGGCGTTGCGCGCAGGCCGTCCAGCAGGCCGGTCGCGGCGAACAGGAAGGCCCCGACGCAGATCGACGCGATGCGCGTGCCGTTCTCCCCCGCC
>NZ_MUBA01000812.1 GCF_002154575.1 Streptomyces bobili
CCTCGGGTTCGACCGGCGCCCCCAAGGCCGCGATCTGCACCCAGGGCAGGCTGGCCGCCGCCGGCCGCACCCTGGCCGGCCAGTTCGCCGTACGCCCCGACGACGTGCACTACGTCTGCATGCCGATGTTCCACGGCAACGCGGTGATCGCCGACTGGGCCCCCGCCCTGGTCGCCGGCGCGGGCGTGGCCCTGCGGCGCCGCTTCTCCGCGTCGGCGTTCCTGACGGACGTAAGGCGTCACCGGGCGACGTACTTCACCTACGTGGGCCGGGCGATCCAGTACGTCCTGGCCACCGAGCCCGGCCCGGACGACCGGGACCACCGGCTGAGGCTCGGGTTCGGCACCGAGGCGGGGGCGGTGGACGCGGCGGCGTTCGAGCGGCGGTTCGGGGTGCGGCTGGTGGAGGGATACGGGTCGTCGGAGGGCGGCGCGGCGATCCGGTGGCGGCCCGGCACTCCGTCGGGCGCGGTCGGACCGGCGACCCCCGGCCTGGTCGTGCTGCACCCCGAGACGCACGAGGAGTGCCCGCCGGCCGTCCTCGACCCGGCGGGCAGGCTGCTCAACGGCGACGAGGCGATAGGCGAGCTGGTGAACCGCGGCCCGAGTCCCTTCGAGGGCTACTGGCGCAACCCGCAGGCCGAGTCCGAGCGACTGCGCGCGGGAGGGGAGTACTGGACCGGCGACCTCTTCTACCGCGACACCGACGGGTTCCTCTACTTCGCGGGCCGCACCGACGACCGGCTCCGCGTCGACGGCGAGAACCTCGCCGCCGCGATGATCGAGAACATCCTCGCCCGGTACGAGGGCGCGGAGGCGGTCGCCGTGTACGCGGTGCCGGACCCTGTGACCGGGGACCAGGTGATGGCGGCGCTGGCGGGCGACTTCGACCCCGCGGACTTCGCCGGGTTCCTGCGCGCGCAGCCGGACCTCGGGACGAAGATGGCGCCCCGGTTCGTGCGGGTGGTGCGGCGGATGCCGGTCACGGCCACGAACAAGATCCACCGGGCGCTGCTCAGACGGGAGGGCGTGCGGTGCGCGGACCCGGTGTGGTGGCGGCCACCGGGGGAGGAGGCGTACCGGAGACTGACCGGGGAGGACGCCGAAGGGCCCCTCGTCTCTCCACGGGAGGCCCTTTCGCACGGGGGTGTGGGTGGCGGAGCCCCCACGACGCGCGGCGAAGCCGCGCAGAAATGACGATGGCGGCCCCTGTTCGCGCTTTCTGCGAACAGGGGCCGCCATCGACATGGTGCGCCGCCAGGGACTCGAACCCCGGACCCGCTGATTAAGAGTCAGCTGCTCTAACCAACTGAGCTAGCGGCGCATGACTCTCGCCCTCCGCCTTCGGCGGCTGGCGACGAAGAAAATACTACCTGGTCCGTGGGAGTGCTCCGGACCAGGTAGCAGGGCCGCCGGCGGGCCCCTTTCTAGATGGCGAGCGAGAGCAGAACCTGCGTCGCGCTCCTGTTCAGGGTGTCGGCGGCCTGGCGCAGCCGGTGGGCGTGTTCGACGGGCAGGGACAGGGCCAGGCAGCCCGCCGTGGAGCCGGCCGTGATCGGTACGGCCGCGCAGACCGTGCCGACGGCGTACTCCTGGAGGTCGAGCACCGGGGCGGTGGGCGGCTGGGACTCCAGGCGGGAGAGCAGCAGTTTGTCGCTGGTGATGGTGCGCGAGGTGAGGCGGGCCATCTTGTGCCGGGAGAGGTGGTCGCGCCGGCCGTTGTGGTCGAGTTGGCCGAGGAGGCTCTTGCCGGCCGCGGTGGCGTGGGCGCAGGAGCGGAAGTCGACCCACTCGTTGACCGCGGGCGTGGCCGGGCCGTCGGCGTACTGGGTGACGGTG
>NZ_MUBA01000813.1 GCF_002154575.1 Streptomyces bobili
TCCTGCCCGATGCGGCGACCTGGGTGCCGCCCGACCTGGAGCTGGTCCGCTCCGGCGCGATCGACGTCGATCGGCTGCACCCGTTGGTGGCCTCGGCGCTGGTGCCGGGGCATGTGCCGGCCGGCCCGTCCACTCTCGCGGACCCGGCGGGGCAGCCGCGGCCCGTCGAGTGCCGGGGAGCCCGGCACCGTATCGGCCTGGTCGACGGGGTGCTGGCCCCGCTGGACCACGCGCCGGACGAGATCCGGCGGGAGGAGTTGCTGGTGGCGCTCGGCGGCACCCCGCTCCCGTGCCTCCAGGCGATCGACGAGGCCCACCGTCACCCGGACTGTCTCACCGGCGTCCGGGAGCGCCTGGTCCACGGTGACATCGCCGGTGCGCTGGCGGTCGTCGAGGGCCTGTTGGGTCCCGGCGCACTGCTGCGCGACGGCGCGCTGCGGGACGCCCTGGAGGCCGCCGCGCGNNCGGCCACGGGTGGGCCGCTCACGCCCACGACACGGCACCCACCGCTGAAGGTCACGACCCACCCGTCTCCCAGGGCTCCTGGCCCTGCCCTCACTCGTCGCACCACGAACCAAAGGTGATCACACATGCCCACTCGCACCCCTGCCCCCGTCACCGCCTCCTCC
>NZ_MUBA01000814.1 GCF_002154575.1 Streptomyces bobili
GGACCAGGTGGTGGATCAGGGGCGGGTTGAGGTAGCCCAGCAGGGTGTGGGCCAGGAGGTCCGCGTCGGCGTCCGGGGCCGCCTGGCGCAGCAGCAGGGCGAGGTGGCCGTGGTGCAGGCGGTGGACCGGGCTGGTGAAGCGGCGGTCCGGGCCCCCCTCGGCCGCCAGCAGCAGGTCCAGCTCTTCGATGGCGCGCCGCAGGTAGGCGACGCCGAACGCCCGCAGGCGCTCCGCGGGCTCGGAGCCGGGCCCGAGCGGCGGGGGTCCGCCGAGGAAGGCCGCCTGGAAGTTGCGCTCGGAGTGGTCCAGCAGCGCCGTCAGCAGACCGGTGCGGTCGCCGAAGCGGCGGAAGACGGTCCCCTTCCCGACGTTCGCCGCGGCTGCCACCGCCTCCATGGTGACCCCGGCCGCGCCGTGCTCGGCGACCAGCCGGGCGGCGGCGTCGAGCAGCCGGGCACGGTTGCGGGCCGCGTCGGCGCGCAGGCAGGGTTCGTCCTCG
>NZ_MUBA01000815.1 GCF_002154575.1 Streptomyces bobili
GCTCGTGGTGCGCAAGGGCGTCCGGTTCGCTGCCCAAGGGGCCCTGGACGAAAGGGAGTCGGGGCGAGCGGCCGGGTTCGAGAACATCCCGGCGATCGTGGCCGCCGTGGCGTCGCTGCGGGCGGTACGGGCGGAGGCGGCGGCCGAGGCGGAGCGGCTGCGGGAGCTGACCGGGCGGATCCGGGCGGGGGTGGCGCGGTCCGTGCCGGACGTGGAGGTGGTGGGTGACGCGGAGCGGCGGCTGCCCGGGATCGTCACCTTCTCCTGTCTCTATGTCGACGGGGAGACTCTGCTGCACGAGCTGGACCGGGACGGTTTCTCCGTCTCGTCCGGTTCGTCCTGCACGAGCAGCACGCTCACGCCGAGCCATGTGCTCAAGGCGATGGGAGTGCTGAGCGAGGGGAACGTACGGGTGTCGCTGCCCATGGGGGCGGCCGAGGAGGACGTGGAGCGGTTCCTCGCCGTGCTGCCGCGCGCCGTGGCGGGTGTCCGGGAGAAGCTCGGGGCGCCCGCGCCCGGTCCCACGGCGGCCACCGGGGCGGACGAGCTGGTCGTGGACTCCCTCGGCAAGCTCTGCCCGATCCCCGTCATCGAGCTGGCGAAGGCCATCGGGCAGGTACCGGTCGGCGGCACGGTGCGGGTGCTGTCCGACGACGAGGCGGCCCGGCTGGACATCCCCGCCTGGTGCCAGATGCGAGGGCAGGAGTACGTCGGTGAGGAGCCGGCGGACCGGGGCTCGGCCCATCTGGTCCGCCGGCTCCTCTGAGACCGGCCTGTTCCAGGCGAAAGACGCTACGTCAGTTCAGGTGCTTCTGGACCTCGGCGGCGGCCTCGTCGCCGTACGCCTTCGCGAAGCGGTCCATGAAGTGGGCACGGCGGAGCTGGTACTCCTGTGTGCCGACGGTCTCGATGACCAGGGTGGCGAGCATGCAGCCGATCTGGGCGGCGCGCTCCAGGGAGACGTCCCAGGCCAGGCCGGAGAGGAAACCGGCCCGGAAGGCGTCGCCGACGCCGGTGGGCTCGGCCTTGCGCTCCTCCTGCGGGCAGCCGACCTCGATCGGGTCCTCGCCGGCCCGCTCGATGCGCACGCCGCGCGCGCCGAGGGTGGTGACACGGTGGCCGACCCTGCCGAGGATCTCCTCGTCGCTCCAGCCGGTCTTGGACTCGATGAGGCCCTTCTCGTACTCGTTGGAGAAGAGGTACGTCGCCCCGTCCAGCAGGATCCGGATGTCCTCACCGCCCATGCGGGCGATCTGCTGGGAGAAGTCGGCGGCGAAGGGGATGTTCCGGGAGCGGCACTCCTCCGTGTGACGGAGCATCGCCTCGGGGTCGTCCGCCCCGATCAGGACCAGGTCGAGGCCGCCCACGCGGTCGGCGACGGTCTTCAGCTCGATGAGGCGGGCCTCGCTCATCGCGCCCGTGTAGAAGGAGCCGATCTGGTTGTGGTCGGAGTCCGTGGTGCACACGAAACGGGCCGTGTGCAGGGTCTCGGAGATGCGGACCGAGGCGGTGTCGACACCGTGGCGGTCCAGCCAGGCCCGGTACTCCTCGAAGTCGGAGCCGGCGGCGCCGACCAGAACGGGTTGCGTGCCGAGCTGCCCCATACCGAAGGCGATGTTCGCGCCCACCCCGCCGCGCCGTACGTCCAGCTTGTCGACCAGGAAGGAGAGCGAGACCGTGTGGAGCTGGTCCGCGACGAGCTGGTCGGCGAAGCGGCCGGGGAACGTCATGAGGTGGTCGGTTGCGATGGAGCCGGTGACTGCGATGCGCACGGCGTGGACTCTCCTGATGGGAGGTGGATTGACAGTTCACGCTACCCGGTCCGCCGCCGCCGCTGAAGCGGAGGAAACTACCCGATAGTAGATCTTTCTTCGCAGGCCCGACCGTGCATACGGTGCGGCTATGGCGAACCTCAAGTTCCACACGTCCGCTCCGGCCGATCTCGAAGGCGACCTGGCGTCGCTGCGGGGTGACTGCGCGCGGATGGCTCCGCACTGGACCGCACCGCAGAAGAGCGTGGCCCGTCCCGTGCCGCTGTCCCTGATCCACGGCGTGACCGTCCCGGCGGCCTCGGCCCGGCTGCTGGAGGCGATGCCGGAGTACGGCAACTAGCGCGAGGCCCGTGCGGGCCGCCCTCGGCGGGCTCGCGCGAGCCTTCTTTCGGCCGGGGCGCTCGCAGGGGAACCGTGCGCTCCCCCGCTGCGTCCCATCGCTGTCCCCCGTAAAGGGGATGTCAGGTACGACAGCAGCGCAGCCGAAGGAGCGATGCGGTGAACACCGAGCGACCCGACAACGACGACGCCGCACGCGGGCCGAAGGACGGACCGACACCGGAGGACCGGGGTGCGCCCGAGGACCGGGGTGCGCCGGAGGCCGCGCGGGCGGAGGAGACGCGTC
>NZ_MUBA01000816.1 GCF_002154575.1 Streptomyces bobili
ACGGGGACGACGGTGTGGGCGTGGGCGAGGCGCCCGGCTGGTTCTCCTTCGGGAGGTGGCGGCTGACCTCGGCCGTCGTCAGGCCCAGGCCGCCGAGTTTGATCTCGTCCCAGGCCTGGAGGCGCCGGGAGTCGCGGTCGAGGTAGAGGATCGAGGCCTCGATGGGGTCGGGGTACCTGCCCTCGACGGCACGCAGTCCGCTGCCGCCGGTGGAGCCCTCGACGCGCAGCCGGGTGCCCTTCTCGAGGATCTCCATCTCGGTGTGGTGGAGGTGCCCGGCCAGCACCATCGGGACCTCGCCGTCGGTGCGGCGGGCGGCGGAGGGCTCGTGGGCGACGGCGACGTCCACCGGGGTGCCCGCGGCCCGCTGGGCGCGGAGCGCGTCCGCGAGGCGGTCGCCGGCCGCCTCCTGTGTCCCCTCGGCGTCCGGGACGGCGGAGCGGTCTGGGGTGAACTGGGGGTCGCCGATGCCGGCGAAGCGCAGTCCGGCGAGGGTGACGGCGCGGCCGTCGTCCAGGACGTGGACGTTCTTCATCTTCTCCAGGTAGGCCTGGGTGGTCGTGGAGTCGTGGTTGCCCCGGACCCAGACGTAGGGCGCGCCCAGGTCGGGGATGGGGTCGAGGAAGCCGTTCTCGGCGGCCGTGCCGTGGTCCATGGTGTCGCCGGAGTCGACGATCACGTTGACCTTGTACTGCTCCACCAGCGAGGCGATGATCTTCCAGCTCGCGGGGTTGAGGTGGATGTCGGAGACGTGCAGGACGCGCACGGTGGTGGGGTCGGGCTGGTACGCGGGGAGGGTGGAGGTGACGTCGTAGAGCTTGGTCACGTTGGTGACCAGGCGGGCCAGTTCCTGCTGGTAGACATCGAACTCCGTGACGATGTTGCGGGCGTTGCCGACCACCGAGGGGGCGGAGGAAAGCAGGCCCGAGAAGCGGGGTTCGAGGACCGACTTGGGGTTCCAGGTGGCGTAGGCGGTGGCGCCGGAGGCGGCGAGCAGGGCCAGGGCGAGGCCGCCGGCGGTGAGGGCGCGGCGGGGGCGGCGGTAGACGGCGAGGCCCAGCGCGGTGGCGCCGGCGACGACGGCGACGCAGGAGCGCACGGCGAGGTCGAGGGTGCCGTGTTCGATGTCCGCGGCGACCTCGTCCTGGAGTCCGGAGAGGCGTTCGGGATGGTCGACGAGGGCCTGTGAGCGGTCGGGGTCGAGCTGGTCGACGTTCACGTCCAGGCGGACGGGGGCGATGTGGCTGTCCAGGTGGAGGGCGCCGAGCGGAGAAATGTTGATCTTGGTGCCGCCTTCGAGGGCGGGCCGCAGGGTCATCGTCGTGTTCATGGGGCCGACGGGCACGCGGACGTTCCCGACCACGAGCAGCCCGAGCCAGGCGCCCAGCAGGACGACCGTGGTGAGGCCGAGGGCGCGGGCCCAGGGGCGGGGCCGGGTGGCGAGTTCGGGGACGGGACTCTCGGGTCGGCGGGCGGTGCGGAAACGGTTCACGGCGTTCAGGGCTGCGGCGGGGACGCGGACGCGGGCCATTGGTCGCGTATGCCCACGTGTGCGCCCGGACATGCGGAGGTACCCGCCGTACGGCG
>NZ_MUBA01000082.1 GCF_002154575.1 Streptomyces bobili
CCCACGCCCCCGCCGAACCCCCGCCGCTCGACCGGCTCGGCGACAACATGATCGACGGCTACCAGGCCCTCAACACCGAACTGACCCACGTCATCGGCGGCGCCCTGAAGGGAACCGCCGGCCTGCTCAACTTCGTCCGCGGCCTCAACCCCCTCGACCCCTACAACCTCACCCACCCCGCCGCCTACCTCCAGAACGTCAGCATGACGCTCTCCGGCCTCGTCTCCACCGCCGCACACCCCGAACGCGTCGCCCAGGCCGTCGTCGACGGCTTCAAAAAAGACCCCTCCGAATTCATCGGCCGCCTCCTCCCCGAACTCATCGGCACCAAAGGCGCCGGACTCGGACGCACAGCACTACGCACCGGCCTGAAGGAAGGCGCGGAGGCCGCTGCGTCGAACGCGGCGGCCAAGGGGATTAAATATGGGGACGAGGCGGTCGACTCCGCACCGAAGGACTGGAGCGGACTGGCGAAATCCACGGATAATGTCGGCGAAAAAGCCATTCACTACGATTCCGTGGATCCGGAGGCGGCCAAGGATTTCCTGGACAGCGAATACCCCTGGCTGAAGGACGTCAACAACACCGGTATGCCGGGCTACATGGACAACTGCAGTCACAATGTCGTCGCGGTGGATCGCCGGATGGACGGCGCGGAGGTCAGCGCCGCACCCAAGCAGGCGGGCGACCACATCCCGCCCGACCAGCTCGGTCTGCCCAACCGGGCCAAGGGCCACTACGACATGGTCAACAGCTACGATGACATCGTCAAGGACCTCCAGGCCCGCGGCGAGGGTTCCCGCAGCGCCGTGTACATCAGCCGCCCGGACGGCACGGCGCACGTCTTCAACGCCGTGAACAGCAAACACGGTGTCGTGTTCCTCGACGGCCAGAGCGGGCAGCTCGGAATGCTGGAGAAAAACGTCTCCTCCATCGGGCACATCCCTTATCGCGACGGAGTCAAATAAATGGTGACCAAAGAAGAAGCCGTCCTGGCGGGAGCCCACTTCCTGAGGACCGCGGGATATCCGGACCGCCCGGACTCCATCGTCATGCTCCCGGAAACCGCCGTCGAATTCCCTTACGGCTGGACCGTGCGCTTCGATTTCAAGGAGCACATCGAGACCGGCGATTCCGCGCAGGCTCCCTTCTCATCCGTCGTGGTCGTCCCCCACGACGGAACGCCTGCCCACTTCGCCCCGACGTTCCCGCCGGTGGCGATGTACATGGAGATGCGCGCCGCGGGCAACTGGCCCCCCAAGAAGGGATAGGGAGTGACTGTCCCGCACGATCGCGCCGCTGCCTGGCTCGCCGCCACCTACGGCGGTCTCGTCCAGCTCGCCGCCCCCCACCCCGTGCACGAGACCGCCACCGCCTGGCTGCTGTCCTGCCGGACCGTGCCGCAGCCCGGCTACCCGCAGACGCCGATGCTGGCGGCCTCCGTGGTGGTGCCGAAGGACGGCGGCACGCCGTTCCACCCCGCGCCGAGCGATCCTCTCGGAGACCTGGCCCCGGCCTCCTCTCCCGAGGAGGCGGCGTTCCGGGTCGAGGGCCAGCCCCGCCGGATCAACTCCCGCGGCTGCACGGTCACCCTGCACAGCATGATCAGCGGCGCCCCGTCGGCTCCCCTGCCGTGGCGTCCGTCCGACGAAGCGCCGGGCTGGGTGGCGCGGCTCGCGCGCCGCTACTTTCCCGAATTCACGCGCATCCCCGTCGACGGCTGGGACGACGTGGTGAAGGCCGTCGCCGAGCCGGGCCCGGACACCCGGGGCGTGGTCTGGGTACGCCGGGAGATCGGCGGCCACGAGGCGACCGGCAACCTGCTCTACGCGCACAACAACAAGGGGCAGGTCGCCCTCCTGGACGGGGTGACGTCGTCACTCGCCCGGCTCGACACCTCCTCGGTGCGCGAACTGCTCCTGCTCCGGGCCCTGCCCGCCGCCCAGGCCCCTCGCCGACTGCCGTGGGAGAGGCCGGCGGCGGACTTCACCTCCGCGGTCGACAAGGCCCGGCTCTGGCTCGAGGACGCCTATCACGGGCAGGTCGGCCTCGCGGCGCCGACACCGCAGGACGAAATCCGGCGCGGCTGGGTCTTCTCCTGCAACACCGAACGCTTCCTGAGCGACGGCCACTGGCAGGACGCCCTGCTCGACGCGACGGTCGTCGTCCCCAAGGACGGGGCCGCGCCGTTCGGCCTGCCCAACTCGGACCCCTGGGCGTGGCTGGCCCGCTGGGACGCGGGCGAGGACCCCGGCTCGTCGGGCCTCCCCGCGCCGCCCCGGCCCGGCCGCGCCTCCTGGTTCGAGCCGACGCTCTCGGCGCTGGGCGCCGTCCTGTCCGCTTCCGAGCACGAGGACTGGCCGGGCGTACTCGAAGCCCTGTCGGCCCTGCCCGCCGACGCACGGGCGCTGGTCTGGGTGCGCCGTACGGACGGCCGGTCGCGGGAGGCCGTGGGGTGGCTGGTCAACGCCTTCAAGACGGCGGACGGCGTCATCCTGGTGGACGGCGCGACCGGCGCTCCGGCGGCCCCGGACGCGACGGGCGTCCACCGGCTGCACGTGATCCGCTACCGCTGATCGAGCACACTCGCGAGGCACCGGGCGACGCGGGGCGGCGCCGTCGGCAGCCTGCCGGACGCCGGCCCGTTCGCCCGGTCCGCCGGGTCCGCTGCCGTGGGTCGCGTCCCCTGGCCACGATCACCGTCCGCGCGGGCGGCCTGCGCCACCTGGACGCCCAGGGCGTCTACGCCCTGGCAGTCCCGCGGACCGCGGAAGGCCTACGCCGACCCGGCTTCGGGGGTCACCACGTGGACAGCACCCCGCGCCAGGTCCATCCCGCGTCGAGGACCGCCTCCACCAGGGGGTTCCGCATGTCCCGCGAGTCGAAGCGAAACGTCTCGACCCGGCGCCTGCGCCCGTCGGGCCCCCGCTCGTAGGCCCACTGCCGGGCGACCTTGGTCGCAGGACCCCGCCCGTACCGCTTGCCGCCGCTCTCGGGCGACCGGTCCCACCGCTCGTCGAGGGTGTGCACCTCATGGCTCTCCGGCACGAACCGCATCCGCGTCTTGAGCCGCAGGCGCAGCTCCGGAACCTGCCACTCGGCCACCAGATCGGCCTTCTCCTCGGGAAGCGCGGCCCGCACCAGGAACGGCACACCGGCCGCGTTGACCGCGAGCAGCGCGTCACGGACCTCCGCGGCGGAGCGCGGAGCGATGCCGCTGTCCGGGTACTTGGTGCCGGTTCGCCTGTCCCGGTATCGGCTCCAGAAGCCCACCGCTAAGCCTCCGTTCCGGTGTCCGGCCGCACCGTGCGCAGGAACTCCTGGAAGTCCGCCAGGACGGCGTCGTGCTGGGCCGCCGTAGCTGTCAGAGCCAATCGAACGACCGCCCGCTTGTGCGGATCGACCACGTCCGTCAGCGACAGGTACACCTGGGACTGGACGAGGTCTCGGCGGACGCCACCGCTGACGGCCGAGAAGGTCAGCCGCTGTGTGAGGGCCGGCGCCTCGGCGGAGCCGACCTCGCGGCGCGCCGCCACGGACACGGACCTGGCGATCTCGCTCAGGTGGTCCACGGAGGCGTCGGCGAGATCGGCCAGCGTCGCCGCGTCCGGAGGGATCTCGCCGTCGATGGTGATGTTGGCGCTGAACCCGGCGTCCGGTCGCGGGTGCACGGCGGCGAAGGCCACGTCCGGGGCGGCTGCCCACCCGTCTCCCGGCTCGGGGCGGACCGGCAGCCAGCCGTCCGGCAGGCGGAACCGGATCGGCACCGGCAGTGTCGCGGGCATCTGGGGCCCTCCTTCCATGCGGGAGTACATCAGAACCAGCCGGTGACGGTGTTCTTGACCGAACCGGCGGTGTCCGTGACCGCGTCGATCCCGTCTCCTACGGCGTCGGCGGCGGCGTCGATGCTCTGAGAGACCTTGTCCGGATCGACGGTGATCTCAAGGCCCAGACTGCCGCCGACGCCGGGAGAGAGACCCGCGTCCGCGCCGATCGTCCACACCCCGGTGTCCTCGTCCTTCTTCCAGCCCGCCCAGGCCTCCGCACCAGGACCCTTCCATCCCTCGGCCGATCCGCCGACGCCGATGCCGAAGACCTCCACGCCGCCGGCCACGCCGCCCTTCGCCCCGGCGAACGCCTTCGCGCCGACCGTGACCTCCTCCTTGGTCACCTTGAGGCTGGCCCCCGCCTCCCCGCCGGCGAACCCCTCGGCGCGCCCGTAGACACCCCCGTACGGCCCGTACTCGGCGCGTCCCTCGGCCAGGGCGCGTATGCCCGCGGAGGCCTCAGCCTTGGCCACGAGACCCTTGTCGGTGAGACCGTAGTTCGCGGTGGCTCTGGCTCCGCCGTAGACGTCGGTGATTCCGGAGAGTTTCCAGGGCCCGTTGGTCAGTGTGCCCTTCGCGGTCAGGTGGAAGAGGTCCGCGTACGCCTTGAGCGAGCCCTCCTTGCCGTACTTGGGCCCGGTCACGGTGAAGCCGACTCCCGGTCCGGTCACCGTGAACTCACCGGCCGACACCCACCCGTTGATCTCGAGGCCCGCCTCGGCCGCCGCCTTCTCGGCCTCGTACCGCTCGATGTCGCCGTAGGCCTTGCCGTTGAAGCCGTTGAGGGTCCCGTCGTTGACGTCGGAGTCGATCACGACGGCGGTGAGGGCGATCTCGACGCCCCTGTCGGCCTCTGCCACGTCCTTCACGAGCCGGTCGATCCGCTGCTGCCACGAGGTGACGGCCTTGCGGCAGCTTTCCTGGTAGTCGGGATCGTGGACGTAGGCGGTGTATTCACCCCGGCTCAGCCGCTCCGTGTCGAACGTGACCACGCCCTGGTCCGACACCTTCATCCCGGCGTCGACGGCGTCCTGACGGGCCGACGCCAACGTGCCGCGCAGATCGGTGAACTGCGCGTGCGCGTCCCGCAGCAGCGAGGCGATCGCCTTGGCCTCGGCCTGGGCGTTCTGGAACTCCTTGAGCGTGGTGGCGAAGCGCTTGTTGGCGGCGTACGCGCTGAGGCCCACCCAGGTGTCGCCCATCGAGATGCGGTGCACATCCCGCCGGTATGCCTTCTCCTGCTTGAGGAACTCCGCGGCCATGCCGTCCCAGCGGTCGGCGGCCGTCGTGAGCGTGGCCAGGTCGGTGGTCATGGCCTCGTGGTACGTCGGCATGTCAGTACCCCTCGATCGGTGAGATCCGGCGAACGTCCGTCCCGACTCCGAGGTCCGTGTTCTGGAGCACGGTGTTGGTGCTCCGCAACGCCGCCTTCTCCGACGCGAGACGGCTCATCAGGTTCTGCACCTGCCCGTCCCACGTGTCGTGCGCCTTCTTCAGCGCGCCCGAGGTGACCCACCCGTCGCCGTCCTTCGGCGCGAACGCCTTGACGGCCGCGTTCGTTTCGGTGTCCGCCCAGTCGCCGGCCTTCTTCGTGTCCGGTTCGATGTGGTCCTCGATGGCCTTCGCCGCGGCCCGCTTCTGCGCGGGCGACGACGCCAAGTCCTTCTGTCCGCCCGGCAGTTGTCCTCCCGGCGAAGAACCTCCGGGATCGAGCGGTATCTGGTTCAACCGCATGCCCGCGGGGCTCACTTCCCCGCCGCCTGCTATGTCCGGCACTCCTGCCGACTGCGCCATGACTGTCAACCCCCGTGTGTTCAGTTGGCGTACGGCGGTCAGGTTAGCAACGTGAGTACGGCGACAGGAGGGACGTGAGTACGCACACCGGTGGCCGGGGCCCTCCCCCACCACCGCTGGGGCTGTCCGACCTTTCCCTTCCGCCGCACTCCGGGCGACGACGGGACGGGGACGACCGGGCCTAGCTGCCGCCCCGGGCCGCCCGCGAGAACGCCGTCTCCAGTCCCCGCTTCACCGCCCCCGCCAACGGCCGCTCCACGAACCGGTGCACCGCCCAGCTCAGCACCAGGAACCCGGTGATGACCGCCGCGACCAGCAGGCGGGCGTCCATGTCGTCGCGCAGGCGGCTGATGACCGCCGTACCGGCCGCGTAGTGCATGAGGTAGAGGGGATACGTCAGGCTTCCCGCCGTCACCAGCCAGCGCCACTGGACGCGGTCGGTGTGGCCCAGGGCCACCGCGACCATCAGCAGCAGGAACGCGGTGAAGATGAGCACCGCCCCCCGCCAGCTCGACACGTGCTCGATCTCGTCGATGCGCTGGCCCAGCTCGCGCTGGCCCATCAGCCAGGCCATGGCGAGGATGCCCCACAGGAGCAGGTCCTGGCCGAAGCGGTGCATGAGGTAGAGGGCGAGGCCGGCGATGAAGTACCAGGCGCCCTCGGGGTTCGCCACCAGGTCCAGCAGCGGCAGGCGGGACACCGGCGCGATCATGGCGGCCGCGCCCCACACACAGCAGAAGAGGACGACCTTGCGGTACGTCAGGCCGGTCGCGACGACCAGCAGGAACAGCAGGTAGAAGCGCAGCTCCGACCAGAGCGTCCAGTAGACGCCGTCCACGTTGCGCACCCCGGAGCCGGACTGGAGCATCGTCAGGTTGAGGAGGACGTCCCGGGCCCGCAGCCGCTCCCAGACGCCCGGCACCGCCGCCAGCACGCCGGTGGTGAACAGGACCGCGAACCAGTACGCCGGGTACAGCCGGATCACGCGGGAGACGAAGAACTGGCGGGGTGTCCGGCCCCAGCAGGACATGCAGATCACGAAGCCGCTGATGACGAAGAAGATCTCCACGCCGATCCAGCCGTACGTCGCCACATGGAACACGGTCGGCATGATCTCGGAGACCGGGCGGTCCCAGATCAGATTGCCGGGCTGGTCCACCCGGTCGGTGCCGGCGAAGTGGTGGAGCGCGACCATCAGCGCGGCCAGCAGGCGGATGCCGTCCAGGGCGTAGAGGCGGGGCCGCCGTTCACGGCCGCGGGGGGCGTCGGCGAGCGGGAGCTGCACGGCGAGCGGGGGAAGCGGCTGCGCGCCGCGTATGAGAGACAAGCCAGTCATCCTCGTCGGGGGGTCCGACGAGTCAGGCTACGGCCGTGATCAGCAGCTCAGAGGTCACGGACCAGAACGTTTGTCCATGGTTCATCTGTCGCACATCGAGCAGCGCACCGGGCACGCGAAAGGGCCCGTACGACCGAAGTCGTACGGGCCCTCTCAGGTGCTCGCAGTCGGAGCTACCAGGTCGAGATCACTTGGTGATCTTGATGACCTGGCCGGCGCCCACGGTCCGGCCACCCTCACGGATGGCGAACTTCAGGCCCTCCTCCATGGCGATGGGCTGGATCAGCGCCACCGTCATCTCGGTGTTGTCGCCCGGCATGACCATCTCGGTGCCCTCGGGGAGGGTCACGACGCCGGTCACGTCCGTGGTACGGAAGTAGAACTGCGGGCGGTAGTTGTTGAAGAACGGCGTGTGACGGCCGCCCTCGTCCTTGGACAGGATGTACGCCTGCGCCTCGAACTCGGTGTGCGGGGTGACCGAACCCGGCTTGATGATGACCTGGCCGCGCTCGACGTCCTCGCGCTTGATGCCGCGAAGCAGCAGACCGACGTTCTCACCGGCCTGGCCCTCGTCGAGCAGCTTGCGGAACATCTCGATACCGGTGACCGTGGTGGTGGTCTTCTCGGTCTTGATGCCGATGATGTCGACGGTCTCGTTGACCTTCAGGACACCACGCTCGATACGGCCGGTGACGACCGTACCGCGACCGGTGATCGTGAAGACGTCCTCGATCGGCATGAGGAACGCCTTGTCGACGTCGCGCTCCGGCTGCGGGATCGACTCGTCGACGGCCTGCATGAGGTCGAGGACGCTCTGGGCCCACTCCGGGTCGCCCTCAAGCGCCTTGAGAGCGGACACCTTGACGACCGGAAGGTCGTCGCCGGGGAACTCGTACTCGGAGAGGAGCTCACGGACCTCGAGCTCGACGAGCTCCAGGATCTCCTCGTCGTCCACCATGTCGGCCTTGTTCAGGGCGACGACGATGTACGGGACACCGACCTGGCGGGCCAGGAGCACGTGCTCCTTGGTCTGCGGCATCGGGCCGTCGGTGGCGGCGACCACGAGAATGGCACCGTCCATCTGGGCCGCACCGGTGATCATGTTCTTGATGTAGTCCGCGTGACCCGGGCAGTCGACGTGCGCGTAGTGACGCGTCTCCGTCTGGTACTCGACGTGCGCGATGGAGATGGTGATACCGCGCTGGCGCTCTTCGGGAGCCTTGTCGATCTGGTCGAAGGCCGAAGCCTCGTTCAGGTCCGGGTACTTGTCGTGCAGCACCTTGGTAATGGCGGCCGTGAGGGTCGTCTTACCGTGGTCGATGTGACCGATGGTGCCGATGTTGACGTGCGGCTTAGTCCGCTCGAACTTCGCCTTCGCCACTGGGGTCCTCCTGGGAGTGGTTCTGGTACGCCTACTTCATCGGCGCCAGGTGATCTTTGCTGGAATGCCCGGGCCCAGGGGCGAACGACCGGAAATGCGGCCGTTTGCCCCCAGAGGCTCCGGAGTCAAGCCTACGGCGTGAAAACGGAGTGCGTTACTCGCCCTTGGCCTTCGCGATGATCTCCTCGGCGACGTTCCGCGGAACCTCGGCGTAGGAGTCGAACTGCATCGAGTAGCTTGCGCGACCCGAGGTCTTGCTGCGGAGGTCGCCGACGTAGCCGAACATCTCCGAAAGGGGCACGAGGCCCTTCACGACGCGAGCGCCGGCACGCTCCTCCATGGCCTGGATCTGGCCACGGCGGGAGTTGATGTCGCCGATGACCTCACCCATGTAGTCCTCGGGCGTGGTGACCTCGACGGCCATCATCGGCTCGAGCAGCACGGGGCTGGCCTTGCGCGCGGCCTCCTTGAACGCCTGCGAACCGGCGATCTTGAAGGCGAGCTCGGAGGAGTCCACCTCGTGGTAGCCACCGTCGAGCAGGATGACGCGCACGCCGGTCATCTCGTAACCGGCGAGGATGCCGAACTGCATGGCCTCCTGCGCACCGGCGTCCACCGAAGGGATGTACTCCCTCGGGATACGGCCACCGGTCACCTTGTTCACGAACTCGTACGACGCGTCGCCGTCCGTGATCGGCTCGATCGCGATCTGCACCTTGGCGAACTGGCCGGTGCCACCGGTCTGCTTCTTGTGCGTGTAGTCGAGCCGGTCGACCGTCTTGCGGATGGTCTCGCGGTACGCCACCTGCGGCTTGCCGACGTTGGCCTCGACCCGGAACTCGCGCTTCATACGGTCGACCAGCACCTCGAGGTGCAGCTCGCCCATACCGCCGAGGATGGTCTGGCCCGTCTCCTCGTCCGAGTGAACGTGGAAGGAGGGGTCCTCCTCCGCGAGACGCTGGATGGCGACACCCAGCTTCTCCTGGTCACCCTTGGACTTGGGCTCGATGGCGACCTGGATGACGGGCGCCGGGAAGTCCATGGACTCCAGGATCACCGGGTTCTTGTCATCGCAGAGCGTCTCACCGGTCGTGGTCTGCTTCAGACCCATCACGGCGACGATGTCGCCGGCGCCCACCGCATCGATCTCCTCACGCTTGTTCGCGTGCATGCGGTAGATCTTGCCGATGCGCTCCTTCTTGCCCTTGACGGAGTTCAGCACCGCAGTGCCGGTCTCCAGGCGGCCCGAGTACACCCGGACGAAGGTGAGCTTGCCCAGGTGCGGGTCGCTCATGATCTTGAACGCCAGCGCGGACAGCGGCTCGTCGACGGACGGCTTGCGCTTGACGACGACCTCGGCGTCCCGGACGTCGTGGCCCTCGATGGCCTCGACGTCGAGCGGGGTCGGCAGGTAGCGCACGACCGCGTCGAGCAGGGGCTGGACGCCCTTGTTCTTGAACGCGGTACCACAGAACACCGGGGTGACCGTGATGCCGTCGGACTTGCCGGACGCGATGGTGACGCGACGGATCGCGGCGTACAGCTGCTCCTCGGTGGGCTCCTGGCCCTCCAGGAACAGCTCCATGATCTCGTCGTCGTGCTCGGCGACGGTCTCGACCAGCTTGCCGCGGTACTCCTCGGCAGCCTCGGCGTGCGTGGCCGGGATGTCGACGACGTCGTACATCTCGCCCTTCGCCGCCTCGGCGGACCACACGAGCGCCTTCATGCGGACCAGGTCCACAACGCCCTTGAAGTCCATCTCGGCACCGATCGGCAGCTGCATGATGATCGGAACGGCACCGAGCCGGTCCTTGATCATGTCGACGCAGCGGTGGAACTCCGCGCCGGTCCGGTCGAGCTTGTTGACGAAGCAGATGCGCGGCACGCCGTAACGGTCGGCCTGACGCCACACCGTCTCGGACTGCGGCTCGACACCCGCGACACCGTCGAACACGGTGACGGCACCGTCGAGGACGCGCAGCGAGCGCTCTACCTCGACGGTGAAGTCGACGTGCCCGGGGGTGTCGATGATGTTGATCGTGTAGTCGTTGTCCTCGAGCGGCCAGTGACAGGTGGTGGCAGCAGAGGTGATCGTGATGCCACGCTCCTGCTCCTGCTCCATCCAGTCCATGGTGGCGGCGCCGTCGTGGACCTCACCGATCTTGTAGCTGACGCCGGTGTAGAAGAGGATCCGCTCGGTGGTGGTCGTCTTGCCCGCGTCGATGTGGGCCATGATCCCGATGTTGCGGACCTTGGCCAGGTCAAGTGAAGTGGTAGCCATAAGGCTTTCGTCTTCTCTCGGTCTCGATGTGGGTAGCGACTACCAGCGGTAGTGCGCGAAGGCCTTGTTGGACTCGGCCATCTTGTGCGTGTCCTCGCGCTTCTTCACAGCGGCGCCGAGGCCGTTGGAAGCGTCGAGCAGCTCGTTCAGCAGACGCTCGGTCATGGTCTTCTCGCGACGGGCGCGGGAGTAGCCGACGAGCCAGCGGAGCGCCAGGGTGCTCGCGCGGCCGGGCTTGACCTCGACCGGGACCTGGTAGGTCGCGCCACCGACACGGCGGGACTTGACCTCGATGGTCGGCTTGATGTTCTCGAGAGCGCGCTTGAGCGTGATGACCGGGTCGTTGCCGGTCTTCTCGCGCAGGCCCTCCATGGCGCCGTAGACGATGCGCTCAGCGGTGGAGCGCTTGCCGTTCAGCAGCACCTTGTTGATGAGCGACGTGACAAGAGGAGAACCGTAGACCGGGTCGATGATGACCGGGCGCTTCGGGGCGGGGCCCTTACGAGGCATTTTCTACTTCTCCTTCTTGGCGCCGTAGCGGCTGCGGGCCTGCTTGCGGTTCTTGACACCCTGGGTGTCGAGGGAGCCGCGAATGATCTTGTAGCGAACACCCGGCAGGTCCTTCACACGGCCACCACGCACGAGCACGATGGAGTGCTCCTGCAGGTTGTGTCCCTCACCCGGAATGTAAGCAGTGACCTCGATCCCGCTGGTCAGACGCACACGCGCGACCTTACGCAGGGCCGAGTTCGGCTTCTTCGGGGTGGTCGTGAACACGCGCGTGCAGACGCCGCGACGCTGAGGAGAACCCTCGAGTGCGGGCGTCTTGTTCTTCTCGACCTTGTCCTGCCGGCCCTTCCGGACCAGCTGCTGGATCGTAGGCACTACTTCTCCGGTTTCTGTGTGCCGAATGTGAAGCTAACCTGGAACGTCGCCGACCCACGCGGTCGGGTGTGTCGAATCCCGCGGACTTCCGCCGCGAGGCAGAAAGAGGCGCAGATTGCGGTGGCCGCTTTTCAGACCCCTGTGCGGTTGAAGGCACGCACGAGGGCCAGGGCACACCCCAGGCACAAGGTCTGAGCGTACCCAGCGCAATGACTCCGGTCAAAACAAGGGCGGCGCCGCCGACACACCGAGCCTACGTCCGCACCCCCGAGGACCCTTGTGGTAGCGGGGTTCCGGCCTCCGCGGGCGGCGGGATCGCGGCCCCGGCGTGAGCCGCGTCATGTCCGCCACCGGGCCCGGCCACACGGTTCCCGGCCTCCCCCTGCGCCGTGTCATGGCCGATGAAGTACGTCGGACGGTTCTGTACGGCCGTATAGATGCGGCCCACGTACTCGCCGAGCAGGCCCACGCAGATCAGCTGGACCGCGCCGATGAACAGCACGCCGGTGAACAGCGACGTCCAGCCGGGGACGGTGTGCTCCAGGGCATGGGCGCTGAGCGTGTAGACCATCAGGGTCAGACAGACCAGGAAGGCGAAGCCGCCGAGCCAGGTGGCGATGCGCAGCGGGGCCGCCGAGAAACCGGTGACGCTGTCCACCGCGAGGCGGATCATCCGGCCCAGCGGGTACTTGCTGCGGCCGGCCGGGCGCGGGGCGCGCTCATAGGTGACCCGGCCGCTGGGGAAGCCGAGCCAGGGCACCAGGAGGCGGTAGACGCGCTGCTGGTCCGGCAGGGCCCTGAGCGCGTCGACGGCGGCCCGGCTGAGCAGCCGGAAGTCCCCGGCCTGGGCGGGCACGGAGGGGCCGGCCAGGCGGCGCACGAGCATGTAGTACAGGCCGGCGGTCCACCGCTTGAAGCCGGTGTCGCTGGCCCGGTCGGCCCGGATGCCGTAGACGATGTCGAGGCCCTCGGCGCGGGCCAGCTCCAGCATCTCGGGGATCTTCTCGGGCGGGTCCTGGAGGTCGGCGTCCAGGCTCACCACGTACGCGCCGTGCGCCCGGTCCAGGCCCGCGGTGAGGGCGGCCTGGTGGCCGGAGTTGCGGCGCAGGCCGATCACGCGCAGCTCGGGCCAGCCGAGGCGGAACGCGGCGAGCAGCTCGGCGGTACGGTCGGTGCTGCCGTCGTCGACGGCGACGACCTCGTAGCCGACGCCCAGCCCGGCGAGAACCGGGCGCAACCTGCTGACCAGCGCGGGAAGGACCTCTTCCTCGTTGTACATGGGTACGACGACCGACAGGACGGTCACCGCCGCCGTGGTGTCCGGCGCTTCAGGCACCCGTCCTCCCCCAAGCTGTGACGCACATGTGCGACGCTGTTGCGATCTTATGACCACACTTCACAATCATCCGGACAGCGGTCGCGCGCCTGTCTCAGGCCGGTCGTCCGAGGGGGGACCCCAGTCATGAGCACGGCCCGCAGCGACGCGGCGACGGACTCCGCGATGCCCGACGAGCCCGGCGAACCGGACGGACAGCGGGAGCGGCCACGGATGCCGCGCCGGCTCGCACTGCCGGATGGTCTACGACCGTACCGTGCCCCGCTGCTCCTGTACGGCGTGACGAAGCTCGTCGGGCTGACCGTCTTCGCGTTTCTCCTGGAAGCCGCCGGCGACTACCGGAAGAAGGAACCCCGCTTCGGCGGCGGCGCCCACTGGTGGGACGTGCTCGCCACCTGGGACGGCTGGTGGTACCTCCAGGTCGCCGAGAAGGGGTACGACCCGCGGCCCCTGGAACGGCTCGACCCGGGCGGACTGTTCACGGTCAAGCAGAACTCCGTCGCCTTCTTCCCGCTCTACCCGGGGCTGATCCGGGGCGTGTCCGAGATCACCGGACTCGGCCTGTTCGGGTCCGGGATCCTCGTCTCGGTGCTGGCCTCCTTCGTCGCCGCCGCCGGTATCTACGCCGTCGTCTCCACCCTCGCGGGCGTGCGGGCCGGCACCATCGCCGCCGGTCTGTGGGCGGTCGTGCCGGGCGCCGGAGTCGAGTGGGCGGTGTACTCGGAGTCCCTGTTCGTGGCCATCGCCGCCTGGTCCTGCTACAGCGTGATGAAGGGCCGCTGGCTGGCGGCCGGGCTGCTCGCCTTCGTGGCCGGGCTGAACCGGCCCACGTCCGCCGCGCTGATCGGCGCGGTCGGGCTCGCCGCGCTGGTGACCCTCGCCCGGCGCGACAGCAGACGGGAACACGGGGTGGCGGGGCCGGTGTACGCCATGGTCGCCGCGCCGCTCGGCCTGCTCACCTATGTCGCCTGGGTCGGCCTGAGCATGGGTGATCTGACGGCGTACTTCACGCTCCAGCGAGAGGGCTGGGCGCACTTCTTCGACTTCGGTGCCTACAGCCTCGACGTGCTGGGCAACACGGCCGTCGGCCACCACAACTACTTGTTCGCCTTCTCCGTGCCCGACCTCATCGCCGTGCAGGTGGTGCTCGCGCTGCCGTTCCTGATCGCGCTGATGCTGCGCAAGAAGCCGCCGCTGGTGCTCGTCGCCTACACCCTGGCGAGCATCCTGACCGTGCTCGGCACCCAGCAGATGTTCGGCAACACCCCGCGTTATCTGCTGCCCTGCTTCCCGCTGCTGCTGGCCCCCGCGGCGGCGATGGGCCGGCTGAAATGGCCGAGCCTGGCGGTCTTCTTCACCACGGCGGCGGTGGCCTCGGGGTGGTACGCGCACTACGTCATGTTCGAGCTGGGCATTCCGTAGCCGGCCGGGCCCGGACAGAACAGCTAGTCGACCGCCGCCAGGAACACGATGGCCAGGAAGAGCGCCCAGCCCGCCACCGACAGCCAGCCCAGGACGAGGCCGGCCATGGCGAAGCCCTCGCCGCCCTCCCCGGAGCGGCGGATCTCGGCTCTGGCCGTGTGCCCGAGGATCACCGCGGGGATGCCGGTGATCCCCATCGTCATCGTGGTCAGGACACCGCAGACCATGGCGCCGACCGCCTTGCCGTTCGTCGGCGGCGGGGCGGCCAGGAAGGTCCGCGGAATCTGCGTCGGATAGCCGTACGGCTGCGGGACGGACGGCTGCACGGAGACGGGGCCCTGCGGCAGGTCGGCGACGATCAGGGACAGCTCCCCCACCGTGCGGGCCTCGTACGCCCGCGCCACCCGGCGCTCGAACTCAGGCTGCTGGAGACGGCCCTCGGCGAAACCCGCTCTGAGGACGTCGACGGTGCGCTCCCGGTCCGCGTGGGCGGCCAGCATCGGCGGACTGCTCTGGCCCTGCCACGGCTGCCATGGCGACGGATACGACACGGACACCTCCCCCGCTCGGCGAAACTGCCTCCCATCATTCTCCTACGCTCGGCGTCCCGCGATGGTTCCCCGCTCACCCGAGCGCATCTGGTTCCGGCACGCGGAAGCCGTGAGGGACCGTGAGCGGGCCGCGGGTCCGGCGGAGGCCGCCAGGGGTCCTCTGCGGCGCCCCAGGGCCACCAGCACCGCGGGTACGGCCGCAGGCGCGCCGAAGGGCGGCCACCCGCACGGGTGACCGCCCTTCAGTGCTTCAGACGTACGCCTTACTGGTTGTACGGACCGTAGTCGTAGTCCTCCAGCGGGACGGCCTGGCCGGAGCCGGTGCCGAACGGCGAGTAGTCGATGTCGTCGTAGCCGACGGCCGAGTACATCGCGGCCTTGGCCTCCTCGGTCGGCTCGACCCGGATGTTGCGGTAGCGGGACAGACCCGTACCGGCCGGGATGAGCTTACCGATGATGACGTTCTCCTTGAGGCCGATCAGGGAGTCGGACTTGGCGTTGATCGCCGCGTCCGTCAGCACCCTGGTCGTCTCCTGGAAGGACGCCGCCGACAGCCAGGACTCCGTGGCCAGCGAGGCCTTGGTGATACCCATGAGCTGCGGACGACCGGAGGCCGGGTGACCGCCCTCCTGCACCACACGACGGTTCTCGGTCTCGAACTTCGAGCGCTCGACCAGCTCGCCGGGCAGCAGCTCGGCATCGCCGGACTCGATGATCGTCACGCGGCGGAGCATCTGCCGGATGATGATCTCGATGTGCTTGTCGTGGATCGACACACCCTGCGAGTTGTACACCCGCTGGACCTCGGCCACCAGGTGGACCTGGACGGCACGCTGGCCCAGGATGCGCAGCACGTCGTGCGGGTTCTGGGTACCCACGGTGAGCTGCTGGCCCACCTCGACGTGCTCGCCCTCCTCGACCTTCAGACGGGAACGCTTCGAGATCGGGAACGCCGTCTCGTCGCTGCCGTCGTCCGGCGTGATGACGATCTTCTTGGTCTTCTCGGTCTCCTCGATCCGCACGCGGCCGGAGGCCTCGGAGATCGGGGCGACACCCTTCGGGGTACGGGCCTCGAAGAGCTCGACGACACGCGGCAGACCCTGGGTGATGTCGTCACCGGCCACACCACCGGTGTGGAAGGTACGCATCGTCAGCTGGGTACCGGGCTCACCGATGGACTGGGCGGCGATGATGCCGACCGCCTCACCGATGTCGACCAGCTTGCCGGTGGCCAGCGAACGGCCGTAGCACATGGCGCAGGTGCCGACGGCGGACTCGCAGGTCAGGACCGAGCGGGTCTTGACCTCCTCGACGCCGGCCTTGACCAGCTGGTCGATGAGGACGTCACCGAGGTCGACGCCCGCCGGGGCGAGCACCTTGCCGTCGACGACGATGTCCTCGGCGAGGCAGCGCGCGTACACGCTGGTCTCGGCGTTGTCCGCCTTCTGCAGCACGCCGTCCTCGCCGCGCTCGGCGATGGCCAGCTTGAGACCGCGCTCGGTGCCGCAGTCCTCCTCGCGGATGATGACGTCCTGCGAGACGTCCACCAGACGACGGGTGAGGTAACCCGAGTCGGCGGTACGCAGGGCGGTGTCCGCCAGACCCTTACGGGCACCGTGGGTGGAGATGAAGTACTCCAGCACGGACAGGCCCTCACGGAACGAGGCCTTGATCGGACGCGGGATGGTCTCGTTCTTGGCGTTCGACACCAGACCACGCATACCGGCGATCTGACGCATCTGCATCATGTTTCCGCGGGCACCCGAGTTGACCATCATCGAGACCGGGTTGGTCTTCGGGAAGTTCGCGTTCATCGCCTCGGCGACCTCGTTGGTCGCCTTGGTCCAGATCGCGATGAGCTCCTGCGTGCGCTCTTCCTTGGTGATCAGACCACGCTCGTACTGCTTCTGGACCTTCTCGTCCAGCGCCTCGTAGCCCTTGACGATCGCACGCTTCGCGTCGGGAACGACGATGTCGGAGATGGCCACGGTGACGCCGGAACGGGTCGCCCAGAAGAAGCCGGACGCCTTCAGGTTGTCGAGCGTCGCCGCCACGATGACCTTGGGGTAGCGCTCGGCGAGGTCGTTGACGATCTCCGAGAGCTGCTTCTTGCCGACCTCGTAGTCGACGAACGGGTAGTCCTCGGGCAGCAGCTCGTTGAAGAGCGCGCGGCCCAGGGTCGTCCGCAGACGGAACGAGTCACCCTGCTGCCACTCGGGCTCGCCCTCCTCCTGCGCCGGCGGGGTCCAGCCGCGCGGCGGGATGGTGCCCACCGGGAAGCGGATGTCCACGCGCGACTGCAGCGAGAGCTCGCCGGCGTCGAACGCCATGATCGCCTCGGCGACGGACGAGAAGGAACGCTCCTCGCCCTTCACGTCGCGCAGCGCACCGTCGGTGGTGAGGAAGAACAGACCGAGGACCATGTCCTGGGTCGGCATCGTCACCGGACGGCCGTCGGCGGGCTTGAGGATGTTGTTCGAGGACAGCATCAGGATGCGGGCCTCGGCCTGCGCCTCCGCGGACAGCGGAAGGTGCACGGCCATCTGGTCACCGTCGAAGTCCGCGTTGAACGCGGTGCAGACGAGCGGGTGGATCTGGATGGCCTTGCCCTCGACCAGCTGCGGCTCGAAGGCCTGGATGCCGAGGCGGTGCAGGGTGGGCGCACGGTTCAGCAGCACCGGGTGCTCGGCGATGACCTCTTCGAGGACGTCGTACACGACGGTGCGGCCACGCTCGACCATGCGCTTCGCGCTCTTGATGTTCTGCGCGTGGTTCAGGTCGACCAGGCGCTTCATCACGAACGGCTTGAAGAGCTCCAGCGCCATCGCCTTCGGCAGACCGCACTGGTGCAGCTTGAGCTGCGGACCGACGACGATCACGGAACGCGCGGAGTAGTCCACACGCTTGCCGAGCAGGTTCTGACGGAATCGACCCTGCTTGCCCTTGAGCATGTCGCTCAGGGACTTCAGCGGACGGTTACCGGGACCGGTGACCGGGCGACCACGACGACCGTTGTCGAAGAGGGCGTCCACGGCCTCCTGCAGCATGCGCTTCTCGTTGTTCACGATGATCTCGGGCGCACCGAGGTCGAGAAGGCGCTTCAGGCGGTTGTTGCGGTTGATGACACGGCGGTACAGGTCGTTCAGGTCGGAGGTCGCGAAGCGGCCACCGTCCAGCTGCACCATCGGACGCAGGTCCGGCGGGATGACCGGCACGCAGTCCAGCACCATGCCCTTGGGGCTGTTGCTGGTCTGCAGGAACGCGGAGACGACCTTGAGGCGCTTGAGCGCACGGGTCTTCTTCTGGCCCTTGCCGGTACGGATGATCTCGCGGAGCTTCTCGGCCTCTTCGTCGAGGTCGAAGGACTCCAGGCGCTTCTGCAGCGCCGCGGCACCCATCGAACCGTCGAAGTACGTGCCGAAGCGGTCGCGCAGCTCGCGGTAGAGCAGCTCGTCGCCCTCGAGGTCCTGGACCTTGAGGTTCTTGAAGCGGGTCCACACCTCGTCGAGACGGTCGATCTCGCGCTGCGCGCGGTCGCGCAGCTGCTTCATCTCCCGCTCGGCGCCTTCGCGCACCTTGCGGCGTACGTCGGCCTTGGCACCCTCGGCCTCGAGCTCGGCCAGGTCGGTCTCGAGCTTCTTGGCGCGGGCCTCCAGGTCGGAGTCCCGGCGGTTCTCGACCTGCTGCCGCTCGACGGAGACATGCGCCTCCAGCGAGGGCAGGTCACGCGTACGGCGCTCGTCGTCGACGTACGTGATCATGTACGCCGCGAAGTAGATGACCTTCTCCAGGTCCTTCGGGGCGAGGTCGAGCAGGTAGCCAAGGCGCGACGGAACACCCTTGAAGTACCAGATGTGCGTGACGGGAGCGGCAAGCTCGATGTGGCCCATCCGCTCACGGCGCACCTTGGCGCGCGTGACCTCGACGCCACAGCGCTCACAGATGATGCCCTTGAAGCGCACGCGCTTGTACTTGCCGCAGTAGCACTCCCAGTCCCGGGTCGGACCGAAGATCTTCTCGCAGAAGAGTCCGTCCTTCTCGGGCTTGAGGGTGCGGTAGTTGATGGTCTCTGGCTTCTTGACCTCGCCGTGGCTCCACTGACGGATGTCGTCAGCGGTGGCCAGACCGATCCGGAGCTCATCGAAGAAGTTGACGTCGAGCACTATGCGTCAATCCCTCTCAGGGTTGTAAGTCTGTGGTCTGAAACGGGGGTCGCGGGGTCGGCGGGGCCTCTGGTGGAGAGGCCCCGCCGGACTCCCGTCAGACCTCTTCGACGCTGCTCGGCTCGCGCCGGGACAGGTCGATGCCGAGCTCTTCCGCCGCGCGGAAGACGTCCTCGTCGGTGTCGCGCATCTCGATGGACATGCCGTCCGAGGACAGCACCTCCACGTTGAGGCACAGGGACTGCATCTCCTTGATGAGCACCTTGAAGGACTCGGGGATGCCGGGCTCGGGGATGTTCTCGCCCTTGACGATGGCCTCGTAGACCTTCACGCGGCCGGTCACGTCGTCGGACTTGATGGTCAGCAGCTCCTGGAGGGCGTACGCGGCGCCATAAGCCTCCAGCGCCCACACCTCCATCTCACCGAAGCGCTGGCCACCGAACTGGGCCTTACCACCCAGCGGCTGCTGGGTGATCATCGAGTACGGACCGGTCGAACGGGCGTGCAGCTTGTCGTCGACCAGGTGGTGGAGCTTGAGGATGTACATGTAGCCGACCGAGATCGGCTCCGGGAACGGCTCACCCGAGCGGCCGTCGAACAGCGGGGCCTTGCCGGACGGGAGCACCATGCGCTCGCCGTCGCGGTTCGGGATGGTGTGCTGCAGCAGACCGGTCAGCTCGTCCTCGCGGGCACCGTCGAACACCGGGGTGGCGACGTTGGTACCGGGCGCGACGCTGTCGGCACCGATCGACTGGAGCCGCTGGGCCCAGTCCTGCGCGAGACCGGAGACGTCCCAGCCGCGGCTGGCGAGCCAGCCGAGGTGGATCTCCAGAACCTGTCCCGGGTTCATTCGGGACGGCACACCGAGCGGGTTGAGGATGATGTCGACCGGGGTGCCGTCCTCCAGGAACGGCATGTCCTCGATCGGCAGGATCTTCGAGATGACACCCTTGTTGCCGTGGCGGCCGGCGAGCTTGTCACCGTCCGTGATCTTGCGCTTCTGCGCCACGTAGACACGAACCAGCTGGTTCACGCCCGGCGGCAGCTCGTCGCCCTCTTCACGGTCGAAGACGCGGACGCCGATGACCTTGCCGATCTCACCGTGCGGCACCTTCAGCGAGGTGTCGCGCACTTCGCGCGCCTTCTCACCGAAGATCGCGCGGAGCAGGCGCTCCTCCGGCGTCAGCTCGGTCTCGCCCTTGGGCGTGACCTTGCCGACGAGGATGTCGCCGGCGACGACCTCGGCACCGATACGGATGATGCCGCGCTCGTCGAGATCGGCGAGGACCTCCTCGGAGACGTTCGGGATGTCCCGGGTGATCTCCTCGGGGCCGAGCTTGGTGTCACGGGCGTCGACCTCGTGCTCCTCGATGTGGATCGAGGAGAGGACGTCGTCCTGCACGAGGCGCTGCGACAGGATGATCGCGTCCTCGTAGTTGTGACCCTCCCACGGCATGAACGCGACCAGCAGGTTCTTGCCGAGCGCCATCTCGCCGTTCTCGGTGGCCGGTCCGTCGGCGAGGACCTGACCGGTGATGATCCGGTCGCCCTCGTTGACGATGACCTTCTGGTTGACCGAGGTTCCCTGGTTGGACCGGGAGAACTTGGCCAGGCGGTACGTGATGTACGTGCCGTCGTCGTTGGCCGTGGTGATGTAGTCCGCGGAGACCTCCTGGACCACACCGTCCTTCTCGGCCCTGACCACGTCGCCGGCGTCGACGGCGGAGCGGTACTCCATGCCGGTGCCGACCAGCGGCGCCTCGCTCTTGATGAGCGGGACGGCCTGACGCATCATGTTCGCGCCCATGAGGGCACGGTTGGCGTCGTCGTGCTCGAGGAACGGGATCATGGCGGTCGCGACCGACACCATCTGGCGCGGGGAGACGTCCATGTAGTCGACGTCGTCACCGGGGACGTAGTCGACCTCTCCGCCACGACGGCGGACCAGGACGCGGGCCTCCTCGAACTGGAACTCGTCACTGAGCGGCGCGTTGGCCTGCGCGATGACGAACCGGTCCTCTTCGTCGGCCGTGAGGTAGTCGACCTCGTCGGTGACGACACCGCCGGTGACCTTGCGGTACGGGGTCTCGATGAAACCGAACGGGTTGATCCGGCCGTACGAGGCGAGCGAACCGATCAGGCCGATGTTCGGGCCTTCCGGCGTCTCGATCGGGCACATGCGGCCGTAGTGCGACGGGTGAACGTCGCGGACCTCGAAGCCGGCCCGCTCACGGGACAGACCACCCGGGCCGAGCGCGTTGAGACGACGCTTGTGCGTCAGACCCGACAGCGGGTTGTTCTGGTCCATGAACTGGGACAGCTGGCTGGTGCCGAAGAACTCCTTGATGGAGGCGACGACCGGCCGGATGTTGATCAGGGTCTGCGGCGTGATCGCCTCGACGTCCTGAGTGGTCATGCGCTCACGCACGACCCGCTCCATACGGGCGAGACCCGTACGGACCTGGTTCTGGATCAGCTCGCCGACGCTGCGGATACGACGGTTGCCGAAGTGGTCGATGTCGTCGGTCTCGACCATGATCGAGCGGCCCGACTCACCGAGCGTCTCGGTCTCACCGGCGTGCAGCTTCACCAGGTACTTGATCGTGGCGATGATGTCGTCGGTGGTGAGCACACCGGCGTCCAGCGGCTCTTCCGCGCCGAGCTTCTTGTTCACCTTGTAGCGGCCGACCTTCGCGAGGTCGTAGCGCTTGGGGTTGAAGTAGAGGTTCTCGAGCAGCGTCTGAGCGGCCTCGCGGGTCGGCGGCTCGCCCGGACGCAGCTTGCGGTAGATGTCGAGCAGCGCGTCGTCCTGGCCCTGGGTGTGGTCCTTCTCCAGGGTGGCGCGCATCGACTCGTACTCGCCGAACTCCTCGAGGATCTGCTCGGTGGTCCAGCCGAGAGCCTTCAGGAGGACGGTGACGGACTGCTTGCGCTTGCGGTCGATGCGGACACCGACCATGTCGCGCTTGTCGATCTCCATCTCCAGCCAGGCACCCCGGGACGGGATGATCTTGGCGGAGAAGATGTCCTTGTCGGACGTCTTGTCGATGGAGGAGTCGAAGTAGACGCCGGGCGAGCGGACCAGCTGCGACACGACGACACGCTCGGTGCCGTTGATGACGAAGGTGCCCTTGTTGGTCATGAGCGGGAAGTCGCCCATGAAGACCGTCTGGGACTTGATCTCGCCGGTCTCGTTGTTCGTGAACTCGGCCGTCACGAAGAGCGGGGCCGCGTACGTGAAGTCGCGGTCCTTGCACTCGTCGATGCTGTTCTTCGGCGGCTCGAAACGGTGGTCGCGGAAGGTCAGCGACATCGACCCGGAGAAGTCCTCGATCGGGGAGATCTCCTCGAAGATCTCCTCGAGGCCGGACTTGGTGGGGACGTCCTGACCGTTCTCGAGAGCCTCCTCGACGCGAGCCTTCCACGCTTCGTTGCCGAGCAGCCAGTCGAAGCTCTCGGTTTGCAGGGCGAGAAGGTTCGGAACCTCGAGGGGCTCCTTGATCTTTGCAAAGGAGATGCGCAGCGGGGCAGTGCTGGCAGCATTGTTCGTATTCGCGGTCGAGGCATTGCGCGAGGCGGCCAAGAGGGGGTCCTTCCGAGGGCTCGGACTCACTACGCGCGTACCGGCCCCTCCCCCACACAACGAGACAGACTCCCCGGAATCGGCCGACAGGCCAGGTCAGAGATGGTCAGTCATCGAAGTTAGGGCGAGGGCATGCCCCTGGTGACGGGCAGGGGACAGCTAACAGGCAGCGCAAAGGGTCAGTGTAGCCACTTGGCACACTGATGTCCAATGCGGGTTTTTCGAGACCCTCGTAGCTCTCAACGTCCTCGGTCCGGTTGCCCTCAACGCACGTCGTACTCGACGCACGGTGATACTGCCCTCTTCGCCGTCGATCCATGCCTCGGATACGGATCCTTGTGACGACGCGTCCTGAGAATTGCGCGCTGCGTGCGGTTCGTCAAGGCCCTCATGCTCGAACACCGGCCGTCCGGAGACACGACGAAGATCACCATACCCCTCGCCAACTCAGGAGCGGGGTAACCGTGGCCGGGCCCTCAGCAACGCCGAAGAGCGACCACCCGGATGGATGATCGCTCTTCGGTGCGTCGGCGTTACAGCCCCGAGGGGACAGTTTCGGCCTTCGCTGCGGTCGTCGCCGACCGCGGGGTGTTACTTGACCTCGACCGAGGCGCCGGCGGCCTTGAGGGACTCGGCGGCCTTCTCGGCGGCGTCCTTGGCGACCTTCTCGAGGACCGGCTTCGGAGCGCCGTCCACGAGGTCCTTGGCCTCCTTGAGGCCCAGGGAGGTCAGCTCACGCACGACCTTGATGACCTGGATCTTCTTCTCGCCGGCACCGGTGAGGATGACGTCGAACTCGTCCTGCTCCTCGACGGCCTCGGCGGCAGCGGCCGGGCCCGCGGGGGCGGCGGCGACCGCGGCGGCGGCGGTGACGTCGAACTTGTCCTCGAACGCCTTCACGAACTCGGAGAGCTCGATGAGGGTCATCTCTTCGAACTGCGCGAGCAGGTCTTCCTGGCTGAGCTTCGCCATGGTGGGCGATCCTTCCACTAATTCGGCTGGTGCCGATGTACTTGTTCGGCGGGCGTACGTTCGGCCCGCTAAGACCGCTGCCTCAGGCGGCGGTCACTGCGCGAGCCGAGTTACTCGGCACCGCCCTGCTCTGCCTGCTTGGCACGAAGAGCGTCCACGGTGCGGACGAGCTTCGAGGGAAGCGCCTGGAAGAGCTGAGCAGCCTGGGACTGCTTGCCCTTGAAGGCACCCGCCAGCTTGGAGAGCAGAACCTCGCGGGACTCGAGGTCCGCAAGCTTCTTGATCTCGTCGGCGGACAGCGCCTTGCCGTCAAGGACACCGCCCTTGATGACGAGGTTGGGGTTGTCCTTGGCGAAGTCACGAAGACCCTTCGCCGACTCCACCGGGTCACCGGTGACGAAGGCAACTGCCGTCGGACCGTTGAACAGGTCGTCGAGCGTCGAGATCCCGGCCTCGTTGGCCGCAATCTTGGTCAGCGTGTTCTTCACCACGGCGTACTGGGCGTTCTCACCGAGCGAACGGCGCAGCGTCTTGAGCTGCGCCACGGTGAGACCCCGGTACTCGGTCAGCACGGCGGCGTTCGAGCTGCGGAACTGCTCCGCGAGCTCGGCTACCGCGGCAGCCTTGTCGGGCCTTGCCATGAGCGTCGGCCTCCTTCCGGGTGTTGACGACCGCTCGGAAGGGGCTGGGAAAAACGAAACGCCCCGGCGCAGGCGCACGGGGCGAGGGCTCGACCGAACGAGATCCATGGGGCGGATCACGGTCCGGGAGCACTTCCACAGTCACCTGCGCGGGTCGTCCGCATATCAGCGGATCCTTCGGCCACCGCGTCCTCTCACGAGCACACGGCAACGACCAGCGGTCTTTGGCTTCTGTAGGAGCGTACGTGAACGGGTCGCCGTCAAGCAAATCCGCCCGTAAGGGGGGTTCGCTGCCGGCTCAGCGGCCGGCCTTCTTCATCTCCTCGGCCAGGTCGAAGGTGTCCGAGGCGGGCGGGGCCTGCACGGTGACCGGCTTGTCGAAGTCGAGGAAGGTGACGGTGAGGTCGAGCGGGCCCTTGCGCCCGAAGCCCTGGAACCGCTGCTGCTTGGTGCGGCCGGACGCGTCGATCCAGACGTCCATCTCCAGTTCGTCGACGCCGAGCTTCTCGTACTGCGCGAGAGCCTGCTCGCGGATCTGGCGGACGCTCTTGGTCTCGTCCTTGTACGACGCCCGGATCTCGTCGACGGTGGCCGTGCCCTCGTAGTGCGTGGTGGTGACGCCGTCGACGGTCTCGGTGCCGGTCTTCCTCAGGTCCTCGGCCGCGGTGAGGAAGGTGCTCTCGTGGGCCGGGTTGCGGCGGACCTTGTCGGCCAGGGGGGCGGTGTCGACCTTGACACCGCTCGGGGTGTCGGAGCCGCCCGGCGCACCGAACTTCATCCAGTGCTTGCCGTCCTCGGTGGGCTCGTCGCTGCCGACGTACACCACTCCGCCGACCAGGCGGACCTCGCCCTCGCCCTCGTCGGGTCCACCGAGGATCGTCGTCCTCAGGCTCATGGCCGGCGGTTCCACGGCCATCGCGGCCTCGGCCCTGAGCCGGCCCTCCTCCGGCATCCGGCCGGTCATCCGGTAGCGCAGGGAGCTGACCCGCTCCGTCTTCTCGGCGGCTCGCGCGACGGCCGTGGCGGCCTCCTTCGCGTCGCCGCCGCCCGCCGCATCCTCCGAAGCCGCCGCACAGCCCGTGACGAGCAGAGCGGACAGCCCGAGGACACCCACGGTAAATCTCATGCACATTCCCCCACGCGACACACAGTGAACACCTGCTCGATTCACAGGAACGGTGTGAAGGTATCCCAGAGGTGCGGGTGGGGTCCCGTGAATTCCCCGCGGCACGGGGTCAGGACGTGGGGCCGGCCCCTTGCTGCTGGAGCAGCTCCGAGAAGTCCGCGGTGTCGGCCGCCGGGGGGACCTCGGTGTCGACCGGGGTGCCGTAGTCGCTGTAGTAGGCGGTCTGGCTGTAGGCGCCGTTCGCCGCCTGGCCCTGCTCGACCTTCTTGACCAGGAGGTTCTCGTCGTCGACCCAGATGTCGACGGTCTCGGTGGTGACGCCGGCCTGCTCCAGCTGTTTCTTCAGGTCGGCGAGCTGGCTGTCGCTGAGGCTGGAGTTGCGGGTGGCGAGGTCGGCGACCTCGACGGTGCCCGAGTAGTGCGTGGTGTGCTCGCCGCGCACGGTCTCCTCGCCGACCCTACGCACGTCCCCTGAGGCCAGCAGGAGCTTCACCGACTGGTTCGGGGTGGAGTTCTCCATCTGGTCCTTGAGATAGGCCCCGGATCCGCCGCCGAGCGTCTCCAGCGCCTCGTACGGGTACTTGATCCAGTGCTTGCCGCCGGCCTGCTCGGCGAAGACATCGCCCATGCGCGCGTAGTACGCGTCGGGCAGATAGCGGGCCTCCATCGACGTGGCGCCCAGCTGCCGCATGGTGTCGGCCATCGTGCCACCGGTGTAGGTGATGGTGAGGGTGCCGGTGAGGCCGTCACCCCAGCCGAGGGAACCGTCGGCCGTCATGGCCATCAGCGAGCCCATGGTGGTGGTCGACTCGACCTTCGCGGAGTCGGCGCCGTCGGTGGATTTCTCGGCGGTGCGCAGGGCGGCTATCGGGCTGACGTGGCTGCCGCCCCCCTTGGAAGAAGAGGAGGAAGAAGAGGACTCACCGTCTCCCCCGGAGCCCTCGGAACCCCCGGAGCCCCCCGAACTGCAGCCGGCCACCCCGGTCAGCAGGGTCACCGCGACGATCGACAGGCCCGCCCGGCGCCCATTCGTGCCCTTCATGCCCTCACCCCCAACTAGTCCCCGTGTTCGCACGCTAACCCACGGCACTGACACCCGTAAGGCAAAAGGGACGAGCCCCGCACCTCGAAAGGTTGCGGGGCTCGTCGCCGACTGAGGCGAACCGTCAGGTTCAGACCGCGGCCGGGTCCTCCTCGACGAGGAGGTTCTTGGTGCGGTTCGGGTCGATCAGGATGCCGGGGCCGATCGTGGTGCTGATCGCGGCCTTCTTGATGTAGCGACCCTTGGCGGCGGACGGCTTCAGACGGATGATCTCGTCCAGGGCCGCGCCGTAGTTCTCCACCAGCTGCGCGTCGTCGAAGGACGCCTTGCCGATGATGAAGTGCAGGTTCGAGTGCTTGTCGACGCGGAACTCGATCTTGCCGCCCTTGATCTCCGTGACGGCCTTGGCCACGTCGGGGGTGACGGTGCCGGTCTTCGGGTTCGGCATCAGACCACGCGGACCGAGCACGCGGCCGAGGCGGCCGACCTTGCCCATGAGGTCCGGGGTGGCGACGACGGCGTCGAAGTCCAGACGGCCCTTCGCGACCTCGTCGATCAGTTCGTCGGAGCCGACGATGTCGGCGCCCGCGGCCTCTGCGGCCGCAGCACGGTCACCGGTCGCGAAGACCAGGACCCGGGCGGTCTTGCCGGTGCCGTGCGGCAGGTTCACGGTGCCACGGACCATCTGATCGGCCTTGCGCGGGTCGACACCCAGACGGAAGGCGATCTCGACGGTGCCGTCGAACTTCGAGGTGGAGGTCTCCTTGGCGAGACGGACGGCCTCGAGCGGGGCGTAGAGCTTCTCCCGGTCGATCTTGGCGTCCGCAGCGCGGAGAGACTTGCTGCGCTTGCTCACTACTGCTCCTGGGGTTTCTGAGGAGTCGTGGTACGGGCCGAGCAGGCCCTGCCACGTGCGGCCGGAGCCGCGACTACGAAGGTGCTACGAGGCTGGGGCTCAGCCCTCGACCGTGATGCCCATGGAACGGGCGGTGCCGGCGATGATCTTCGACGCGGCGTCCAGGTCGTTGGCGTTCAGGTCGGGGAGCTTGGTCGTGGCGATCTCGCGGACCTGCGCCTGCGTGATCTTGGCGACCTTGGTCTTGTGCGGCTCGCCCGAGCCCTTCTCGACACCCGCGGCCTTGAGGATCATCTTCGCGGCCGGCGGCGTCTTGGTGATGAAGGTGAAGGAGCGGTCTTCGTAGACCGTGATCTCCACCGGGATCACCCAGCCACGCTGCGACTCGGTCGCGGCGTTGTAGGCCTTGCAGAACTCCATGATGTTGACGCCGTGCTGGCCGAGCGCGGGGCCGACCGGCGGAGCGGGGTTAGCCGCACCGGCGTTGATCTGGAGCTTGATGAGCCCCGTGACCTTCTTCTTCTTGGGAGGCATTGCTCTCTCCGGGTCCTAGTGAGAGTTTTCAGCCGTCCGGTCCGGATGATCCGGATGGAGGCATACCGCACAACGATAACGGGTATCCGTGCGCGGCCAAAAACCGAGCAGGTCAGGCACCGCGCGAGCGGCCACCTGACCTGGTCGGAGGCTTGTGTTCCAGAAGGGGCTAGTTCTTCTGGATCTGGTCGAAGCTCAGCTCGACCGGGGTCTCGCGGCCGAAGATCTCGACGAGGCCCTTGACCTTCTTCGAGTCGGCGTTGATCTCGTTGATCGTGGCCTGGAGCGTGGCGAACGGGCCGTCCGTGACGGTGACCGAGTCGCCGACCTCGAAGTCCAGCACCTGGACCTCGACCTTGCGCTGCGGAACCGGCTTGCCCTCGGCCTCGGCGGCCTCGCGGGCGGCCTTCTCCTCGGCCTCCGGGGCGAGCATCTTGACGATCTCGTCCAGGGTCAGCGGGTACGGGTCGTAGGCGTTGCCCACGAAGCCTGTGACGCCGGGGGTGTTGCGGACGACGCCCCAGGACTCGTTCGTCAGGTCCATGCGCACCAGCACGTAGCCGGGGAGCTTGTTCTGACGGATGGTCTTGCGCTCGCCGTTCTTGATCTGCGCGACTTCTTCCTGCGGCACCTCGGCCTGGAAGATGAAGTCCTCGACGTTCAGCGAGACGGCACGCTGTTCGAGGTTGGTCTTCACGCGGTTCTCGTAGCCGGCGTACGTGTGGATGACGTACCACTCGCCTGGCAGGGTGCGCAGTTCCTCGCGCAGGGCCGCGACGGGGTCGACGGGCTCGGCCGGCTCTGCTTCCTCGGCCTCTTCCGCGACGGCTTCGCCGTCCTCGGAGTCCTCGACGTCGGTGGTCGTGGCCTCGTCCTCGTCGGCGGACTCGTCGGAGTCGGCTGCCTCGTCGGCGGCGTCTTCCTCGTCCTCGACGTGCAGTGCGGCTTCCTCCGCGGGCTCGCCCGCCTCGGCGTCGGCAGCCTCGGACTCGTCCAGGTCCTCGTCAGCGCCCTCGACGATGTCGAGCTCGTCGTCAGCCGACTCATCCGGCTCGATGGCGTCGTTCAGGTTCTGGTCAGACACGGTGGCTGCTTCTTCCTGGATACATAGGGGTGGAACACGCGAAAGGGGCGCCGATCACCCGGCGCCCTTCGCTCTCGGCTCAGCCGAATACGTACTTCGCGGCGTGGTCGAGTCCATAGTCAATCACGGTCACCAGACCGATCATGATGACCACGAAGATGATCACGACCATGGTGTACGTGCTCAGCTGGCCCCGCGTCGGCCAGACGACCTTGCGAAGCTCCGCGACGATCTGGCGGTAGAAGAGGGCGAGCCGCTTGAGCGGGCCCTTCTTCGCGCGCTTGCCGCCCTTGCGGGACTTCTTCTGCTCAGGCACTTCGTCCTGGGCATCAGGCGTGTCGATGGAGCCCACGGCGTCCGCCATTCGTCCTCACCTGTTCCCGGGTCGTGGCCGTGCCGCGCCCGGTCTGAGCCGCACGGCAGTGCATTTCTGTACGTACATGCGCACACATCCTGGCGAAGGAGTGTGTAGCAGGGCCGGAGGGACTTGAACCCCCAACCGCTGGTTTTGGAGACCAGTGCTCTACCAATTGAGCTACGACCCTTTGTGTGTTCCCCAACGTACCGCATCCGGCCGGATGCTCGGTGTGCACCGGTTGTGGCACGGCTGTTGAAGGCCAACGACGTAGGAGTGTACGTGTTCCGGGGCGCCTCGTCGAACGGAAAGTGCCCGTGAGGACCCCGAAGGCGGAAGATCGTCGGGAAAACCCCGGAAGATCACCAGGCCATCGGTCCGGATCAACCCGGATCAGCACGGATGTTCAAAAGAGGGCCCGTCCTTGTTCAGTCCGTGAAACCCGTGTGCCGGGCCGGTTTCCAGTCTGAAAACATGGGGCCATGAGCGCTGCAACCCCTCCCACCGAGCGCCGGGTCTCCGCCCGGATCGGTGCGATCTCCGAGTCCGCCACCCTCGCCGTGGATGCCAAGGCCAAGGCCCTGAAGGCCGCCGGGCGGCCGGTGATCGGCTTCGGCGCCGGTGAGCCCGACTTCCCGACCCCGGACTACATCGTCGAGGCCGCGATCGAGGCCTGCAAGAACCCGAAGTACCACCGCTACACGCCGGCCGGCGGTCTGCCCGAGCTGAAGGCCGCGATCGCCGCGAAGACGCTGCGCGACTCCGGCTACCAGGTCGACGCCTCCCAGATCCTGGTCACCAACGGCGGCAAGCAGGCCATCTACGAGGCCTTCGCCGCGATCCTCGACCCGGGTGACGAGGTCATCGTCCCGGCGCCGTACTGGACCACGTACCCGGAGTCGATCCGGCTGGCCGGCGGTGTTCCGGTGGAGGTCGTCGCGGACGAGACGACCGGCTACCGGGTGAGCGTCGAGCAGCTGGAGGCGGCGCGCACGGAGAAGACGAAGGTCGTCCTCTTCGTCTCCCCTTCCAACCCGACCGGCGCCGTCTACAGCGAGGCCGAGGCCGAGGCGATCGGCTGCTGGGCCGTGGAGCACGGCCTGTGGGTGCTGACCGACGAGATCTACGAGCACCTCGTCTACGGCGACGCGAGGTTCACCTCGCTGCCCGCGATCCTGCCCGAGCTGCGCGACAAGTGCATCGTGGTCAACGGTGTCGCCAAGACGTACGCGATGACCGGCTGGCGGGTGGGCTGGATCATCGGGCCGAAGGATGTGGTGAAGGCGGCGACGAACCTCCAGTCGCACGCCACCTCGAACGTCTCCAACGTGGCCCAGGCCGCCGCGCTGGCCGCCGTCTCCGGTGATCTGGACGCGGTCGCGAAGATGCGGGAGGCCTTCGACCGCCGCCGCAAGACGATCGTGCGGATGCTCAACGAGATCGACGGCGTGCTCTGCCCGGAGCCCGAGGGTGCGTTCTACGCCTACCCGTCGGTGAAGGGCCTGCTCGGCAAGGAGATCCGCGGGAAGCGTCCGCAGGACTCCGTCGAGCTGGCGGCGCTCATCCTGGAGGAGTCCGAGGTCGCCGTCGTCCCGGGCGAGGCCTTCGGCACGCCGGGCTATCTGCGGCTGTCGTACGCGCTCGGTGACGAGGACCTCGTCGAGGGTGTGAGCCGGATCCAGAAGCTGCTGGCGGAGGCCAGGGACTGATCCAGCCTGCTCACGTGAGTAGCCTGGATGCGGGCCGTCTCCTTTCGGGAGGCGGCCCGCTGCTGTGTGCGAGCAAGACCACGTTCGGGGAAAGAGGTACCCGGACGGCCTCGGCGTACGGCAGGATTCCGGAATGGAGCGTGTACGTGATGTCTCTGAGCTGCCGAAAGCCCATCTGCACCTGCACTTCACCGGGTCGATGCGGCCCGGCACCGTGCTGGAACTCGCCGACAAGTACGGCGTGCGTCTGCCGGAGACGCTGAGCGAGGCCCTGACCAGTGGCGAGCCGCCGCAGTTGCGGGCGACCGACGAGCGGGGCTGGTTCCGCTTCCAGCGGCTGTACGACGCCGCCCGCTCCTGCATCAGAGAGCCCGAGGACATCCAGCGGCTGGTGCGCGAGGCCGCCGAGGAGGATGTGAAGGACGGCTCGGGCTGGCTGGAGATCCAGGTGGACCCGACCTCGTACGCGCCGCGGCTGGGTGGGCTGATTCCGACGCTGGAGATCATCCTGGACGCGGTGCGGTCGGCTTCGCGGGAGACCGGGCTCGGGATGCGGGTGCTGGTGGCGGCGAACCGGATGAAGCATCCGCTCGACGCCCGCACGCTGGCCCGGCTGGCGGTGCGGTACGGCGAGCAGGGCGTGGTGGGCTTCGGGCTGTCGAACGACGAACGCCGGGGCATGGCGCGGGACTTCGACCGGGCCTTCGCCATCGCCCGGGAGGGCGGGCTGCTGTCGGCCCCGCACGGCGGCGAGCTGGCCGGGCCCTCGTCGGTCCGGGACTGCCTGGACGACCTGCACGCCACCCGGATCGGGCACGGGGTGCGGGCGGCGGACGACCCCCGGCTGCTGAAGCGGCTCGCCGAACGGGGCGTGACCTGCGAGGTCTGCCCCGCCTCGAACGTGGCCCTGGGCGTGTACGAGAAACACGAGGACGTGCCGCTGCGCACCCTGTACGAGGCCGGTGTGCCGATGGCCCTGGGCGCCGACGACCCCCTGCTGTTCGGCTCCCGCCTGGCCGACCAGTACGAGCTGGCCCGCCGCTATCACGCCTTCGCGGACGAGGACCTGGCCGAGCTGGCCCGCCAGTCGATCCGCGGATCGGCCGCCCCGAAGGACGTGCAGGAGAAGCTGCTGACCGGGGTGGACGACTGGCTGGCTTCCTGACCGGAGGAGCCCGCACCGGTGGACGTGCGGGTGTGGGCGCGGCCCCGTGGCCACGCCCACACCACTCCACGCCCGTTCCCGGCGCTCGCCGACCGGATCAGACGGCCGCCCGCGCCCTGGTGGGGACGGGCTCCGGCAGCAGCGGGTAGCGGGCCGAGAGGCGCATCGCGCCCTCGGTGACCGCCGGATCGTGCGAGGCCGCCTGCACGCCGTCGAGGTAGGCGTGCGCGGCGGCCTCGAACACGGCGTCCACCGCGGCCAGTTCGGCGGCCAGGGCCTCGCCGCGTTCCCTGGCCCGTGCCTCCTGCGTGTCCTGGTCCCGTCGGGCCCCCGCCGCCGCGGCCACGGCCCGCACGAGTTCCGCCTCGGCCTTCTCCGCGTTGCGCTGGTGGTGGCGGTAGGCGGCGACGAAGGGGTGCTCCTCGGACAGGGCCAGCAGGAAGGCGATTCCGCCGGAGAGCAGCAGCAGCGAGATGAAGGTGACGCCGACGGTGTGCTGGTCGAGGTGGAGCTGCTCCAGCATGGTGGGCGCCGCGGGCAGTTCTCCTTCGAAGCCCACCTGGCGGGCGAGGTCCGCGAGGCCCGTGTCGGGGGTCTCCCGGAACACGATCCGCGCCCGCAGGTCGCCCAGGTACCAGGCGGCCCACGCCCACACCGACGCCAGCGCGGCAGCCACCGGCAGGACCACCCACAACGAGGCGGTGGCCCCGCGGCGGCGCCACTGGCGTCCGGCCTGGAAGGGACCGGCCGTCATGACGACGCCGACGGCGACCGACAGCAGATACGCGCTCAGCCTGCCTTCGGCCGTCCCCTCGTGGATCGCCAGGAACAGCGTGACGTAGACGGGGAGTTCGACCAGGACGAGCAGCGTGGCGAGGGCCAGCCGGGGCCGACGGGCCATGGCCGCGGTCTCGGTGAGACCCTCCCAGTGCGCGGCCGGCGGGGCGGGCGCGGGCACGGTTTCCGGCTCGAAGTCGTCGTCCGGGTCGGAGGCGTACGGCGTGACGGGCTCCGGCGCGGGGTCGGTGCCGGGGCCACGATCACGGTCGGGGTCCGGTCCGGCGGTGGCGAGGCGCCTCGTCATCCAGGGGAGCACTCGGTCACGGCTGTCCTCGCGGGAGGCGATCCGGGTGGCCGCCCGGTCCAGCTGGGCGGTGGCCGCGAGGCGCCGGCGCACCTCCTCCACCTGGGCGTCCCTGGCCCGCCGGGCGTCCTCCTCGCGGGCCGCGGTGTCGGCGTACAGGCGGGCCGACGCCAGCAGTTCGCGTTCCTCCCGTTCGTGGTGGCGGGCCACGGTCCGGTCCCGTGCGTGGCCGCGCAGTCCGGTCAGCCGGCCGAAGTAGGGCAGGCGGTGGACGGAGCCGAGGACGTACGGGTTGAGGGTGCCCCCGCCCGCGGCGCGGCGGCCGGCGGACTCGGCCTGCGAGAGGAGCTGTCTGGCCTCCCTGCTCTCGGTCGGCGGGACGGGCCCGCGCGGTGCGGTGGAGCCGCCGGTGCGGCCGAGGCCGGGGGCGCGGCCCTCGCCGCGCCGGAAGGGCAGGCCGTACCTGAGCCTGCGGGGCTCCTCAGGCCCCGTATCCGTCGTCGACACCGACCTTCACCTCCTTCTCCAGGACCTGCTGCCAGAACTGGCCCATCTGCTCGACGCGTTCGGGTGTGGTCTTGCCGCCGCGCATGGCGAAACCGACGCGGTGGACCGTGGTGTCGGGCAGTTCGGGCACTCCGCGTACGGCGACCAGCGCGTCGACGGCCTTGTCCCGCTGCGCGGGCGTCTCCAGCTCGAACTTGGAGAGCCGGAAGTCGGGGTCGGACTGGTCGAAGTCGCTGATCACGAGCACGTGGTAGGTGCCGTCGCCGTCGCGGGGCACCTTGGAGGCGCGTTCGAGTCCGCCGAGGACGTCCGAGCCGGGCTGGCGCTCACGGGCGCAGTCCAGCATCTTCTCGGCGCCGGCCTGGGCGATGACGCGGGTCTGATTCCACAGGCTCTCGCGCTCGGAGCGTTTGTCGGCGTCCGGGTCGAGGTCGATCCGCGGCACCTGGCAGGAGGAGGCGGCGGAGGCCGCGGTGATGGGCGCGTAGGAGACGTACCGGCATTTCTGGTCGGCCAGGAAGCCGGGCACGGTCGTCTTCAGTTTCTCCTTGGCGCGGAAGCCGTTCTCGCTGTCGGCACCGGAACCGGATCCGTCGACCACGACGGTGCAGTCGGCGGAGAGCCGTTCCGGTCCGTCGAGCTGGCCGCACCCCGTCAGGAGCAGGGCCGTGGCGCCCAGAGCGACGGTCAGCCGGGTGGCGTGGCGGGCGGTCCGTGGGGCGGGCGGGCGTGTGATGCGGTGTGCGGCTTTCGGCGCAGCGGCCTCAGGTGCCGTGGCTGCTGGTGGCGTGGCCTCTTGTGCGGCCTTCTGCTCGGTGGTCATCGGGTCCCCCGTTCTCCCCGGCCGGCCGCCGCGGCCGCCGGCCCGATCCTCTGCTCCAGGATGTGCAGGGCCCGGCGGACCAGGGCCTCGTCGAGCATCCAGTCCGGTGCTCCCGTCCATATCCCGTCGGGTGCCGGTATGACTCCGCCGGCCGTTTCCGGATCCGGTGGTTCCAGTGGTTCCGGCGGCTCGGGGCGGGGTTCGCCCCGAGCGGCGGCACGGCGTTCGGCTTCACGTCGGGCGCGGCGCCTGGCGCGTACCTCGGCTCGGTGCCGGGCGCGTGTCCAGGCGGCTTCGTAGTGGGCGAGTTCCTGGTCGGCGCAGGCGGCGAGGGCCAGGCCGCGCTGCTGGCAGGCCGTCACCTCCGTGCGCCACTGCGACACCCAGCCGCCGAAGCGGGCCAGGGCCGCGGGTACGTCCTCGCGCCGGTGGTCGTACTCCGTCACGATCCGCGCGGACTCCGCGTGGACGCGGTCGATGTGGGTCGCGTTCCGTGTGACGAAACGGGACCGCAGGTCCTCCAGTGCCATCCGCAGCCCGCGTTCGAGCTGGCGGGCGTAGTGCTCGGGGCCGATGCCGGCCCGTCCGTCCCGCTTTCCGCGGCGGGCTGCCCGCCAGCGGGTGCGCGCGGTGAGGCGGCTGCGGCCGTAGTCCGTCGGAACGGACTTCACCTCGCTCATGGGATCTCCCTCGTCGACTCCCCGGACCGCCTCCTGGGCCGCGTGCGGGCACGGCGACGGTGCCCTCGCCGGGGCGAAAGGCCCCGCCGGAATCCGGGATTTCGCGCAGCCTAGGGGAAGAACGAACGCCGAAGGGAGGGATTTCCGACACCGGATTTCCGGTCATCCGGAAATCAGCCGGGGATCGACCGGAGGGCGACCGGAGTGGTGCCCGCGTTCCTGGAAAACTTCCGAAAAGCCCGGTGGGGCGGGCGGGACTCGGAATAGTCTTCCCTCCGCTTCGGACCTGCGGGATCCAGAAAAGCGAATGGATCTTCGAATACACACCGGTGCACGCCGGGTGCATTCGGGGAGTACAGGGGCGCAAGGGGGGCGCATGGCTGAATACGACGCCGACGCGGCACGCGAGGTGCGGATCGCCGACGGGTATTTCCCCGTCGAGACGCTCGGCCCCGGCCGCCGGCTGGCCCTGTGGTTCCAGGGCTGCGCCCTGGCCTGCCCCGGCTGCATGTCCCGGCACACCTGGGACCCGGCCGGCGGACGGACGGCGACCGTGGGCGACCTGCTCCGGCTGTGGGAGGCCGCGCTGGACCGCGGCGCGCGGGGCCTGACGGTGAGCGGCGGCGAACCCCTGGCCCAGCCCGCCGCGCTGGCCGCGCTCCTGCGGGGCGCCGACCGGCTGCGTCGCCGCGGCGACGGCCCCCGCACGGGCCTGGCGGACTCGGCGGACCTGCTCGTCTACACCGGTCACGAACCGGACGAGGTGCCGGACCGGGTGTGGTCGGCGCTGAGCGGCGCGGACGCGGTGGTGACGGGCCGCTTCCGGGTGGCCGAGCCGACCGACCTGGTCTGGCGCGGCTCGGCCAACCAGCGCCTGGTCCCCCGCACCCGCCTGGGCACCGCCCGCTACGGTCCGCACCTCACCCGCACCTACTCCCCCGGCCCGCGGGTCACCCTGCGCACCGACGGCACGGCCACCCGCCTGTACGGCGTCCCCGCGCGCGGTGAACTGCGGCGGCTGGAACTCGGACTGGCGGCGACGGGCGTGCGGCTGAGGGGGCCGAGTTGGCGAGGGTGAGGGGGCGGTCGTCGGGCCGACGGGTGCTGGGAACACGGGCACGGGCGCGGGCGGGACCAGGTCCACAGGTCCGGCGAGCAGCGCGTGGCCGGA
>NZ_MUBA01000817.1 GCF_002154575.1 Streptomyces bobili
CGCGGCCTCGACCTGGCACTCCTGCCGGCCGGAACCACCCCTCCGGGCGAGCCCCTCTACGTACGCGACTGATCCGGACGGCGGCTCCTAGCCGTAGACCGGCCCGGTGTACTTCTCGCCCGGACCCTGGCCCGGCTCGTCCGGGACGAGCGACGCCTCGCGGAAGGCCAGCTGGAGCGACTTCAGGCCGTCGCGCAGCGGTGCCGCGTGGAAGGAGCTGATCTCGGTCGTGCTCGCGTCCAGCAGGCCGGCGAGGGCGGTGACCAGCTTGCGGGCCTCGTCCAGGTCCTTGTACTTGTCGCCCTCGTCGGTCAGACCGAGCTTCACGGCGGCCGCGCTCATCAGGTTGACGGCGACCGTCACGATCACCTCGACCGCCGGGACCTCGGCGATGTCGCGGGTCATCTCGTCGAAACCGGCCTTGCCGGAGGGCTCGGGGCTGTCCGAGGGGGAGGTCTCACTCATGCCCCACACGATAGGGCCCGCCGCACGCCCTCTTGACAGCAGGAGGCGGGAGACACCGGATTCGCGCACGCATGAACTAGCTGCTAATCTCGTGTAACGACCGGTCGGACACGCGTGCCCTTCAAGCAGGCGGACCCGGCCCACAAGTGGAGGCTCCGAACTCCCACCCGACCACCCTCCGGGGAGGCGGGTCACCCCGGTCAGGCGGCCCCCATCGTTCCGTACGGACGATGGAGTCGCCCGGTAGTGCGCCCCGCGATCCTCGCGGCGGTGCTCCGGTAGTGCTTGGAGCCCCGCATGTGATCGTTGGGGCATTTTTTGTGCCTCGGCGTGGTTGGCAACCAATCGAACACAGACGTTACGCGGCCGTTCGCCAGACTGCCGTGTGGTGCTACCGAGGAGGATCCATCAGCGCCGAGCCCCGCATCAACGACCGGATTCGCGTTCCAGAGGTGCGACTTGTCGGTCCCAGTGGCGAGCAGGTCGGCATCGTGCCGCTCGCGAAGGCACTGGAGCTTGCCCAGGAGTACGACCTGGACCTGGTCGAGGTGGCGGCAACCGCCCGCCCGCCCGTGTGCAAGCTCATGGACTACGGGAAGTTCAAGTACGAGTCGGCCATGAAGGCCCGTGAGGCGCGCAAGAACCAGGCGCACACGGTCATCAAGGAGATGAAGCTCCGGCCGAAGATCGACCCGCACGACTACGACACCAAAAAGGGTCACGTCGTCCGGTTCCTCAAGCAGGGCGACAAGGTCAAGATCACGATCATGTTCCGCGGTCGTGAGCAGTCCCGCCCCGAACTGGGCTACCGACTGCTGCAGCGTCTGGCGGAGGACGTCCAGGACCTCGGGTTCATCGAGTCGAACCCGAAGCAGGACGGCCGAAATATGATCATGGTTCTCGGTCCGCACAAGAAGAAGACCGAGGCGATGGCCGAGGCTCGCCAGGCTCAGGAAGCCCGCAAGGCCGAAGCGAAGGCCAACCCGGGCCGCTCGCAGAACGCCGCGGACTCCGACGCCGTGAACGCCGAGGAGTCAGAGGGGTCCGAGGGTTCCGTGGAGTCCGAGGAGCCCGAGTCCGCCGAGGCCTCCGCCGAGGCGTGACCTCCCAGGACGTCAGTCCCAGGACGTAACCCATACAAGCGACGCTCCACCTGTGCCCGGTTTTCACGACCGGGCACCGGAGCGCCACCGACGAGGAGAGAACGGCGCTATGCCGAAGAACAAGTCGCACAGCGGTGCCAGCAAGCGCTTCAAGATCACCGGCTCCGGCAAGGTGCTCCGTGAGCGTGCCGGCAAGCGCCACCTGCTCGAGCACAAGTCGTCGCGCGTGACGCGTCGCCTCACCGGTACCGCCGAGATGGCCCCCGGCGACGCCAAGAAGATCAAGAAGCTTCTCGGCAAGTGACGTACGGGCGCCTGCCGCCGTACGTACGTCTGAACCGGGACCCAATCGTTTCCGGGTCGTGTGAGTCCCACCACGGCCCCGCTACAAGGAGTTAAAAGTGGCACGCGTCAAGCGGGCAGTCAACGCCCACAAGAAGCGCCGGGCGATCCTCGAGGCGGCCTCCGGCTACCGCGGTCAGCGTTCGCGCCTGTACCGCAAGGCCAAGGAGCAGGTCACCCACTCGCTGGTCTACAACTACAACGACCGCAAGAAGCGCAAGGGTGACTTCCGCCGGCTGTGGATCCAGCGCATCAACGCCGCTGCCCGCGCCAACGGCATCACGTACAACCGCTTCATCCAGGGTCTCAACGCCGCGAGCATCGAGGTCGACCGCAAGATCCTGGCCGAGCTGGCCGTCAACGACCCGACCGCGTTCGCCGCGCTCGTCGAGGTCGCCCAGAAGGCGCTGCCGTCGGACGTGAACGCGCCGAAGGCTGCGTGACGCCGCTCCGGCCGAGCCGGAAGTGACCTGACCCGGACCCGCAGGCGAACGCCGCCTGCGGGTCCGAGTGCGTCCGGCCCGAGTTCTTCCGGGGCGAAAGAAGCCGGGGCCCGCCCCCCTGCCAACCCACCGAAGGTGAAGAT
>NZ_MUBA01000818.1:0-897 GCF_002154575.1 Streptomyces bobili
CACGGTGTCGGACACCGTGGCGCCGGGCTTCAACAGCAGTGGCAGCAACCCCAGGTGGCAGCCGACGAGGGGAGAAGCGCCCGGCGTGCGGCGGGTCGTCACGACGCCGACGACGAACGTGTCAGGTGCCCCGGCCGCCTGCGCGGCGTGCGCGAAGGAACCCAGCGTCCTGGCGAAGGACGTCCCTTCGGACGTGTTGTGCCGCGCGTCCAGCAGGGCGGGCGGGAGGTCGAGCCGACGCCGTACGACCTGTCCGGACGGGCTCGCGTCCTCGCGCTGGAGCCAGGTGAGGTGGCCCGAGGTGACGCCGGAGAGCGTTCTCCTCCAATGGTCGAGCGTGACGGTGTCGGCGGGGCGCNNNNCCCGAGGTCGAACGGGCGGTCCACGAAGGCCCGTTCCGTGGCGGCGGCCTCCTGTGGTCCGACGCGGTGGATCTCCAGGGGGGCCTGGCGGTCGTCCAGGGTGTGGACGAGGATGCGGTCGCTGCGGCGGCGCAGGACCGAGCGCAGGGCGGGATGCCGGGCGACGGTCCGCTCCAGGGCATGGCGCACCCGGCCCGGGTCGAGGGCACCCTCCGCGTCGAGGACGACGGCCACGTTGTAGGCGGCGGGTTCGTCCAGCCAGTAGTCGGCCAGCCAGATCTCCTGCTGGACGGGAGAGGCCGGGATCTCCTCGGCGATGTCCGGCGTGTGGGGCGGGTGCGGCTGTTCGGGTGCGGCGTCGGCGAACCAGTCACCGGCCCGCAGATCCGCGGCCAGTTGCTCCACGGTCGCTCCGTCGAGCACGCGGTCGATGCCGGGTGTGGCGCCGAACTCCGCCGCGAGTTCGGTCATCAGACTCATCGCCTGCAGCGATCCGCCGCCGAGCGTGAGGAGGGAGTCGCCGGCGTCCGCGCCG
>NZ_MUBA01000818.1:917-1124 GCF_002154575.1 Streptomyces bobili
CGGCTCGGCACGACGGCGGCGGGCAGCCGTTCGGCGAGGCGGGCACGGAGCGCGACCGGGTCCACGGCGGCACCAGGCGCCGCTGCCGCGAACAGGACCATGGTGCGGGGCGCGCCGGGGGTGTCGACCGCGACGGCGGCCACCTCGGCGAGCTCCGCCGCCTGTCCGGCCAGGACCTCGATCTCGCCGGGTTCCACCCGGTGCCCG
>NZ_MUBA01000819.1 GCF_002154575.1 Streptomyces bobili
CCCCTCCACCCGGCCGCGCGCAGCCTTTTGGGACCGGCCCGGAGTAGAGGGGGCTCTTTACCCCGGTAATGGGGCAGGTAGAGGCCCCTGACCTGCGAGGTAAGGCCGGTAGAGGGGGCGGAGCCGGCCCTCGCCCAAGCCCTCCACAGCGCCGATCGCGGGCCCTGCCCGCCACCCTGACCGAGCACCGGAAGGGAACCACCCATGCACCCCGACACCAGCCACCCGCCCGTCGTGCGGGCCGCCGAAGTCCACCAGCCGATCCCGCTCACCCCCGCCGCGCCGTACGCGGCCCCGCTTGTTCCCGTGCAGCCCGCCGCTGTTCCGGCGGTGGCGAGCGTGATCCTGCCCGACGGGCGGGTCGTCACCGGCTACGCCATCGAGCACACGCAGCCCGCTCCGCTCGCCGCCAAGCCGGCCGTGTCCAGTGCGGCGGTGAACGTCGCCCTCGGAGGCGTCGGGTTCCTCGCCGTCTGCGGCGGCCTGCTCATGCTCACCACGTTCATCGCCGCGCTCACGGCGCTGATCGCCCAGCTCATCACGCTGGCCGCCGTCCTCTTCGGCGGATGGATCGCCGTGCAGGTGTTCAGCGCCCGCAACAGCGCGAGCGGCGGCAACACCTTCCACATCCGCAAGGCCACCTTCAAGCGCAACCGCTTCAACGGCTGACAGGAGCCCACGTGTTCGAGATCCGAGTCATCTGCGCCACTGACGACACCAACCGCATCGTCAAGGCCCTCGACGGCGCCTTCACCGCCGGAACCATCACCGTCCACCCCACCCACGACGGCACGCAGAACCGCATCTACCTCTTCGCCGACCACACGGACGCCCCCATCCCGCCGCTCTCGGAGTGGCCCGGCCCGGTCGACGCCTACGCCACCGCCCCGGATGCCCCAAGCGAACTGAACTGGCTGTGCGAGCGCGAGCCGCACGAGCGCGACCGCGAGTGGTGGCTGCGCCGCGCCGCCGTCGTCGACCGCATGGCCTGCGGCCTCACCCCCGGCGCCATCGCCACCGACGAACAAGCCCTCAACACCGCCCGCCGCCTCATGGAACTGGACGAGACAGCCGTCATCTGCGACCCACGCGCCTACGTCCGCCAGCAATACGCCCGCTGGACCACCGACCACCAGTAGCTACGCCAAGGGCGGCCCCCCTCTCGCCAAAGAAACGGGGCCGCCCTTGGCGTAGCTNNCGCAGCCTTCCCGCGCTCGCCGCTCTCTTCCTGCGGGAGCACGGCCGCCTGCCGCGCTTACTGGACCTGTTCTGCTGCCAGGGCGGCGCCGCCAAGGGATACACCGACGCCGGCTTCGACGTGACCGGCGTCGACAAAGATCCGCAGCCCCGCTACCCCTACCGGTTCATCCAGGCCGACGCCATCGCGTTCGTCCTCGAACACGGCGCCGCATTCGACTTCATCCACGGCTCGCCGCCCTGCCAGCACGACACCGAATGCCAGCGCATCCAGGGCAACACCCACCCCGACCTCATCGCCCCCACCCGCACCGCCCTGGAGAAGTCCGGGCGCCCGTGGGTGATGGAGAACGTACGCGGCGCAG
>NZ_MUBA01000820.1 GCF_002154575.1 Streptomyces bobili
TGCGCCCCCAGACCCCCGCTTGGGTCCTGAACGGGCCTCGTCCTCAAACGCCGGACGGGCTGGGACACCCGACCGTCGCTTTTCGGACCCTGGCACCAGCGCCGGGTGACGTACCCCCACCGAGAACGTCACGCCCCTTCCCCGACGGAGTGAGCTGGCGCACACCTGCCGTAGAGTTGAGGCCGGTCGAAACCTGACCGCGATAGATCGGAAGGGCAGCAGGCGTGACCGTCGACGACACGGGCTCCGACGAGGGCGCGGACGGCCGGGTTGACGTCCCGGCCACCGACCCCGGCGACGACCCCCTCGCCCTTCGCCTGGAGCAGCTCATCCTCGGCGCCGAGCGCCGTTACACCCCTTTCCAGGCGGCCCGCAGCGCCGGCGTCTCCATGGAACTGGCCTCCCGGTTCTGGCGGGCCATGGGCTTCGCCGACATCGGCCAGGCCAGGGCGCTCACCGAGGCCGACGTACTGGCCCTGCGCCGGCTGGCCGGTCTCGTCGAGGCGGGGCTGCTCAGCGAGGCCATGGCGGTGCAGGTCGCGCGGTCCACGGGGCAGACCACCGCCCGGTTGGCCGAGTGGCAGATCGATTCCTTCCTGGAGGGGCTGACGGAGCCCCCCGAGCCGGGAATGACCCGCACCGAGGTGACGTATCCGATCGTCGAGCTGCTGCTGCCCGAGCTGGAGGAGTTCCTCGTCTATGTGTGGCGGCGGCAGCTCGCCGCCTCGGCGGGCCGGGTCGTGCAGGCCGCGGACGACGAGGAGATGGTCGACCGGCGGCTCGCGGTCTGCTTCGCCGACCTCGTCGGGTTCACACGGCTGACCCGCCGTATGGAGGAGGAGGAACTCGGCGAGCTGGTCGAGGCCTTCGAGACCACCGCCGCCGACCTGGTCGCGGCCCGCGGTGGACGCCTCATCAAGACCCTCGGCGACGAGGTGCTGTACGCCGCCGACGACGCCGGCACCGCCGCCGAGATCGCGCTCCTGCTCGTCGAGACGATGGGCAACGACCCGACGATGCCCGAACTGCGCGTAGGCATGGCCTTCGGCACGGTGACCACCCGGATGGGCGATGTCTTCGGCACGACGGTCAACCTGGCCTCCCGGCTGACGTCGATAGCGCCTCGGGACGCCGTGCTCGTCGACAGTGCCTTCGCCGAGGAACTGATCCGCACCGGCGACGCGCCCGCCTCGGAGGCGGAGGCCGCCGAGGCCGCGACCGCCGCCGAGAAGGAGGGCGAGGAGCCGCCCGTCTACCGGTTCGCGCTCCAGCCGATGTGGCAGCGCCCCGTCCGTGGGCTCGGCGTGGTCGAGCCCTGGCTGCTCACCCGGCGGGACACCGGCGGCGCGGGCGAGTAGGCCGCGCCGCTCAGTCGCGGGAGCCGGGCAGCGGGGCCAACTCGTTCAGCGCCTCCACGCACAGGCCGACGACCGGCAGGCACAGCCCCGGACGGCTCGTCGGCCCCGCGGTGGGCGGGACGGTGACCGGACCGGGCGCCGGGGTCGCCGTCGGCCCCGGAGGCCGGGGAGCGGCGCTCCCGGAGGACGGTGTGGCCGCCGGTGCGGGCGCCCCCTCGTCGGCCGGTGGCCGCGTACGCGGGGTGTACGGGCCGCTCGGCGTACGGACCGCGGAGGTGGGCGCGGTGCCGGGCACGGCCGCGCCGGACGGGACCGTACCGCCGGTGCCCGTCGGGGCCGGGGTGGTGGACGTCGGCTCGGGTGAACCGGACACCGTGGCGGCGGCGTTGGTCGCGTTCCCGGTGTCCGTCTCCGGGTGGGTGTCCGCGGTGGGCTGGAGCCGGGGTCCGGCCTCGGCCGTGTCCACGCCCGAGTCGGCGGTCAGCCGCAGCAGACTCAGCGCACCCACCGCCAGGGCGAACCCGCCCGTGGCGAACAGTGCCTTCCGGGGCCGGGGCCGGCGATGCCGCCCCCGCGCGCGGGACGGCGCCCCGAGGCGGGCGTCCACCGCCTCGCCGCCCGCTGCCGCGCGACCCGCTTGCGCGCTTCCGGTCCGGCCGCTCACCGGTGTGGTCGTCATCACGTTCCCTCCCCGATGTCGTCGCGCCCCCTCTGCGCCGTGGCGCACGCACGTTATGCGCTCCCTTGGGCGATGCGGGCGGAGTCGGGCGGGATGTCACTCGAACGGGTGGGCGGGGGTCGAGCGGGACGCGGTCGGGCCTTTTCCCTGCGGGGCGCGGCTGCGATGATTGGGCGAGCCAGATCTGTTAACCGGCGTTAACCCGGAGGGTGTCATGAGTGAGGAACGGTTCGGGGAGTTCGTGCTGGTGCGGCGGCACGGGGACGGGCATGTCGCGGAGTTGGCCCTCGACCGGCCCAAGGTCATGAACGCCGTCTCGTCGGAGATGGCCCGCTCCATCGGGGCCGCCTGCTCGGCCCTGGCCGGGGACCGGGACGTACGCGTGGTGGTGATCACCTCGACGCACGAGCGGGCCTTCTGCGTCGGGGCCGACCTCAAGGAGCGCAACACGTTCTCCGACGCCGAGCTGGTGCGGCAGCGGCCGGTCTCGCGGGGGGCGTACACCGGTGTGCTGGAGCTGCCCGTGCCGACGGTCGCGGCGGTGCACGGGTTCGCGCTGGGCGGCGGTTTCGAGCTGGCGCTGGCCTGCGATGTCATCGTGGCGGACCGTACGGCCGTGGTGGGACTGCCCGAGGTGTCGGTGGGGGTGATCCCGGGCGGCGGCGGGACGCAGTTGCTGCCCCGCCGCCGCCCGGGATCACCCCCACCGACACCT
>NZ_MUBA01000821.1 GCF_002154575.1 Streptomyces bobili
GTGAGTCCTTGAGCCCATGGGTCCCTGTGCCCATGGGCCCCTGTGCCCCTGTGCTCCTGGGCTCAAGGCCACGGCGACCGACCTGAGGCTTCCGCCGGACGCCTCCTCGCACTGCCACAGCTCCCGCGTCGCTCACGCCGCCCCCGCGACGACCGCCCCCGGACCCGACGTCCCCCGGGCGCGCCACCGACCCACACCGGTCGGCCGCGGCGGCTCCTCGGGCCGAGGAATCGAAAGTTTCGGGAGCGCTCCCAACTCCCTGGCATATGCCCTGCGTTGGCCGTCTCATTTCCTCGCCGCCGCTGACCTGTGACTTCGAAATCCGTTCGACACATTCGGTTCCCATGGGTTGCCAGAGACGCGAGCGCCTCCTAATGTCCCACCGGAACCATCGATGGGAGCGCTCCCATCTTGGTGGTTCCGGAAGCACTCCCGTTTCCCCGTCCGTTCCCTCCAAGCCGGTTGTCCCTCTCGGAGAGGCCCCCGCATGCGACCGTTACCGCACCGCCCCAGAACCGCGCGCGGCCTGATCGGCGCGCTGCTCACCGCTCTCGCCACCGTCGCCGCCCTGGTGGCCGCCGCCCCTGCGGTCCAGGCGGACACCCTGATCTGCGACCAGTTCGGCTCGACCACCATCCAGGGCCGCTACGTCGTCCAGAACAACCGCTGGGGCACCAGCGCCCCCCAGTGCGTCACCGCCACCGACACCGGCTTCCGGCTGACCCAGGCCGACGGCTCCGTACCCACCAACGGCGCCCCGAAGTCGTACCCCTCGGTCTTCAACGGCTGCCACTACACCAACTGTTCGCCCGGGACCAACCTCCCGGCGAGGCTCAGCGGTATCGCCGGCGCACCCAGCAGCATCTCGTACGGCTATGTCGGCGATGCCGTGTACAACGCGTCGTACGACATCTGGCTCGATCCGACGCCCAAGACCGACGGGGTGAGCCAGACCGAGATCATGATCTGGTTCAACAAGGTGGGCCCGGTCCAGCCGATCGGCTCTCAGGTGG
>NZ_MUBA01000822.1 GCF_002154575.1 Streptomyces bobili
ACGGCGTTGACGCGGATGCCGTGCGCGCCGACCTCGCTCGCCAGGGTCTTCGTCAGCTGGACCACGGCGGCCTTGGCGACGCCGTAGCACAGGAGGCCGGGAGCGCCCGTGTCGACCGCGCCCGAGGCCATCGTGATGATGCTGCCGCGGGTGTGATGGGCGAGCATCAGGCGGGCTGCCTCCTGGCAGGCGTGCAGGACGCCCTTGAAGTTGACGGCCAGGACGCGGTCCAGGTCCTCCTCGCGCGTCTCCAGGACGGGGCTGCTGTGCATGATGCCGGCGACGGCGGCCATGATGTGCAGCCGTTCGCAGGAGTCCACGGCCCGGCGTAGCCGGGCTCGGTCGGTGACGTCCAGGTGGTGGGTGTGGGCCGTACCGCCACGGTCCTTGATGAGGGCGGCCGTCTCCTGCAAGCCCTTCGCGTCGCGGTCCGCGCCGTGCACCGTGGCGCCGGCCTCGGCGAGCAGGACGGCACACGCGCGGCCGATGCCGGCGGCGGCGCCGGTGACGAACGCGGTCCGCCCGGTGAGGTCGTACGCCTTCACGCCCATGAGGGGACGGTACGAGGGTTTCTGACGGTCCGTCAATTGGGTGGGCGGGGGC
>NZ_MUBA01000823.1 GCF_002154575.1 Streptomyces bobili
GGCCCGCGCCACCGTCGAACTCGCCGCCGCCCACCCTGCCCCGCCGGCCAGGGGGCCGGCGGGGCAGGGTGGGCGGCGGCGAGTTCGACGGTGGCGCGGGCCCGCGGGCCGAAGGAGACGGCCAGCCGGTCCGGGCCCTCGGGGACCGCCATGACCGGGACGTCGACGGCGGGCGTGGCGGTGAGCCACTCCTCGAACCGGGCCCCGTGCACGGCGACCGGTACCCGGCCGGGCGCCGCCTCCCGTGCCGTGTCCATGATGTGCTGCACGATCGTCGTCGCCGGGACCACCGGCCACCGGTCGGAGACGTCCGGCCAGCCCGGCCGCTGCGGGAAGAAGCAGTGGTCCAGGAGGTAGGGCATGGTGTCGGGGGAGACTCGGACGGTCGTGCGGTACGGCACGGCCACGATGCCGGTGCTGCGGGCCGGTGCCGTCAGGAGGGCCGCCGCCGTGTCCGCCGTGTCCCGGAGCAGCGCGGACAGCTCGGCGGCGACGGGGGAGCCGGGGACCAGCGCGTCCAGGGCGGGGGTCGCCGGTCCTGCCTGCTGTCTCAACCCGGCCCGGATGTCGGCCAGTCGGGCGGGTGCCAACGACACCAGAGCGCCGCCCAGATCCAGCCGGACCGGTTGCCGTCGCGGCTGTACGGTGCCGGCGCGGGCCGTCGGTGTCAGTGCCGGGGCCACCTCCGCGCCCGCCGCCCACAGTGCGGTCGCCACCCGCCGGAGCTGGGCGAGGCCCGTGCGGTGCGGGGAGTTGGCGGCGACGACCAGATGGTCGTGGGCGCCGAGGGTGTCGCCGACGAGGGAGCCCAGCCCACCCGGTCCGACCTGGACGAACACCCGGTGGCCCGAGGTGTGCAGTGCCTCGGCGAGCTGCCGGAAGCGGACGGGTTCCAGCAGGTGCCGCACGAACAGCTCCCGTACCCGCGCCTCGTCCTCGGGAAAGGGAGCGGCGGTCGTACCCGACCACACGGGGGTGTGCGGCGGGTGCAGCCGGAACCGTCCGGCGGCCTCCTTGATCGGGCCGAGGTGGGGTTCCAGCATCGGCGTGTGGAAGCCGGACCGGAACGGCAGCACCTGGCTCAGCACACCCTGGGCGCGGAACACCCGCACGAACTCCTCGACCGCCGCGTCCGGCCCGCACACCATCGACTGGCCCGGCGCGTTGTCGTGGGACAGCACCAGGCCCGCCCCGGCTGCGTGACACCTCC
>NZ_MUBA01000824.1 GCF_002154575.1 Streptomyces bobili
TACGTCCTGAACGACACCGGCGCCGTCCGGATCAGCGAGCCCACCCGCCGCCGCGTCCACCGGGCCGCCGAGGAACTCGGGTACGTCCCGCACGCGGCGGCCCGCAGCCTGCGCGCCGGACACAGCCGCATGGTCCTGATGCCCGCCCCGCCCGTCCCGGCGGGCCCCCTCCACAGCCAGTTCGTGCACGACTTCCAGGGCGCCCTCAGCCGCCTCGACTACACCGTCGTCCAGTACGGCAACAGCGGCCTGCACGGGGACGAGGCAGCCCGCGCCTGGGCCGAACTGCGGCCCGTGGCCGTCCTGGTGCCCGGCCCCGGACTCGGCCCGCGCGGCGTCGCCGTGCTCAAACGGTCCGGCGCCCGCGCCGTGGTCACCCTCGGCACCGAACCCGTCGACGGCGCCCACGCCCTGCTCACCGACCATGCCGGCGTCGGCCGGGGCGCCGCACGCCATCTGTACGCGCGAGGCCGCCGCCGGATCGGCGTGGTCGTCCCCGAGGAGCCCGGCCTGGAGACGTTCTCCGCGCCCCGCCTCGACGGCGCCCGCGAGGCCCTGCACGGCACCGGCGCCACCGTCACCGCGCTGCCCCTGGCCTACACCGAGGAGTCCGCGGCGGCGCTCGCCGCCCGCTGGCGCGACCTGGGCCTGGACGGGGTCTTCGCCTACAACGACGAGTACGCGATGCTGCTCATGAGCGCCCTCCAGGACGAAGGCGTACGCGTCCCCCAGGACGCGGCCGTCATCGGCGCCGGCGATCTGATGCTGGCCAGGCTGCTGCGACCGCGCCTGAGCACCGTCCGGATCACGCTGCCCTGCGGCCGCGGGCTCGCCGAGCTGGTCGACCGGGCGGTCCGCAATCCGGGCGCCACGCCCGAGTCCCACGAACTGTTCGACGCTACGGTGGTTCAGCGGGACTCGACGTGACCGGCACCTGACCGGCACGGCCCGAGCGAGTCGCCCCTGAGCGGCGCGGCCGGCAGCCGTGCGCGCGGCCCGCCCGCTTCCACCC
>NZ_MUBA01000825.1 GCF_002154575.1 Streptomyces bobili
CCCGCCCCCTCCGCACCGCCCTCGCCCTGGCGGCCGTCGCCCTGCTGGCGTCGGCGACCGCGGCCTGCGGCGACGCCGGCGGGCTGAAGGGCGCCGGGGAGACCCCGACCGCGGTCAGCCCGGAGAAACTGTGGCCGGACCTGCCCGCGGCATCGAGCCCGGCATTCGACATCGACGAGGTGAACATCCAGGTCGTCAAGGGTGTCGCCGTCCCCGGCGACGACATCCACCGGGTGGACCCGGTCGAGGTCGTACGGCGGGAGGTCGCCGCGCACCCGGACGACTACGACGGCTCCGAGGCGCCGTACCGCGAGACGTCCCGCCGGATGGCCGACTGCGACGAGAGCGGCGCCGAGCGGAAGCCGTGCCCGGTCCTGCGGCCGTACTACCGCGACCTGACCGGTGACGGGCGGGACGAACTGACCCTGGGCTTCCGGCAGCTGCCCGGCGACCTGACGGCCGTGCGCGTCTACACGGTCGAGAAGCACCGGCTGGTGCAGGTCATGGGCTGGGAGGACGCCGTCGGCGCGGTCGAGCTGGCCGGGCGGTCGGTGATCATCCGCTCGCCGTCCGAGGTCGCCGGGTACGAGTACCGCCTCCAGTGGACCTGGGACGCGGACCAGAAGGCGATGCTGCTCACCCACGACGAGATGGTGCGGACCGGGGGACGAACCCACCCGCCCCGGCCCACCCCCACCGCCTCCCCGACCCCGGTTCCCTCCTCCTCCGCGAGCGGCCGATGAGGCTCGCGCGCCCTCGGTGGTCCGGCACGCTCGCCGTGAAGGCCGCCGTCTTCATCACGGTGATGTGCTGC
>NZ_MUBA01000826.1 GCF_002154575.1 Streptomyces bobili
CGCCCCCGCAGCCACGCCCACGTCTCCGCGTCCGCGTGCAGATCGACCAGCAGCGTCGTCGTCCCGGCCGACCGCAGCCGCAGCTCCTCACGGAACCAGTGCCAGGGGAAACCGGTGTAGCGAACGGTCGACGGCGTCGTACGGGCCAGTGCCAGATGCGGCAGCCGCTGCTTGCGGTCGAGCTGGAGCTGTCCGGTGACGAACACGGTCAGCGGTCCGGGTGCCGCCGCCGCGGCCCGCAGCCGGGTCAGCACGGCCTGCGGCTCCAGGGGGTCGGCGAGTTCGACGACGTTCGCCGTGTCGGTGCCGGCCAGCACGGCGGGCGGCACGGCCGCGAGCACGGGGAGCACGGACGCCGCGTCCACCAGGCATCCCTTGCCCACCGGTGAGGCCGCGAGCAGCAGCACGGTTCCGGGCATCGTCCCTCCCCCTGTCGATCACGTACGTCAGCACCGTAACCGCTGCTGCTGCGAAGGGGGGCCTCAGGTCTGCAAACGTCCCCGTTCGGGGCGTTCGTCGCCATCCGTACCCCGTCCCGCGCCCCACTCACATGTCCCGCACGCCCTGCCCGCCCC
>NZ_MUBA01000083.1 GCF_002154575.1 Streptomyces bobili
CCCAACGGGAGCGGGCGGCATGTCGGGATGCCGCCCGCTCCCGTTGGGGCGAGGGGCGGTCAGTCCTCGTCGCCCAGTGTCACGACGATCTTCTCTGCCGCGCCCGGCGTGAGGGCCAGCCGGAAGGCCCGCTCGGCCTCGGCGAACGGGACGCGGTGGCTGATCAGCTTGGCGAAGCGTTCCTGGTGCTCGACCAGTTCCGGGGTGACCTCGAAGATCTCGGTGGGGTAGCCCTGGGAGGCGATGAGGGTCAGCTCGCTGCGGAGCATGCCGCCGAGGTCGATCTCGGAGCCCTTCTTCTGCACCGCCACCATGACCAGTTTCGCGCCCCACTTGGCGGAGCCGACCACGGTGTTGAAGACGACGGGGACACCGGCGGCGTCGATGAAGATGTCGGTGCCGGGACGGGGCTGTCCGAGGGCGTTGGCGCTCTGCCCGTGCAGTGCGGTGAGCCGCGCCGCCACGTCCTCCTCGGCGGAGTTGATGACGGCGTCGGCGCCGACGGCCAGTGCCTTCTCCAGGCGGGAGGGGATGACGTCGGCGACGACCACGTGCTCCACGCCGCGCAGCTTCAGCCAGATCGCGGCACCGAGGCCGATGGGACCGGCGCCGAAGACGACGACCTTGTCACCGGGCTTCGCCCCGGAGCGGTTGACGCAGTGGCGGGCCACGGCCATCGGCTCGTTCAGCGAGGCGACGGCGAACGGCACGGTGTCGGGGAACACGGCGACGCTCTTGCCGACCTCGGCGTTCTCGATGAGGAGGTACTCGCTCATGCCGCCGTGGACGCCGCCGCAGCCGATGATGCCGGTCGGGGCGTCCTGCGGGTTGACGACGACGCGGTCGCCCGCCTTGAGGCCCTCGACCTCGGCGCCCACCTCGACGATCTCGCCGGCCGGCTCGTGGCCGAGGGGGACCGGGACCATGTCGCCGCCCAGGTGGGCACGGGCGGGCATGCCGCCCATGTGCAGGAAGGTGACGTCGGTGCCGCAGATGCCGCAGGCGCGGACCCGGATGAGGGCGTCCCTGGGGCCCGGCACGGGGCGCTCGGTGTCCACGACGTCGATCGTGCCGACGCCACCGGTCCGGACGGACTTCATGGTGCTCATGGCGAGCCCTTTCTCTTCTGCGGTCGCTGCGCGTGTGAGGTGTCCGCGGGCCCGGCGCCGGTCGGGGGGAGTGAGCCGGCCGCCGGGCCCGCGGATCGCGCCGAGTCCCCGTCCCCACGGGTTCGGCGCGGGGGAGCCGCCTCCGCTCAGGGGGCTCCCGGTCTGGGGGGCCGCCTTCGGAAGAACGACCGCCTCTTATTGCTTGAGTTAGGCAAACATATATCGGTTACTTGAGTCAAGCAAGCGAGTGCGACGCGAGGGTGTCGGGGAGTTGCGAGTGCCCGCGGTAACTTACTTGAGTTACGCAACAAGATGGTAAAGTGGGTTCCATGTCCACCGAACCGCTCCCCGTCGCCCCCGCCTCTCCGGAAGTGATCGAGATCGAGCGGGCGCTCACTCGCATCACCTACCTGAGCACGCGCGCCCGTCAGCACGACCGGCTGATGGCGCTGGCCGGCGTTCCGCTGGACCGTGCCGCCGTGGCCCTGCTGCGGCAGGTCGCCGACTCCGAGCCGCTGCGGCCGGGGGAGCTTGCCCAGCGCCTGGGCGTGGAGGCCTCGCACGTGACCCGTACCGTGCAGCAGCTCCAGAAGTCCGGCTATGTGACGCGGGTCCCCGACCCCGACGACGGCCGGGCCCAGCGGATCCAGCTCACCGCCGCCGGCCGCGAGGCGATCGACCGGGTCCGTGACGCGGGCGCCCGCGGTATGCAGCTGGCCCTCGCCGAGTGGTCCCCGGAGGAGCTGCGCCAGCTCTCCGCCCTCTTCCACCGCATGGTCGACGACTTCCTCACCCACGCCGTCGACGACGACAGCGAGCAGCCGGCGGGAGAACGGGCGGGCGGCGCCTGACCACGGCCGACGCCTGACCCCGGACGGGCCCGACCGATGCCGGGCGCGACCGATGCCGGGCCCGACCGATGTCGGCCCCGCCCCATGCCGTAACCGAGCGAAGCCGTAACCGAGCGACGCCGGCCCGGCCCGTCCAGCCGCCGGGACCCCGCCCGCGGAGCGTTTCCTACTCTCCCGTAATATCGCGCGCCAGGCCGTCAGAGGAGAGTGCCGTGCCCCGGTCCCACCGTTCACCCCTGTTGCTCGCGGGCCTCCTGGCCTCCGCGGGCATCGCCCACTTCGCCGCGCCACGCGCCTTCGACGCGACCGTGCCGCGCGCCCTGCCGGGCTCCCCGCGCAACTGGACGTACGCGAGCGGAGCCGTGGAGCTGGCCCTGGCCGCCGGACTCGCGCTTCCCGCCACCCGCAGGCGGACCGCCCTGGCGACGGCCGCGTTCTTCGTCGGCGTCTTTCCCGCCAACGTCAAGATGGCCGTGGACTGGCGCCACCGCCCCGCCCCGCTCAAGGCCTCCGCCGTCGGCCGGCTGCCCCTCCAGGTGCCCCTCGTGCTGTGGGCCCGCAATGTCGCACGGAACGCGCAGAAGGCGGAGGGAACCTCGTGAGCAAGGCACCCCAGACCGGTGACATGGTCGAAGACTTCGCACTGCCGGACGAGACTGGGACGGTCCGCAAGCTCACCGAGCTGCTAGCGGAAGGACCCGTCGTCCTCTTCTTCTATCCCGCCGCCCTCACCCCCGGCTGCACCGCGGAGGCCTGCCACTTCCGCGACCTGGCCGCCGAGTTCGCCGCCGTCGGCGCGCGTCCCGTCGGCATCAGCGGCGACACCGTCGACCGGCAGCAGGAGTTCGCCGGGCAGCACACGCTCGGCATGCCCCTGCTGTCCGACGCCGACGGCACCGTGCGGGAACGGTTCGGCGTGAAGCGCGGCTTCTCCCTGGCCCCCACCAAGCGCGTCACCTTCGTCATAGGCCAGGACCGCACGGTCCTGGCCGCCGTGCGCAGCGAGCTGCGCATGAACACCCACGCCGACCGTGCCCTGGAGGTGCTGCGCGCCCACGGCTCCTGAGATCCGGTGGCCCCGGCCCGCCGCGGTTGATGCGGCGGGCCGAAGGGACCATTCTGGACGGCATGGAGCAAGTCGCCGCTGCGGCTGTCGTCGACGTACGGGGCATCGTGACGGGCTGGAGCGAGGGGGCCCGCCTGCTGACCGGCCGTACGGCCCAGGACGCGGTGGGCCGGCCGGCGGCCGACCTGCTTGCCGAGCCCTTTCCGGCGCGTGGGGACGGGGCCTGGAGCGGCCCTGTCGTCGTACGTCACCGTGACGGCCACCCGGTCACCGTCATCGTGACCGCCTGCCCGGTGCTCGGCCCCGGTGGCGAGCCCGCCGGACTGGCCCTCACCGCCGTAAAACCGTCCCCGGACCCCGCCCCGGGACCGACCGTCGCGGAGCGCGCCTTCCAGCAGGCCTCCATGTCGATGTCGGTCTTCGACCCCGGCCAGCGCTATCTGCGGGTCAACGACGCCGCCTGCCAGGTGATGGGCGTGCCCGAGGAAGCCCTGCTCGGCCGTCCCTTCCCGGAGACCGTCGAGGATGCCGAGCACAGCCGGGGCTTCAACTGGCACCTGCGCCACGTCTGCGAGACGGGCCGCCCGCTCCGCTACGAGAGCTTCACCGGCGCCCCGGCGCTGAACCGGGAACACGCCTGGAGCATCGAGATGTGGCCGGTCCGCGACGAGGCGGGCACCATCCTCGGCACCGCCCTCGCCGCCCTCGACAGCACCGAGCAGTACTGGGCGCGGGAGCGGCTGGCCCTCCTGAACGAGGCCGCGGCCGCCATCGGCACCACCCTGGACGTGGTGCGCACGGCCGAGGAGATGATCGGCGTCATGGTGCCCCGGTTCGCCGACTTCGCCAGCGTGGACCTGTTCGACTGGGTGCTGGGCCCCGATGAACCGCCGCCGATGCCGCCCGGCGAGGAGGTGGAACTGCGGCGCGTCGCCCACGGCTCCGTCACCGACGGCACCCCGGAAGCGGCCGTACACCTGGGGGAGACGGACCTCTACCCCGCGTCCTCCCCGGTCGCCCGCGCCCTGCGGGAGAGCCGGGCCGTCATCAGCCAGGCGGGCGAGCCGCCGTTCATGCGGTGGGTCGAGGAGCGCAACGCCCGAGCACCGAAGGGACGCCCCCACCGCGAGGGCGTCCACTCGATGATGGCGGTGCCGCTGCGGGCCCGCGGCACCACCCTGGGTGTCGCCGTCGTCGTACGTGTCGCCCAGCCGGACGACTACGCGGCCGACGACGCCGTCTTCGCCGAGGAACTCGCCAGCCGTGCCGCCGTCTGCGTCGACAACGCCCGCCGCTTCGCCCGCGAACGCACCACCGCCCTCACCCTCCAGCACAGCCTCCTCCCGCGCGGCCTGCCCGGCCAGGTGGCCGTCGAAGTCGCCCACCGCTATCTGCCCAGCGGCTCCACCGCGGGCATCGGCGGCGACTGGTTCGACGTCATCCCGCTCTCCGGCAGCCGCGTCGCCCTCGTCGTCGGCGATGTCGTCGGACACGGCATCCCGTCCGCCGCGACCATGGGCCGCCTGCGCATGGCCGTGCGCACCCTCGCCGACGTCGACCTGCCGCCCGACGAACTCCTCACCCACCTCGACGACCTCGTCACCCACCTCGCGGCCTACGACGGCGGCGGCGAGGAGGTCGCGGAACTGGGCGCCACCTGCCTCTACGCCGTCTACGACCCGGTCACCCGCCGGCTCACCCTGGCCTCCGCCGGGCACCCCGCACCCGCCGTCGTCCTGAGCGACGGCACGTCCCGCCTGGTCCGGATGTCCCCCGGCCCGCCGCTCGGCGTCGGCGGGCTGCCCTTCGAGGCGGTCGAGCTGGAACTGGCCGAGGGCACCGTCGTCGCGCTCTACACCGACGGTCTCGTCGAGGACCGCTACCGCGACGTGGACCGCTCCACCGCCGAACTGTGCAACGCGCTGACCGCGCCCGTCGCCTCCCTCGACGCCCTCTGCGACACGGTCCTCAAGGCGGTCCTGCCGGAGGAGCCCAGCGACGACGTGGCCCTGCTGGTGGCCCGCACCCGCGCGCTGGGCGCCGAGCAGGTGGCCACCTGGGACGTGGACCCGGACCCCGCCCAGGTGGCGGCCACCCGGCAGGCCGCCACCGAACAACTCGCCGCGTGGGGACTGGAGGAGGCCGCGTTCGTCACCGAACTCGTCGTCAGCGAACTCGTCACCAACGCCATCCGCTACGGCGAACCCCCCATCCAGCTACGGCTGATCCGCGACCGCACTCTCATCTGCGAGGTGTCCGACGGCAGTTCCACCTCCCCGCACCTGCGCCGCGCCCACGCCTTCGACGAGGGAGGACGCGGACTGCTGCTGGTCGCCCAGCTCTGCCAGCGCTGGGGCAGTCGGCAGACAGGCCGCGGCAAGACCATCTGGTGCGAGCAGACGCTGACGCCGTCGCCGTGAGCGGACGGTACGGCGGCCGTCCTGAGGCTCACGCCCCGGCGGCCACCTGGGCCAGGGTCCGCCCGGTGCGCACCGAGCGTGCCCGGCGCGGGTTCGGCGTGCCGGTCCCGTGCCCGGTGCCGCCGCCCGCCTTCACCAGCAGCCAGTCGTCCTCGCCCCTGAACCGGGTGAGGGCGTAGGTGCCCCGTAGTTTCGCCCCGTGCAGCCGGAAGGACACGTGTCCCCGGCGCAGGCCTTCCTCGAAGCCGGCGTCGGGGCCGAGCGGCTCGTACGTCCCGTGGTCCCACACGATGACGGTCCCGCCCCCGTACTGACCCTGCGCGATGACCCCTTCGAAGTCCTCGTAGTCCAGCGGATGATCCTCCGTCGGCACGGCGAGCCGCTTGTCCTTCGGCCGCGCGGACGGGCCCCTCGGCACCGACCACGACTTCAGGACGTCACCCACCTGGAGCCGGAAGTCGAAGTGCAGGGTGCTCGCGTCATGGATCTGCACGACGAACCGGGGCTTCGTGCCCCCGGCGGGCACCCCGTCCCCGGACGGCTCGCCGGTCCGGTCGAAGTCACGCTTGGCACGGTAGTCACCGAGCCGCTCCCGCTCGTCCATCCGGTCCTCCTCCTTCCGGTCCTTCATCCCGGTCCTCCCGCTTCCGCCGATGTGCCGGGTACCCGCGGCCCCGGCGGGGAACTCGGGCCCGCTCAGAACTCCTCGTGAACCTCCGGATCCCCGCCCAGCCGCCGGGGGACCCGGTCCGCGATCGCCGCCATCTGTGCCGCGCCCAGCTCGAAGCCGAAGACGTCCAGGTTGGCCCGCTGCCGCTCCGGGTCCGCCGACTTAGGAATGGGCACCGCGCCGAGCTGGACGTGCCAGCGCAGGACGGCCTGGCCGGGGGTGACGCCATGGGCCTCGGCGACGGAGATCACGGCCGGGTCGTCCAGCAGGGCCGAGCCGCGGCCCAGCGGGCTCCAGCTCTCCGTGACGATGCCCTTCGACGCGTGGAAGGCACGCAGCGCGTCCTGCGGGAAGAGCGGGTGCGCCTCGATCTGGTTGACGGCCGGCAGGACGCCCGTCTCCTTCTCCAGCCGCTCGATGTGAGCGGCGGTGAAGTTGGAGACGCCGATCGACCGGACCAGCCCCTCCTCGCGGAGCTTGATCATGGCCCGCCAGGAGTCGACGTACCTGTCGGCGCGGGGCAGCGGCCAGTGGATCAGGTACAGGTCCACCCGGTCGACGCCGAGCCGTCGGCGGGACTCCTCGAAGGAGGCCAGGGTCTCGTCGTAGCCGTGGTGGCGGCCCGGCAGCTTCGTGGTCACCACGATCTCCTCGCGCGGCACGTCCGCGCGGGCGATCCCGCGGCCCACGCCGGCCTCGTTGCGGTAGTTCGTCGCCGTGTCGATCAGGCGGTAGCCCAGGCGGAGCGCACCGGCCACCGCCTCCTCCGCCTGCGCGTCGTCCATCGGCCAGGTGCCGAGACCGACGGCCGGGAGCGTCGTGGCGTCGTTGAGCGTGTGGGCGGGGATGTGGTTCACCATCGGGCCTTCCCTCGGCTGTGTCGTCCCTCCAGCCTCACCGACCGGCCGGGGATCGATCAACCGGAGCGGCGGCGGGAAAGGGGGCGGAGGCGCTGTCGTCACGCCGGCGATTCGCTGACACGATCTTGGGGGAGCCCGTACCGGCGACGAGGACGAGGACGAGGACGAGGACGAGGACGAGGACGAGGACGAGCGGAGCGCGCATGACGACCGAGTTCGACAGCGAGGCGAGGGACATGGCGAAGGGCGTGACGACGGACGCGGCGCTGGAGGAGTGCGTGCGGGCCGCGGGACTGACGCTGCGGCCGGCCGCCGGGCACATCGGCGCCGGGATCGAGGGCGCCGACCTGGCCGCCGGCCTCGACGACGCGCAGGTCACGGCGATCCGGGCGGCCGTACTGCGCTGGAAGGTGGTCTTCTTCCGCGGGCAGCGCCTCGACCACGCCGGGCATGTGGCATTCGCCCGCCGGTTCGGTGAACCGGTCGTGCTGCGCAAGCGCGGCAGCGCCTCTCCGGCGGACTTTCCCGAGATCGAGACCACCGCCGACCGGCTGGAACTCGGCGGCCGGTTCGGCATGGACCACGAGGAGTGGCTCGGGCGCCGCCGGCACACCCTGCTGCGCGGCTGGCACTGTGACCACGGCGCGCGCGTCGACCCGCCCGCCGCGACGATCCTGCGCGCCGTGGTCACAGTGCC
>NZ_MUBA01000827.1 GCF_002154575.1 Streptomyces bobili
CGGCGCGGTGTGGACCGTGGCGAGTGCGGCGGTGATGGTCACGCTGCCGCAGATCCGCCGGTCAGCGCCACGAGCGGGAGAGGACGCGGACAGCGGCGGTGTCGCTCCGGAGCCTCGGGAGACCTCGACGGCTCACTGAAAGGGGGCGGAGGGGCGGGGTGCGTGAGAACCGGTCGATGGCCCGCCACGCCACGTCGAGGGAGCACATCGAGCGGTTGCCGGCCGCTGCGGAACAGGACGCTGTCGGCCAGGCAGCGTTCGCGGCCCGTCGTCGCGTGTCGCGCCCGCCCTCCGCGCAGGCAGAGGCCGTGGGGACCCCGTCATGACTCGCGCTCGAACCGGGACGCCTTGTGGACGAACGACACCGCCCTCCGGCCGGGCGAGGTGGCCGATGGGGTGGTGGGCCACAGCGGATAGCCGGACCGGATCTCGACGGTCCAGCCGCGTCCCTGGAATACGGGTGTGCAGGGGGTCGCCGTAGTGCTCGGTGGCGAGGGAGCTGACCGCCCACGCGAACTCGTGGGCCGCGAGCGCGGAGGCGTTCTCGACTGTCGTGTACGGCTCGTCGGCGGTCGAGGGCCACCTCCGACTCCAGTTCGCCGCCGCCGCGACGGACGGGCTCACCGCGCTTCCAGGCGGTGTACTCGTCGCCGAATCGCCGTCAAGGCCAAGGACGGCAGCGTCGACTGCACCAAGGTCACCTGCTCCGTCGTCACCCGTGTCGACCACCGCAACGCGGGCGACCTGGCCACGCTTCCGGTGCTG
>NZ_MUBA01000828.1 GCF_002154575.1 Streptomyces bobili
ATCCCGGCATGCCGGGATCAAGATCGTGGGATCGAAGACCTGAGTGGCGCTGCCAGGAGGATGGCCCGATGGGATCGGGCAACCGGAGCAGCATACAACGGCTGCGCCAGTACAACGAAACTACCATGGCTGGTCAGGGCCCGGCCCCGGCCCTTCCCCCGGCGGAACCCCGCCCACCGTCTACGCTGCGTCCCAGTCCAGCAGCTCAGGGAGGCGCAGGTGCCGCAGGTGCCGCAGACATTCTTCGATGCTCTCGCGGTGCGCACCTGGTGTGGTCTCGCGCTCCGGGCGCTGGGACGCGCGCGTGAGGAGATCGACGCGATCAACGTGTACCCGGTCGCCGACGGGGACACCGGAACAAACCTCTACCTGACCATGGAGTCCGCCGTGACCGCCGTCGAGGCGGTGTTCACCGGCCACGCGGCCGGCTCCGGGACGGACGCCACCCCCACCCTCGCCGATGCCGCGCGCGCGATGGCGCACGGCGCGCTCATCGGCGCGCGCGGGAACTCCGGGACGATCCTGGCGCAGTTGCTGCGCGGGATGGCCCAGGTGCTCGCCGAGCGGGAGAGCCCCCGTACCGAGGCGGAGGGGCTGCGCCAGGCGCTGCGGCACGCGGCCGACTCCGCCCGCCGAGCTGTGGCCCACCCGGTCGAGGGCACGGTCCTGTCGGTCGCCTCGGCCGCCGCCGACGCGGCGGAAGGGGCCGAGGGGGACTGCGGGACGGTCGCGAGGGCGGCCCACCGGGGCGCGTGCACGGCACTCGCCGCGACGCCGGGCCAGCTGGCCGTCCTGGCGCGTGCCGGGGTGGTGGATGCGGGTGGGCGGGGACTGGTGGCGGTGCTCGCGGCGCTGGTGGAGACGTTCACGGGAGAGATACCGGTTTCCGAGGGGGGTGGCCGTGCCTTCGCGGGAGGCTCCTCGCTCGTGGGCGGGCCCCCCGTGAGGGAGGAGCCGTGCGCCGACGACGGCCACGGGAGCGGCGGGCCCGCCTTCGAGGTGATCTACCTGCTGGAGGCCGAGGACGCCGCCGTCGACCGGCTGCGCCGACGGCTCGACGGGCTGGGCGACTCCCTCGTCGTGGTCGGCGGGGACGGGCTGTGGAACGTACATGTGCACGTGGACGACGCCGGCGCCGCCGTGGAGGCGGGGGTCGAGGCCGGCCGGCCGTACCGGATCCGCATCACGCACTTCGGCGCCGACGACGTGCACGCGCGCGGGGGTGAGCGTGCGCCGCGCGAGCGTGTCCAGCGGGCGGTCGTCGCCGTCGTACCCGGCGAGGGCCTGGCCGG
>NZ_MUBA01000829.1 GCF_002154575.1 Streptomyces bobili
GGACCGGGAGTGGGGGCGGAGTCCGGCGTACCGGGTCGCCGTTGGGCCGTAAGGGCGATATCTGAGGCGCGGCACGCGGTGCTTCCGTGAACGACGGGTCGCGATGTGACATTCAGTCAGGTGCAAGCCAATTTGTATGAAAATCATCTGACTCGGAGGTTCTCTGATGCCGACCTCGTCCCGTCCACGCAGGGTCGCCACGCTGACGGCCCTCGCCGCCGGTGGAGCCGTTCTCCTCGGAGCGCCGTCCGCCGTCGCCGCACCAGGGGACAACGGAGACGTCAAGGTGCACATGGCGGGCACCGCCGTTCCCGCCCGCGCCAACCAGCCCAAGGTCTGCAAGTTCTACCTCGACGCCTTCAACTTCGACGTCGCCCAGGGCATCAACTGGACCATCGCGCCGCAGTCCGCACAGGCCGGCACCACCGCCACCCTCTCCGGCTCGGTCACCCTCGCCAACGGCGCCGGCGTCACCGAGAACCTGATGCTGCCCTCCGGGCACTACAAGCTGACGTGGGTCGTCGTCGACGGCAACGGCGCCGGCAAGCACAAGGTCTTCAAGGTCGACTGCCCGAACCGGCCGAACGTCCCCGGCGGCCCCAACGGCGGTCCGCCGGCGGGCGGCGGCGGTCTGGCCCGCGACGCCGCGTTCACGCCCGTCGCCGGTGCCGCGGCGGTGGGAGCGGCCGCGGTCGGCGGAGTGGCCTGGTTCCGGCTGCGCCGCCGCTCGCATGGCGCCGCGTAGGCGGATCCGCAGGCCCTGGTACCGGACGCGCGCCTACCGCCTGACGAGGACGGCAGCCCTGGCCGTCACGCTGGTGACGGGCGCCGTCTGGTGGGGTCACGCCGAGGAACCCCCCGACACGGCGGTCCTCACGGTCGGCTCCGCCGGTTCGACCGGTTCCCCCGGTGGGGGAGTCGACGCGCGAGCCCCCGACCGGCGGGCGGGTACGCGGTCCGGTCCCGTGGCCTCGGAGAACCCCCGCGAGGAGCCGCTCCGGCGCGGAACGGGGCTGTCGGGGCCGGCGCGGCCCCCGTCCGGCGCGCCGTCCCCGGCGACCCCCGCGTCGGGGACGCCGTCGGCCCGTGCGCGGCAGCCCGCGCCGGGGGTGTCACCGGCCCGCGCCCGTCCGTCACCGCCCGGCAAGGCGTCCGCAGGGGCCGGGCAGTCACCCCGGCAGGCGTCCTCCTCGCGTCCGCGGCCGACCCGGCCTCTCTCGTCGCCGCCGGGTCCCCGGCGGCCCCCGTCAACGTCGGGGGCCGCGTCCGCACCGGGCAGGGCGGGCGCGTCCCGGCCGACGTCCCGCCCCGCACCGGGGACGCCCTCCACGGGGACCGCCAAGCCCCGTAC
>NZ_MUBA01000830.1 GCF_002154575.1 Streptomyces bobili
CTCGAAGCTGTCGCCCGCCGACTTCGTCGTCAAGGTCCTGGTCGACAAGCTGCACGCCAAGGCGGTCGTCGAGGGCCCCAACTTCCGCTTCGGCCACAAGGCCGCGGGTAATGTCGAGTTCCTCGTCGAGCAGGGCAAGGTCTACGACTTCGAGGTCGAGGTCGTCGACCTGTTCGTGTGCGGCGAGGCGGGCGGCGGCGAGCCGTTCTCCTCCACGCTGACCCGGCGCCTGGTCGCCGAGGGCGATGTGGAGGGTGCCGGGGAGATCCTGGGCCGGCCGCACCGCGTCGAAGGCGTCGTCGTGCGGGGCGCGCAGCGAGGCCGCGAACTCGGCTTCCCCACGGCGAACGTGGAGACGCTCCCGCACACCGCGATCCCGGCCGACGGCGTCTACGCCGGCTGGCTGCACGCGGCCGGTGAGGCGATGCCGGCCGCCATCTCGGTCGGCACCAACCCGCAGTTCGACGGTACCGAGCGCACGGTCGAGGCGTACGCCATCGATCGCGTCGGCCTCGACCTGTACGGCCTCCATGTGGCCGTCGACTTCCTGGCGTTCGTCCGCGGCCAGGCCAAGTTCGATTCCCTGGACGGGCTCCTGGAGCAGATGGCCGTCGACGTGAAGCGCTGCCGGGAACTGGTGGCGGAGGCGGGCATCCGGTAACGGACGCGCGTAACGGACGCGCGTATCGGACTCGTGTAACGGACCTGCTCCTACGACGGCAGAAGGGCGGCCGGTGTCGACTGACACCGGCCGCCCTTCTGCC
>NZ_MUBA01000831.1 GCF_002154575.1 Streptomyces bobili
CTCCTCATCAGGGGGCGGTGGCGGCGGCCGGTACCGGGCCATCGCCCTCGTGGTCGTCGCGGCCGTCCTCGTCGCGGCCGTCGTGACCGGAGCCGTCCTCCTGCGACGACCACGGACACCGCCACCTCCACACCCTCCGCCGACCCGTCCGCCACCTCGTCGACGGACCCTTCCGTCGTCGTCGACGAGCTGAACGGCATCACCCTCCCGCTGCCCGAGGGCTGGGTCCTCCCCGAGCACGTCGCCGAACCCGACGTCGTCATGACCACCGACGGCACCTACGACTGCCCCGGCGGAGGCATCTGCCGGCACGGCCGCGTGATCTCCCGGACCGTCACCGACACCGACGAGACCTCCCCCAGGGCACTGGCCGAGGCGGACATCGCCGACGCGGCCGACGACGCCTACGACGAGGACCTCATCGGCCGGAGCCCCTTCGGCGGCATCGAGTCCCACCAGGCGGTGGCCGCCGGACAGGTCGCGGTCTCGGGCCGCGCCGGGTACTACGTCCGCTGGCGCGTGACGACGGCCGAGGGGCCCGGCGGCTACGTCCAGTCCCTGGTCTTCCCTTCCACCGTCGGCACCGGGGCACCCGTCCTCGTCCGGTACGTCTTCGACGCGGGCGAGGACGGGCCACCGCTCGCCGACATGGATCGCATCACCAAGGGCATCCGCCCGATCGGTGACGCGGACACGGGCGGCGGGGTCGGCAGCGACCTCGGACCGACACCGTGAGCCGTCCCACACCGCTCGGCGAAGAGTAAGAACCGTCGGAACCGTCGGAACTCTCGGAACCGGAGGAGCGAGCTAGAGGAACGTCTGCCCCTCGCCGCGGTACGTCGGCACCGTCGCCGTCACCGCGTCCCCCTCGATCAGCCGCAGCATGTCGAACCGCTCGCACAGCTCACCGGCCTTCGCATGCCGGAACCACACCTTGTCGCCGATCAGCAGATCGTCGGCGGGCGAGCCGAGCAGCGGGGTCTGCACCTCGCCGGGACCCTCCTGCGGGTCGTAGCGCAGCCCCTCCGGCAGATACGGCACCGGCAGCCGGTCGGGTCCGGGCGCACCGGACGCGGGGTAGCCGCCGCCGAGGACGGTGACGACGCCGACGCCCGGCCGGCGGACGACGGGCTGGGCGAACAGGGCGGCCGGACGGCCGTCGAACGACGTGTAGTTGTCGAACAGACGCGGCACGTACAGTCCCGAACCCGCCGCGATCTCCGTGATCGCGTCCTCCGCGGCGGTGTGCTGCACACTGCCGGTCCCACCGCCGTTCACGAACTCCAGGTCCGGCACCACGGCGCGCACCGCACGCACCACCGCGGCACGCCGCTCGACGAGTTCTCGGCGCGCGGTGGCCTGCATCAGCCGGATCGCGCGGGACCGGAAGGGCCGGCCGGCCAGCGAGTCGCCCACCCCCGCGATGTGACCCTCGTACGCCATGATCCCCACCAGCCGGAACCCAGGACGCCGGGCCACGGCCCGTGCCACGTCGGCGACCTGGGCGGGGGAGTGCAGCGGGGAGCGCAGCGCGCCGACCCGCACCCGCCCGCCCAGCAGCTTCAGTGAGGTGTCCAACTCCAGGCAGACCCGCACGACTTCGTGTCCGTCGCCGCGCGCGGAGTCGATGAGGTCGAGCTGGGTGACGTCGTCGACCATCACGGTGACGGCGGCGGCCAGCTTGGGATCGCCGGCCAGTTCCGCGAAGCCGGAACGGTCGGCGGAGGGGTAGGCGAGCAGGATGTCCTCGAAGCCCGACCGGGCCAGCCACAGGGATTCGGCCAAGGTGAAGGACATGATGCCCGCGAAACCGTCCTTCGCCAGGACGCGTTCGAGCAGGGCCCGGCAGCGGACGGACTTGCTGGCGACGCGGACCGGCTTCCCGCCCGCCCGGCGGATCAGGTCGTCCGCGTTGGCGTCGAATGCCTCCAGGTCCACGATGGCGACAGGAGCGTCGAGATGGGCGGTGGCCCGGTCGTACCGGGCCCGGTCGGCGGCGCGCGCAGTCATGGACGCAGCCTGCCAGACCCGATTACCGCAGGGTAGGGGGACGTTCCGGGCAGATGCCCCGGGGGGTGCGGACTGGTTCCCGTTCGCGCAGGAACAAGCCGTAGAGTGACGCGCACGCACGGAGGACGGCTCCGGCAGGGTACCCGTGCCGGGATGCCGGTCCGCCCGTGCGGGTATGCGTGCCCAGGAAGGACCGGCGTGTCCGTACCGGGGCCGGCCGGGCGAGGAGACCGGCTCGCGCGGGACAACGACGGCGCGGGCACGAGGAAACGGGGGGTGCATGAGCACGGAAGCACGCCGCGCCTCGATCCCCCCGCGCCCGGCGACAC
>NZ_MUBA01000832.1 GCF_002154575.1 Streptomyces bobili
GCCCGCCCCCTGCGCCACCTCTCGGAGGTACAGCGGCGGGTACTGACCACCGCCCAGCTCCGCTCGCACGGAGTGTCCCCGGCCGAGATGCACGAGCAGTGCCGGTCCGGCGGCCCCTGGCAGCAGCTCCTGCCGGGCGTGTACCTGCTCCACCCGGGACCGCCGACCAGTGAGGAGCGGCTGCACGCGGTGCTGCTGTACGCGGCCCGCGAGGTGACGGCGTCCGGGGTGCCCGCCCAGCCGGAGCCGGGGCAGTCGCACCGGCCCGTGTACCGCGAGGCGATGATCACGGGGCTGGCGGCACTGACCCTGCACGGCTTCACCTCCGCGCCGCCGCTGCTCTCCCTGGACCGCATCGACGTCCTGGTGCCCCGGCTGCGCCGGCTGCGCTCGACGGGCTGCGCGCACGTCCTGCGCGCCGCGTCCCTGCCGGCCCCGGAGGAGGCCACGGGGGTTCCGGTGGCGCCGGTGCCGCGCGCCCTGACGGACGCGGTGTCCCAGCTGACGGACGCGGGAGCGGTACGGCGGCTGCTGTCGGAGGCGGTGCGCGGCGGGCACTGCGAACCGGCCGCGATCGTACGGGAGTTGAACAACGCCAAGCTGCTGAGCCGGCCGCACGTGGTGGACGCCGTGGACTCGCTGCTGGCGGAGGGGCGGGCCATCGCCGAGGACCGTCTCTACACGATGGTGCGGGAGTTCGGCCTGCCGGACCCGGTGTGGAACGTGGACCTGCGGCTGCCGGGCGGCCCGCACCTGGGAGGCCTGGACGCGTACTGGCCGGAGCAGGCGGTGGCGGTGGAGCTGGACACTCGGGCCCCGCGTCAGGACGAGGACGCGCTCTGGTCGGAGTACGCCCGCAAGAGGGAGCATCTGGAGCGGCTGGGTATCACGGTCGTGTACATCACGCCGAAGAAGCTCCGGGACGGGATGGAGCAGCAGGCGGCGGTGGTGCGGACGGCGCTGATGGCGTCGGGGGACCGCGATCCGGCGGCGTATGTCGTGGTGCTGCCCCGGTAGTGACGGACCGGGGCGGCGCCAGGAGGGGAGAGGAGGGGCCACCGGGTGCGACCCGGCGGCCCCTCCTCATGCCGGTACCCGGCCGGTCACGGGCCGCTCGCGCCACAGTTCCAGCGCCACGTCGACCAGCCGGACCCGGGTCAGTTCCGGTACGGCGCTCAGGTCGTGCCAGGCGGCCAGGTCGGTCGATCCGCCGATCTCGTAGCGGAGTTCGCCGCCGGTCACCCGCGCCTCGTAGACGATCCGCACCCCGTGATGGTCGACGGGGCCGCGCAGGCCGCCGCGGTGGAAGGTGCGGCGGGAGGAGTCCATGCCGAGAAGACCGGTCACCTCGACGCGGTAGCCGGTCTCCTCCTCCAGTTCCCGTACGACCGTGTCGTGCGGGTCCTCGCCGTGTTCCATGCCGCCGCCGGGCAGCACCCACTCCGGGGTGCCGTCGGGCGCCGGCGAGCGGGCCAGCAGAAGTTTTCCGTCCCGGACGCACACGGCGTAGGCCGCCACCCTCAACGTCTTTCGCACACCGAGACGTTAGCGGTCACGGTCCGGGTTGGCAGGTGAGTATTCGGGCGCGGACCAGCGCAGGGGGAGCGCGGCCGGGGTGTCGAGGGTGTGCGTCACGGTGAAGCGGACCGTGCGCTCGCCGTCGGGGCCGAACTCGGTGCGGGCCTCCCCGGAGAGCTGCAGGGTGCGGCCCGTCGTCCAGTCGAGGAACAGCAGCCCGGCGCGCGGGTCGGCCATGAGGTTGCCGAGGCTCAGGAACATGGCGTTGCCAGGGTAGTCCCGCCAGGCCAGTTCGCCGGGTGAGAGGACCCGTACGAAGCCGGGGTTGCCGCCGCGGTGACTGGCGTCGGCGCCGCCCTCGCGGACGCTGGCGAGGAAGAAGGTGTCGGCGGCGGTGACGAACCCTGCCTGGTCCGGGGTGAGTTCGGCGCCGCGTCGGGGCGGCCCGGACGGACGGCCGGACACCGTCTCGTAGGTCTCCCGCTTCTGGAGGTACTTGGGGCAGTTGGCGAACACCTGGTCGGCGTCGACGGCGAAGCCGCGCGGGGTGGGCCGCAGCAGCCCGTTGAGACGCATACGGCGGCGGGTGCGCGGGTCGAGGGCGATCGTGCCGACGGGGGTGTGCGCGGTGGCGAGGGCCGCCGTGAGCGGGTCGGCGGGGGCCGGCCCTCCCGTGACGGAGATCCGCCGGGGACCGGTGGCCCGCACGAAGCCGGGCGTACCCGCGATCACCGAGGCCCATACGGCTCCGCTCGCCGGGTCGGCGGCGGCCAGGACGAGTTGCGGCTGGAGTTCCAGGAAGGCGGCGGCGACGGACCGGATGCCCTCGCCGACGGACCGGCCGACGTGGTCGGCCAGGTCGCGCACCCCGGCCCGGTCCTGGAGGGTGCGCGAGCCCGCGTGGTAGATGCCCATGACGTGATCCCTGACCTTGCGGGGTCTAGAAGAAGCCGCAGGTCGGAGCGGAGGCGTCGCCGGGAGCCGGGGCTCCGCCCACCCCGTCGGAGACCGAGATCTCCAGGCGGGTGCCGTCGGGATCGTGGAAGAAGATGCCGCCGGAGGCCGCGCCCTCGTGGTGGGCGACGACCCCCTCGTGGGCGAAGTCGGCGCCGTGGGCCCGCAGGGCCGCCTCGTACTCCCGGACGCGCTCGACCGAGTCGGCCTCGAAGGCGAGGTGGTGCAGTCCGGCGCGGGCTCCGTCGTACGCCCCCTGCGCCTGCTGCCAGAGGGTGAGGACGAGCCGCTCGCCGTCCCCGAGGAAGGCGTACCGCCGACCCTCCTCCTTGCCCTCCCCGACGAGGGCGAAGCCGAGGACGTCCCGGTAGAAGGCGAGCGAACGGTCGAGGTCGGTGACGTTCAGGCCGATGTGGCCGGTGCGCAGGGTCATGACAGGGGTTCCCCTTCGACGGAAACAGCAGCACGTGGAGTTCTAACCTCTGTAATTCACATTAAAGGTTAGAGGCAGCCGCGTCAACCGGTCACGTACCCTTC
>NZ_MUBA01000833.1 GCF_002154575.1 Streptomyces bobili
CGGGCGAGTCGGCGGGACCGGGCGAGTCGGCGGGACCGGCGGGAGTTCCTGCGTCCGTGCCTCGGGCGTCGGCAGGGGGACGCTCTCGTAGCCCTCGGCGTTCTCCGGGTCCTCGGTGAGTTCGGCCATCTCGCGGAACAGCGCCGCGAGGGCGTCGGTGTTGCGCGGCCTGAGGACCCGGATGGGTTCCAGCACCGGGCGTTCGTGCGGCTTTCCGGACTCGTCCGCTGTCGGCACGCTGCTCTCCCTCGGTACCGGGATCCCTGGTCGCCGGGCCCGTGGGTCCCTGGGCCCTCGGGGAGAGATACGGGCGCGGGGGCGGCGCGGTTCAGTCCGCGAGGAAGCGGTGCAGCGACCGGGCCATCGCGGTGACGAAGGTGTCCCGCGTCCTGTCGTCCACGAGGTCCAGGGACAGATAGGGGTTGAGGTCCTCCAGCTCGACCAGCAGCAGCTCGCCGTCCGGGGCGCGGCAGGCGTCCACGCGCTGGATGCCGTGCGCGAGGCCGTTCCAGTCGACGAAACGGCGGGCGAACTCCAGGTCCCGCGCGGTGGCGTCGTACGGCTCCAGCCGCCAGCGGCGGTCGGGGTCCGGGGCGTAGAGGGCGTACTGGAAGTCGTCGTCGACGAAGTAGAAGGAGATCTCGTGGGCGAAGTCGACGCACGGCTGGATCAGGGTGGCGCCGTCGGCCAGGGCGGGCAGGGCGTCGCGGGTGACGATCCGCAGGCCTATGGAGTCGGCGCCCTGCTTGGGCTTGACGACATAGCGGTCGGACGCGGGCAGCAGGTGCAGGTCCTCGGGGCGGTCGACGGTGGGGATGACCGGGAAGCCGGCCGCGCTGAGGTCGAGGAGGTACTGCTTGCCCGCCATGTCGGCGCGGCCCGTGAGCGGGTTGTAGACGCGGGTGCCGGCGCTCAGCGCCCGCTCGCGGAAGGCCTCGTACTCCGCGCTGTAGCCGAGGACGGGTCCGCTGTTGCGCACGACGACGGCGTCGAAGGCGTCCATCAGCG
>NZ_MUBA01000834.1 GCF_002154575.1 Streptomyces bobili
GCCGTCCAGGTAGTCGTCCTCGAGGGTGGAGGGCTGGACGTCGAAGCGGACGGTGATGTAGCCGGTCTTTCCGTCGCCCGAGACCGGTCCTTCCTTCGAGGCGGTCTGGGTGAGCGGATTCTGCACCGCCAGCACGTGCGGGAGTTTCTCCAGGTCGCCGACCGTGGTGGACATCTGGGAGCCCAACGCGGTCAGGGGCTGTTTCGCGTCGTGCAGGACGATCTGGCTGCCGTAGCCGCCGGCCTGCGGGTCGTGCTTCTTCAGCACGTCCAGGCCCTGCTGTGACTGGGCGCCCGGCAGGGAGAAGTCGTCCGAGTACGTTCCACCGTGCGTGCGGCTGAGCACCTGGAGCGCGACGAGGGCGACGAGCCAGCCGATGATGACGATCAGGAAATGGCGGGCGCACCAGGTGCCGAGCCGCCGCAGTGCCCCGCCTCGCGGGTCGCCGCTGGAATCCATGGACTTCGCCTTCGCTGCCGGGAGGTGGTTCGCGATGACCCGATACGGGCCATTAGACGCCGGGCGGGCGGTACGGGCATCCGCAGACGCTGTTCGCCTCCGCCGCCCCTTGCCTCCTGAACCTGGGGGCCGCGCCCCGACCCTCGCATCGGCGGACGGGCCTCGTCCTCGATCGCCG
>NZ_MUBA01000835.1 GCF_002154575.1 Streptomyces bobili
GTGACGGCGGCGAGTGCGGCGAGGACGGTGAAGGTGTCGGGGCGGCCGACGACGTCCAGGTCGTAGATGTGGCCGCCCTGTTCGCGGAGCCGGAGTCCTTCGGCGAGGAACAGGAAGTCGAACTTGGCGCGTTCGGCGGTCTTCGCGAAGTGGACGAAGGAGCTGAAGTCGATGTGGCTGCCGGCCCGCGGGTCGCTCCACACGGTGGTGTTGTTGACGCCGGGGAAGTGGGCGGCGAGGTGGATCTGCTTCTGGGGCTTGCTCTTGGTCATGTCGGGTCCCCTCCGGCTCAGGCGGCGTAACGGTTGGCGGGGCGGGGCAGGCCGAGCAGGGCGCGCAGGGTGTCGGCCTCGTAGGCGCGGCGGAAGGCGCCGCGGCGCTGGAGCTCGGGGACGAGACCGCGGGTGATGGCCGGCAGGTCGTGGCCCACGACGGCGGGGCGCAGCCGGAAGCCGGTCAGCCCCTCCTGCGCCAACTCCTGCAGCAGATCCGCGAGTTGCACTGGCGTGCCGGCGAAGATCCGGGCGTCGCTGCGGTACTCCTCGCCGGCGAGGGTGTCGAGGCGGTCGCGGCGGGCGGCGGCCTCGGCCGGGTCGTCGTCGAGGAGGACCACCAGGTCGGCGAAGACGTGCAGCCGCTCCTCGGCGCGGCCCGCCGCCTCCTGTTCGGCGCGGATCTCGGTGAGGATCGCGCGGGCCTGTCCGGCGTCGTGCGGGGTGGTGTAGCCGACGTCGGCGGCGCGGGCCACCAGGCGGTAGGGGACGGTGTCGTGCGCGAGGGCGGTCACCAGGGGCTGGCCCTGCGGCGGGCGGGGGGTGATGGAGGGGCCCTTGACGCTGAAGTGGCGGCCCTCGAAGTCGATGTAGTGCAGCTTGTCGCGGTCGATGAAACGCCCGGTGCCGACGTCACGGATCTCCGCGTCGTCCTCCCAGCTGTCCCAGAGGCGGCGCACGACCTCGACGTGGTCGCCCGCCTCGTCGAAGAGGTCGGCCACCAGTTCGCGGGTGGCCGGGGCGTCGTAGGCCTCGATGCGGGGAAGGGTACGGCGGCCGAAGTGGGCGGCCTCGGTGGGGCGGGCGGTGATCTGGACGCGCAGGCCCGCCCGGCCGGAGCTGACGTGGTCGAGGGTGGCGACGGCCTTGGAGATGTGGAACGGCTCGGTGTGGGTGGCCACCACGGTCGGGACGAGGCCTATGCGGCGGGACAGCGGGGCGATCCGGGAGGCGATCAGGACGGCGTCGAGCCGGCCGCGGACCTGGTCGGTGCGCTCGTCCGGGTCCAGGAAGTGGGAGGACTGCGGGCCGAGGCCGTCCTCGATGGTGACGAAATCGAGCAGGCCGCGCTCGGCCTCGGCCCGCAGTCCTC
>NZ_MUBA01000836.1 GCF_002154575.1 Streptomyces bobili
GGGGAGGGGCGAACCCGTGGGAGGGCCCTGTCCGAGACCCCTCCCACAGAAGCCGGGTCCGGCGCGAGGATCCGTTCCGCGGACGTGGCCCACGCGAGCCGGCTCGGTGGACGTAGGCCTCGCACAGGCCTCGTACGGCGGGCTCTCAGGCCAGGCTGACCACAGGCATTGCCCGACCAGGCCCAGGCCCTCGGAGACGCCACGTCGATCTGACCGAGCCCCGCCTGCGTCACCGTACGATCGGCGAGACCGTCCTGCGCTGGGGCTTTCACACCCCGCGGACTCCAGCCGGGCGTACGGGTTTCGCCGAGCGAGGTTCAGGCCGCCGTGCGCTGAATGAATACGAAGTCTGCGCTCTCGGCTAAGGACCAGGCCGCCCGCTGCACGTGACAGTGGGGCGTGCCACGCCGAATGACGCGTGCTTGGCGATGACGAATCCGGGCGCGGAGCCTCGAGGGCGCCGAGCATCGGAACCGGGGGAGTGCATGGAGACATCTGAATTGACGGCCCGTGCCGTCGCGGTCATGACCGCGAC
>NZ_MUBA01000084.1 GCF_002154575.1 Streptomyces bobili
GTGCGGGCGCCCCTACGCGCAGGGTGAGCCGATCGCCAAGAACGATCAGGGCTGGGGTCACCCGGAGTGCCGCACCGAGGCCGCCGGCTGATCGCCGCCCGTACGGCTGTCGTACGGGCGACGGTCAGCCGGGGCGGCGGCAGCCGTCAGACGACGACGCCGCGCCAGCCGCCGGTCTCGAGGCCGCGTTCCTCGATGAACTCCTTGAAGCGCTTGAGATCGCCCTTGGTCTGCCGCTTCACGAAGCCGAGCCGGTCGCCGACGGTCTCGGCGAGGCCTTCCGGCTCGAAGACCATCTGGAGCATGACCTTCGTGTGATCGTCGTCGAGGCGGTGGAAGGTCACCACGCCGGACTGCCGGGCCTCGCCGCCCACCGTCGTCCAGGCGACCCGCTCGTCCGGGATCTGCTCGGTGATCTCCGCGTCGAACTCCCGGTGCACCCCGTTGACGTCCGTGACCCAGTGGGTGAGTGTGTCGGTGCGCTGTTCGACGCGACTGACCCCGCCCATGAACTCGGGGAACGTCTCGAACTGCGTCCACTGGTTGTAGGCGGTGTGCACCGGGACACCCACCTCGACGGATTCCTCGACCTGCGTCACGGCCGGCCTCCTCCTGGCTCTCGGGTACGTGGCGCCCGGGTACCCGGGGCCCGCGCGGCCAACCGGGCTCCGGTCAGGCGGTGTCGAAGGTGTAGTGGGGGGTGTGGTCGAGCAGGTCGGCCGGGGCGGTGTCGTTCCACGGCTTCATCGTCTCGTGCAGGTCCACCACGTCCGGTGCCCCCGCCGCAGGCAGGTAGCCGGCCTCCGGATGCCGCCGCTGCCACTCGGCCCACAGCTTGTCTATGTAGGCGTGGTGCAGCCAGAACACCGGGTCGTTGGGGGAGACCCCGGTGGCCATCTGGCCGCCGACCCAGACATGCACCCGGTTGTGCAGGTTGACGCCCCGCCACCCCTCCAGATGGTTGCGGAAACCGTCCGACCCGCTGTTCCAGGGCGCCATGTCGTACGTCGGCATCGCCAGCACCGAGTCGACCTCGGCCCGCGTCGGCAGTTCACGCACGCCGGCTCCGAGCGCGCGCCGCAGGAACGTCCGCCCGTCCACGCGCACCCCGATCGGCCAGTTGCCGCCGGCGGCGGCGAACGGGCCGTCCGACACCCGTCCGTCCCGGGCGCGCCCGGTGCCACCGAGGAAGTCCGGCGCCCACAGCGAGGAACGCGGCGACCGGTCGACGGACCAGTCCCAGTACGGCAGTGCCACCGACGCGTCCACGGACTGGAGCGCCCGCTCGAACTCCAGCAGGAATCTGCGGTGCCAGGGCAGGAAGGACGGTGAACGGTGGCCGGTGCGCTCGCCGTTGTCGGTGTCGCCGACGATGAACGCGTTGTGCGTGGTGACGAAGGCGTCGTAGCGGCCGTTGCGCTTGAGTTCGAGGACGGCGGCGACGAAGCGGCGCTTCTCGTCTGCGGTCAGGGACGCCTGGTTCTTGCGGACGGTCATCTGTGCGGTGCTCCAAGTGTGCGTGCGAGACGGTCAGTTGGTGGGGAACGGCAGCAGCCGGGCGCCCTGCAGCTCGTCGACCGCGGCGCGGGCGGCGGCCCGCGGGGTCGGCACCGGGTCGTAGTGACTGATCACGCTGATCCAGCTGCCGTCGGCGTTGCGCATCACGTGCAGCTCCACGCCGTCGACATACACCGCGAAGCCGCCGCCGTGATGCCCGCCGCCCTGGTGCCCGCCGCCGTGATGGCCGCCTCCGGAGGAGGGCCGGCCCTGTATCCGACGCCCCTTGTAGACCTCGTCGAAGGCGTCGGCGGAGCCGGCTGATCCGGACGCGGTCGCCGTCGAGGAGTGTGCCGAGGCCGCCCCGGTGGTGGCGGCGGCGGTCGCGGCGAGGGCCGCCGCGGTGGTGAGTGCGCGGCGGCGGCTGAGTTCCGGCATGCGGGACCTCCTGGGGTGCGTTCGGTTGACGACCCCGCATGCCTATCGGCCGACCGGAGAACGGGAGAAATCCTGCGGGACGGGTTGGCCGTGATCCGGACAATCGATAATAAGTCGTGCAATGTTGAAGCAAGATGATCTTGCCGCCCGATGGGCGTCCCGCGCGGCGGAACGGGCAATTCCTTGCCCCGGAAGGGGCCCTTTCGGTGATCTTTGGCGCGCGACCGCTCCGCCGGTGGTGTGGCTCACGTGGAGAAAGTGACGGAATCACGAAGAAGGGCCCGCGGCGACCACCCCTCCCCGCTGCTACTGTGCGTCGTCGACCGACCACAATTCGTCATTCCTGGGGGTGTGCGTGAAGGTCTCCTGCGTCGGCGGCGGGCCCGCCGGCCTGTATCTCTCCATCCTGCTCAAGCGGCAGGACCCGTCCCACGACATCACCGTCCACGAGCGCGACCCCGAGGGCTCGACCTACGGCTGGGGCGTCACGTACTGGCGCGGACTCCTCGACGAACTCCACGCCCGCGACCCCGAGTCGGCGCGCGCGATCGAGGAGCACTCCGTGCGCTGGAACCAGGGCGTCGCGCACGTACGGGACCTGGTGACCCGTCAGCCCGGCGACGAGGGCCACGGCATCGGCCGGCACAAACTCCTGGAGATCCTCACCGCCCGCGCCCGCGCACTCGGCGTACGCCTGGAGTTCGAGCGGGAGATCACGCCCGAGGACCTGCCCGAGGCGGACCTGGTCGTCGCCGCCGACGGCGTCCACAGTGCCCTGCGCACCCGTCACGCACAGCACTTCGGCGCCGAACTGACGCCCGGCCGCAACCCCTACGTCTGGCTCGGCACCACCAAGGTCTTCGACTCCTTCACCTTCGCCTTCGTGGAGACCGGCCACGGCTGGATCTGGTGCTACGGCTATCCGTTCAGCTCCGAACGGAGCACCTGCGTCATCGAATGCGCCCCCGAGACCTGGGCCGGCCTCGGCCTCGACCGGGCGGCCGAAACCGACGGCACGGCGCGGCTGGAGAAGATCTTCGCGCACATCCTCGACGGCCACCCCCTCATCGGACGCCCCCGCGGCGACGGCGGCGCCCCCTGGCTGACCTTCCGCACCCTCACCAACCGCACCTGGTACCGGGACAACGTCGTCCTCCTCGGCGACGCCGCCCACACCACCCACTACTCCATCGGCGCCGGCACCACCCTCGCCCTCCAGGACGCCTTCGCCCTCGCCGACGCCCTGCGGGAGTGCCCCGCAGCCCTGCCGCAGGCCCTCGCCCGCTACGAGCGCGACCGTACGGCCGCCCTGCTGACTCCGCAGAGCGCAGCCCGCCACAGCGCCCAGTGGTACGAGAACCTCGCCCGCTACATCGACCTGCCCCCGGAGCAGATGTTCGCCCTGCTCGGGCAGCGCCACTCGCCCCTGCTGCCGTACGTCCCGCCGCAGCTGTACTACCGGCTCGACCAGGCCGCCGGGCGGCTGGAGGCCCTGCGCAGGCTCAAGCGCTGGCTCGGTCCGAGGCTCGCCAGGACCACACGGGCGGTGCGGGCCACCACTCCCGCCTCCCGGCGGTAGCCCGCCGGGGCCGGCCGGCCCCCGAGTGGACGAACCGCAGGTGGCGGGCCGGACCGGCCGGTTCCGCACCCGGCCGGAACGGATGACAGACTGCACCCATGGACGAGCGCGAATTCGGCAGGTCTGGTCAGCATGCATCCGTCATCGGTCTCGGCACCTGGCAACTGGGCGCCGACTGGGGCGACGTCGACGACAAGGAGGCGCTGGCGGTACTGGAGACGGCCGCCGAGTCGGGCGTCACCTTCTTCGACACCGCCGACGTGTACGGCGACGGCCGTAGCGAGCAGACCATCGCCGCCTTCCTCGGCGGACGGCCCGACCTGCACGTACTGGTCGCCACCAAGATGGGCCGCCGCGTCGACCAGATCCCCCAGAACTACGTCCTCGACAACTTCCGCGCCTGGAACGACCGTTCCCGCCGCAACCTCGGCGTCGACCGCATCGACCTCGTGCAACTGCACTGCCCGCCCACCCCCGTCTACTCCACGGACGAGGTCTTCGACGCCCTCGACACCCTGGTGGCGGAGGAGCGCATCGCCCACTACGGCGTCAGCGTGGAGACCTGCGCCGAGGCCCTCACCGCGATCGCCCGGCCGGGCGTGGCCAGCGTGCAGATCATCCTCAACCCGTTCCGCATGAAGCCGCTGTACGAGGTGCTCCCGGCGGCCCGCGAGGCCGGCGTCGGCATCATCGCGCGCGTGCCGCTCGCCTCCGGCCTGCTGTCCGGCAAGTACACCAAGGACACCGTCTTCCCGGAGAACGACCACCGCACCTACAACCGGCACGGCGAGTCCTTCGACCAGGGCGAGACCTTCTCCGGCGTCGACTACGCCACCGGCGTCGAGGCCGCCGCCGAGTTCTCCGCCCTCGCCCCCGAGGGCTACACGCCGGCCCAGCTGGCGCTGCGCTGGATCGTCCAGCAGCCCGGTGTGACCACGGTGATCCCCGGCGCCCGCTCGCCCGAGCAGGCCCGCGCCAACGCTGCCGCCGCCCGCCTGCCCGAGCTGTCCGAGGAGACTCTGGCCGCGGTCCGGGACCTGTACGAGCGGCGGATCAAGGCGCAGGTCGAGGGCCGCTGGTAGCCGGACCGCGCCGAGGCAGGAGAGAAACGCCGTCCGGCGGGTACTCGCCCGGGGGAACACCCACTCGAACCGGGGAGGACACGTGGCCGACACGGCGGCGGGGGCCGAGCGCCGAAGAGGGCGCAACGAGACCGAGGAGGAGCGGGCGGACCGGATGTGGGGGGAGCTGATCCAGGAGGTCCGGGTCGCTCAGACCGGCGTCCAGATCCTCTTCGGTTTCCTGCTCACGGTCGTCTTCACCCCGCGCTACGCGACCCTGGAGGACACCGACCGGGCCATCTACATCGTCACGGTCGTGCTCGGCGCCTGCGCGACGGGCGCCCTGATAGGCCCGGTCTCCCTGCACCGGCTGGTCTCCGGACGGCGGGTGAAACCCCAGGCGGTCACCTGGGCCTCCCGGATGACGTTCGTCGGGCTGGTGCTGCTCCTCGCCACGATGACCTCGGCCCTGCTGCTGATCCTGCGCGTGGCCACCCACGACGGCTATGTGCCGTACCTCGTCACCGGGGTGGTCGTCTGGTACCTGCTGTGCTGGTTCGGCGTCCCGCTGTGGACCCGGCACCGCTACACGTCCCGCTGAGCGGCCACACCGTACGCGGCGGGCGGGCGGCCACGCGTCGCGCCGCCCGCCCGGCCCACACGGCTCAGTCCGTGGCGCGGGCCCCGCGCAGGGCCGCGATGCAGCTGCCGATCGCCTGCTGTAGCTCCTCCAGCTGCTGCACCATGTCGTCCTCGTAGAAGTCCTGCGCGTCGTCGAAGGTCAGCTCCTCGAACACCTTCGTCGCTTTCTGCAGACCGCTGTAGAACTTCGTGCGCCGCTCCTGCACCCGCAGCTCGGGGTCGGCCTCCACGGCCTCCACGACGAGCGTCTTGAGCGTGTCGTAGGCCTCCGTCGCCCACTCGCCGGAGTCCTCGCCCTCGTCCAGCTCGTCGAGCAGCGACAGATGCCGCTCGGCCTCCTGGCGGAGGTCGGCGGGCGCGTCGACGGTCTGCCCGGCGGGCGTCTTGATCTGCCCGGACTCGGCGATCTGACGGACGTAGCCGATCCGGTCCGCGGAGCGGCTCTCGCTGGCGACGGCCTTCTTCAGGTCGTCGGTGCGCACCACGTCCCGCGCCAGCTCGGTCTGAAGTTCCGGGTCCTCCTTGATGCGGTCCAGGAGGGCGGCCCGTGCCGCCCGCGCGGTCGACGGGTCGGCGAGGATCGCCGCCCGCAGCGCCGTCGGGTTCTCGGCCACCTCCAGCGCCTTGGTCGGCCGGATGCCCTCGGCCTCGGCGGCCTCCGCGATCGCGGTGCCGCGCTCGGAGGAGGCACTGGAACGCGACACGTAGTAGGTCAGCCACACGTCCGCGTCCGGCAGCTCGACCCGCTGCCCCGGCGCCAGCTCCTCGAAGTGCGGGACGAGACCTTCGTCGGCGGCCCGGTCCCAGGCCTTGTAGTAGCGCATGACGCGCTCCGCGGAACAGCCGGCCAGTTCGGCGAACTCCTTCGCCGACACCTTCGGCGTCTCCTGTGCGCTCTGCCCGCCCGGCCGGACGCTGCGCGCCACCATCAGCCCGAAGGCCCACCCACCGGTCCGCGCGTACACGCCGAACTCGCGGGCGTCGCGCGCCACGAGGTCGGACAGCGGCGCGGGGGACACCGCCGCGGCGGACGTCTCGGACGGGTCGATCGCTACGGTCACGGATGACTCTCCTGTGCAGACTGCGGAAAACCGCACGCCCCGGAACGGGACGTACCGACCGGCAGCCTAGGACAGTCCCGGCCTCCACCCGTGCCCGTCACGCCGGTGGCCGCGCCGACGGGTCACGCGAAGGCCTCGCGCAGGGCGGGCAGCAGCGTCTTCTCCGACCAGTCCAGATACGCCGGCTGCGCGTCGCCGCCGATCTGCACCAGGGCGATCTCCGTGAACCCGGCCTCCGCGTAGGGCCGGACCGCCTCGACGAAGGCGTCCGGGTCGTCGCCGCACGGGATCGACGCGGCCACGTCGTCCGGGGTGACGAACTGGGTGGCCGATTCGAAGGAGTCCGGGTGCGGCAGCTCGGAGTTCACCTTCCAGCCGCTGCCGAACCAGCGGAACTGCGCGTGCGCCCGCTTCACCGCCGTGTCCCGGTCGGGGTCGTAGGAGACCGGCAGCTGGCCCACGCGCGGCTTGCCCGCACCACCGTGCCGGTCGAAGGCCTCCAGCAGCCCGGACTTCGGCTCGGTGGCGATCACCAGGTCGGCGAGGTGCCCCGCGAGCGCGCACGACTGCTCCCCGGAGACGGCGATGCCGATCTCGGGCGGCGCTTCGGGCAGGTCCCACAGCCGGGCGGAGTCGACGTCGAAGTGCGTGCCGTGATGCGTCACATGGCCACCCTCGAACAGGGCGCGGATGATCTCCACGGCCTCCTCGAGCATCTCGTGCCGTACGTCCACGGAGGGCCAGCCACCGCCCACCACATGCTCGTTGAGGTTCTCCCCGGAGCCCAGCCCCAGCCGGAAGCGCCCCTCGGACAGCAGCTGCATGGTGGCCGCCTTCTGCGCCACGATCGCCGGGTGGTAGCGGACCGTCGGGCAGGTCACGTACGTCATCAGCGGAATGCGCGTGGTGGCCTGGGCGGCGGCGCCCAGCACGCTCCACGCGTACGGGGAGTGGCCCTGTGACCGCAGCCACGGAAAGTAGTGGTCCGAGGTCACCGAGAAGTCGAAACCGGCCTCCTCGGCCCGCACCAGATGGCCGACGAGTTCACGCGGGCCGGCCTGTTCGGTCATCATCGTGTATCCGATTCGCACCATGTGTGCCCGGGTCCCCAGAGGGGCCGGGGCGGAAACGGGCCACGGGCGGGACCGGAAAATCCCTCGGTGTCCACCGCTACCCCTTTTTGTGCCCTCGCTCCACGGCGGGCGTTCGGGGAAGGATGCGGGCATGAGCGCCCGTCCGCTGCCTGACGGCACCCCGTCCGCCCAGGGCGTCGACGCCTCGGGCGTCCTCGCCTTCCTCGACGCCGTCGACGCGGCCGAGGCCATCGAGCCGCACAGCCTCATGGTCCTGCGGCACGGCCGGGTCGTCGCCGCCGGCTGGTGGGCGCCGTACACGCCCGACCGCCTCCACCTGCTGTACTCCCTCAGCAAGAGCTTCACCTCGACGGCCGCGGGGTTCGCCGTGGCCGAGGGGCTGATCGGGCTCGACGACCCGGTGATCTCGTACTTCCCGGAGTTCGACGCCGACATCACCGACCCGCGCAGCCGCGCGATGCTGGTGCGGCACGTGGCGTCGATGGCGAGCGGACACGAGGCCGAGACCGTGGACCGGGCCCGCGCGCTCGACCGCGACGACCTCGTCCGCGGCTTCCTGCTGCTGCCGCCCGACCGCGACCCGGGCACGGTGTTCGCCTACAACCAGCCCGCCACCTACACCCTCGCCGCGATCCTCCAGCGCGTCACCGGCCAGACCCTCACCGCCTACCTGAAGCCCCGGCTGCTGGACCCGCTCGGCTTCGGCGACCTCGCCTGGCTGACCGACCGGACGGGCCGCGAGCTGGGCTTCAGCGGCCTGCACGGCACCACCGACGCCGTCGCCCGGCTCGGCCAGCTGTACCTGCGCGAAGGCGAGGGGGACGGGCGGCGGCTGCTGCCGCGGGAGTGGATCGCGGAGGCGACCCGCGAGCACATCCCGACCGCGGGCGCCATGGGCGACACCGACCGGCAGGACTGGGACCGCGGGTACGGCCTCCAGTTCTGGCGGTCCCGGCACGGCTACCGGGGCGACGGGGCCTACGGCCAGTTCTGCCTCGTCCTGCCCGAGCACGACGCCGTCATCGCGACCACCGCGGCGACCCCCGACATGCAGGGTCTGCTGAATCTCGTCTGGGAGCATCTCCTGCCGGCGTTCCACCCGGCCCCGCTGTCCGGCCGCCAGGACGCCGACGCGGCCCTGGCCGACCGCCTCACCCGCCTCGCCCTGCCGCCCACCCCCGGAAAGCCCGCGCCGCCGGACCGCCCGCACGCGTGGTCGGGGGCCGTCTTCACCCCGTACGGCGATGTCTGTGCCGACCAGCCGGGCCTCACCGGCGTGACCGTCACGGCGGACGGCGACGGCTGGACACTGACCCTCACCGAGGGCGACGACCGCCTCGCGGCGCGGCTGGGGTCCGGTGGCTGGACCGTGACCGAGGAACCCGTGCCCGTCGCCGCGAGCGGCGGCTGGAGCGACGGCGACACCCTCGCCGTGGACCTGGCCTTCCTGGAGACCCCGCACCGGCTCCGGGTGACCTGCTCCCTCCCGGCCGGGACCTTCACCGCTCGCTGGTCCACACAACCGTTGCACGGAGGCCCTCTGCGCAGGCAGCGCGCGCCGCGCGGCCGGGCCCCTCTCCGGTAGGCGTCGTCGTGGCGGAGACCGCGTTCGCCGGCTTCCGAAGGAGACGGCTCAGGACGGCCCCGGCCGGAAGGTCTTGAGGACGGCGGACAGGGCCCGGCTGTTGGCGGTGGCGTCCCAGTCGGCGGCGGGGGTCGTCCAGCGCAGCGAGAAGCCGCGGTTGCCGCCGAGGAGGAAGCCACGGCCGAAGGTGCGCACCCGGGTGCCGTCGACGTCGACGGCCCACTCCATGTCGGCCGCCTCGTACCCCTGGTACGTCGTCGCCTCGATCTCCCCGATGCGTGCGAACCCGTCGGCCTGGCGCAGGCCCGGCTCCACGTCGTCGCGCCAGACCGCCACCGGGTCCGGGCCGACGCGCTCGCTGTAGGTGACCGCGAGGGTGCGCGGATCGCCCTCGGCGCCGAACGTGACCCGGTAGGCGAGGTCGCCCGCGCGGGTGGTGTCCAGCCGGGTCCAGTGCTCGGGGAGGGCGACGGAGAAGCCCTCCGGCGCCTGGAACACCCGGAAGCCGGCCGGCAGGGCCCCGGCCGTGGCCGTGACCGACGGGGAGGGGGCCGTGGGAGTCGGGGT
>NZ_MUBA01000837.1 GCF_002154575.1 Streptomyces bobili
CACCGGCGAGATGCTCGACGCCTGCGCCCCGCACGCCCGCTGGATCGACGTCTTCTGCGAGAAGGGCGCCTTCGACGGCGACCAGGCCCGCGCGATCCTCACCGCCGGCAAGGCCAGGGGCCTGCACCCCCGCATCCACGCCAACCAGCTCTCCTACGGCCCCGGCGTGCAGCTGGCCGTCGAACTGGACGCGGCCAGCGCCGACCACTGCACCCACCTGACCGACGCCGACGTGGACGCCCTCGCCAACAGCGCGACGGTCGCCACGCTCCTGCCCGGCGCCGAGTTCTCCACCCGCGCCGCCTGGCCGGACGCCCGCCGCCTGCTGGACGCCGGCGTCACCGTGGCCCTGTCCACGGACTGCAACCCGGGCTCGTCCTTCACGTCGTCCGTGCCGTTCTGCATCGCCCTCGCCGTCCGCGACATGCGGATGACACCCGACGAGGCCCTCTGGTCGGCCACGGCGGGCGGCGCCGCGGCCCTGCGCCGCACGGACGTGGGCCGCCTGACCGCCGGCGCCTACGCCGACCTGACCTTCCTGGACGCCCCGAGCCACGTCCACCTGGCCTACCGGCCGGGTGTACCGCTCGTCTCCGAGGTGTGGCGACGGGGCGTACCGGTGGCCTGAGGGGGCTCACCCGCGGACGCCCGCCCCTTGTCCGCCACCGACCGCCCCCACGCCGTGCCCACGAGCACCAGCACGGTGCCCACCAGCCCCAGCCACCCCGGCCGGTCCCCGGCGAGCGCGATGCCCACGGCCGCCGCCCACACCGGCTCGGTGCCCAGCAGCAGGCTCACGCGGGACGGCGACGTACGGCGGACGGCCCACATCTGCACGAAGAACGCGAACAGCGTGCAGAACACGGAGAGATAGACCAGCCAGACCCAGTCCCCCGCGCCGAAGTCCGCCGCGGCGGCCCACGGCGACGCACCCGTCCCCGGCACGGCCACCAGCACCGTGAACACGGCGACGGCACCGCCCAGTTGGACGGTCGTCAGGGACAGCGCGTCCGCCCCGCGCACGGACTCCATCCGCGCCATCGCCAGCACGTGCACGGTACGGGCGACCGCCGCCCCCAGCATCAGCAGATCGCCCCCGGACGGAGCGGTGAACCCGGCACCCTGCGTCAGCAGCGCCACGCCCGCCACCGACAGGCCCGCCGCCGCCAGGAACGCCCCAGGCAGCCGCACCCCGCGCACCCGGCTCTCCGCCAGCGGCGTGAACACCATGGTCAGGCTGATGATCAGGCCCGCGTTGGTCGCCGACGTGTGCACCACCCCGTACGTCTCCAGCAGGAAGATGCCGGCGAGGATCAGCCCGAGCAGCCCCGCACCCCGCCACTGCGCGCCGCTCAGCGCCCGCAGCCGCCGCCACCCGACGGCCACCAGCACCGGAAGCACCACGCCGAACCGCAGCACCAGCACGGCCAGCACGGTGTCCGCGGTGGTCACGCCCTTCGCGGCGAGATAGCTGGACCCCCATACGACGGCGACCAACAGCACGGGAAGATCGGCGAGCCGGCCGAGACGGGAGAGGGAAGCGGGCATCGGGCTGGGTCCTCACGGCAGAAGGCGGCAGTCGGCGGCCCCACTGCTGGTCAGAGGGCCGGCACAGCGTAAGGGAGGACGGCGGGCCGGGGCGGCGTAGCGG
>NZ_MUBA01000838.1 GCF_002154575.1 Streptomyces bobili
CCCGCCACGGGCGCCGGCGCCGAGCGCAGGGAGGGACGCGAGAAGGTCACGGGCACCGCCCGCTACGCCGCCGAATTCCCCTTCACGGGGCGGCTGTTCGCCCGTCCGGTGCCCGCCGCGGTCGCCCGCGGCCAGGTCAGGGGCGTGGACGTCTCGGCCGCGCTCGGCACGCCCGGCGTGGTGTCCGTACTCACCCACGAGAACGCGCCGCGGCTCGCCGAACCGGACGACGCGACCCTCGCCCTCCTCCAGAACCCGCGGGTGCCGCACCGGGGCTGGTTCGTCGCCCTGGTGGTGGCCGACAGTGCGGAGGCCGCGCGGGCCGGCGCCGCCGCCGTACAGGTCGACTGCCCGGCGGAGCCGTACGACGTGACGCTGTCCGCCGGCCATCCGGACGCCTACGTGCCCGAGGAGGCCAACGGCGGGTATCCGGCCGTCCGTGAACGCGGCGACGTCCAGGGGGCGTTCGCGTCCGCGGCCGTGCGGGTCGATGCCGGCTACCGGGTGCCGCCCCTGCACAACCACCCCATGGAGCCGCACGCCGGCACCGCGCGCTGGGACGGCGAGCACCTGACGGTGCACACCTCCAGCCAGGGCACCACGACGGTACGGGACGTGCTCGCGGAGCTGTTCGGGCTGGCGCGGGAGCGGATCACGGTGGTCGCCGAGCATGTCGGCGGCGGCTTCGGCTCCAAGGGCACGCCCCGGCCCGACGTGGTGCTCGCGGTGATGGCCGCGCTGGCGCACCCCGGACGGCCGGTCACGGTCGTCCTGCCGCGCCGCTTCATGCCCTCGTGCGTCGGACACCGGGCGCCCACCCTGCACCGGCTGCGCCTCGGCGCGGACGCCGACGGCCGGCTGACGTCCCTGGAGCACGAGGTGACCACACACACCTCGCGGGTGAAGGAGTTCGTGGAGCAGGCCGCGGTCCCGGCCCGCGTCATGTACGCCGCCCCGCACAGCCGTACGGCCCACCGCGTGGTGCCCCTCGATGTGCCGAGCCCCTCCTGGATGCGCGCGCCCGGCGAGGCGCCGGGCATGTACGCCCTGGAGTCGGCCATGGACGAACTCGCCGTGGAACTGGGCATGGACCCCGTCGAACTGCGGATCCGCAACGAGCCGGAGACGGAACCCGACAGCGGCAGGCCGTTCAGCAGCCGCCACCTCGTCGAGTGCCTGCGCGAGGGAGCCCGCCGGTTCGGGTGGGAACGGCGCGATCCGCGCCCGCGCTCGCACCCGGAGGGCCCGCTGCTCACCGGGACGGGGGTGGCGGCGGCCACCTACCCGGTGCTGGTCCTCCCGTCGGCCGCCGCGGCCCGCGCGCTGCCCGACGGGAGCTTCGTCGTCGAGGTCAACGCCACCGACATCGGCACCGGCGCCCGGACCGTCCTCGCGCAGATCGCGGCGGACGCCCTGGACGTTCCCCTGGAGGCCGTCCGTGTCCGGCTGGGCAGCAGCGACCTGCCGTCCGCGTCGATGGCCGGCGGCTCCTCCGGTACGGCGTCCTGGGGCCGGCCCGTCCACGAGGCGTGCGTCCGGCTCGCGGACCGGCTGACCGGGTTCCCCGGGCCGGTGCCGGAACACGGCCTGGCCGAGCACGCCGACACCTTCGGCGCGGCGGGCGCCGACTCTCCTTACGCCCGGCACGCGTTCGGGGCGCACTTCGCGGAGGTCGCCGTGGACACGGTGACCGGCGAGGTGCGGGTGCGCCGGCTGCTCGGGGTGTACGCGGCGGGGCGCATCCTCAACGCCCGTACCGCGCGTTCCCAGTTCGTCGGCGGCATGACGATGGGCCTGGGCATGGCGCTCACCGAGGGCAGCACGATGGACGCCGCGTTCGGCGACTTCGCGGAGTCCGACCTGGCGTCGTACCACGTGCCCGCGCACGCCGACGTACCGGACGTTCAGGCGTACTGGGTCGAGGAGGACGATCCGCACCTCAACCCCATGGGCAGCAAGGGCATCGGCGAGATCGGCATCGTCGGCACGGCCGCCGCGGTGGGCAACGCGGTCCACCACGCCACCGGCGTGCGTCTGCGGGAACTGCCGCTCACCCCGGACCGGGTGCTCACCGCCCTGCTGGAGGCCGGCCGCTGAACCCACGCCGCCCCGCCCACCTGTGCGTGGACGGGGCGGGCGGCCGGGCGGGGGTCAGTCCCGGGCGGGCAGTACCGCGGCCTTCCGGTCCGGCGCCGGGGCGCCGGCCGGGCGGCGGTCGCCCAGGAGGTGGGCGAGGAGGGCGACCGTCACCGTCACCGCGGTGGCCGTGGCGAGCGGGCCGGCGATCCACGGCGGGGCGAGGGTGGCCTCGGTGAGCGGCACCAGGCCCACCACGTCGACGCGTCCCGCGGACACCTGGGCGCCCGCGAACACCGCCGGCACCAGCACGCCCAGCACCAGCAGCGGCAGGGCGGGCCGGCGCAGCAGCGCCAGGGCGAGCAGGAGGCAGAGCCCGGACAGGGCCAGCGCGGTGGCGAGGGCGCCGACGGGCACGGCCTGGCGGTCCACGGGGACGTGGGCGACTCCGCAGAGCGCCAGCGTCACGGCGGCCGCCCAGTCCGTCCACGCGGCCCACGGTGACGGGGCGGGCGC
>NZ_MUBA01000839.1 GCF_002154575.1 Streptomyces bobili
CCGCCGCGTCGAAGGCACGCTTGATGCGCCAGCGCAGCTCGCGCTCCACGGTGAGGGACTTGCCGGGCATCGTCTTCGCGGAGACGCGGACCACCATCGAGTCGATCAGCACGCTGTCCAGGCCGAGCACCTCGATCGGGCTCCAGAGGAACTCGTTCCAGGGCTCCTCCTTGTTCATCTTCTCGGCGACCTCGACGAGGGTGGCCTTGACGCGGTCCAGGTCCTCGGACGCCTTGACCGTGACGTCGACCCCGGCCGTCGCCCAGCCCTGCGAGAGGTTGCCGATCCGCTTGACCTCGCCGTTGCGGACGTACCAGATCTCGCCGTTGTCGCCGCGCAGCTTGGTCACGCGCAGGCCGACCTCGATGACCTCGCCGGAGGCGACACCCGCGTCGATCTGGTCGCCGACGCCGTACTGGTCCTCCAGGATCATGAACACGCCGGACAGGAAGTCCGTGACCNNGCGACACCGGCCGACGCCAGCAGCGGGGCCAGGTTGATCTCGAAGGTGCCGAGGACCATCAGGGCCGCGGTGCCCAGGATCAGGAAGCTCGCCACCGAGCGCAGCACCGAACCGATCGCCTGCGACCGCTGACGGCGCCGCTCGACGTTGACCAGCAGCCCGCCCAGCGTCGTGCCGTCGACCGCCTGGACCGTGCGGTTCATCCGGTCTATGAGCTTGGTGATGGCCCGCCGCACCACCACTCTCAGGACCGCGGCGATCACCAGGATCAGCAGGACGCGCAGGCCGATCGCGAGCC
>NZ_MUBA01000840.1:0-136 GCF_002154575.1 Streptomyces bobili
CCTCGACGCACTTGCCGGATCCGAGCGCCACGCTGTCCAGCGGGTCCTCGGCGATGTGGATGGGCATGCCGGTCTCCCGGCGCAGCCGCTCGTCCAGGCCGCGCAGGAGGGCTCCGCCGCCGGTCAGAACGATTCC
>NZ_MUBA01000840.1:164-782 GCF_002154575.1 Streptomyces bobili
CGGACACCAGGTCCCGGCCGCGGATTTCGGTGTGCTCGTCGGAGTCGAGGTCGTACGCCGAACCGATCGTGATCTTGATCTGCTCGGCCGTCCGCTCACCGAGAAGGAGGCTGTACTCCTTCTTGATGTGCTGGATGATCGCACTGTCCAGCTCGTCGCCCGCGACGCGGATGGACTGGGCGGTGACGATGCCGCCGAGCGAGATGACCGCGACCTCCGTGGTGCCGCCGCCGATGTCCACCACCATGTTGCCCGTGGCCTCGTGGACCGGCAGGNNCGACGCGCGGCCTGGCCAGATACCGCCGCTTGTGGATCTTCAGGATGAAGTAGCGGAGCATCCGCTCGGTGATCTCGAAGTCGGCGATGACACCGTCCTTCAGCGGACGCACGGCAACGATGTTGCCAGGCGTCCGCCCGATCATCTTCTTCGCTTCGGAGCCGACCGCGAGGATGCCACCGGTGTTGGTGTTGATCGCGACGACGGACGGCTCGTTGAGTACGATCCCGCGACCCCTGACGTACACCAGCGTGTTGGCGGTCCCGAGGTCGACAGCCATGTCACGGCCGATGAACGACATTGAGTTCCCCATCAGGATTCGACTGGCCTTCCCATGAGCT
>NZ_MUBA01000841.1 GCF_002154575.1 Streptomyces bobili
ACGCGGTCGGGTGGGGGAGGGGATCGGTGGCAGAGGTCACCACTGCACCGTGCAGACGGCCGATGAGCGCGAGCTGTGGTCAGCCTGGGTCTGGTCTGTGAGTGGGTGGGAGGGCGCTTCCGGCGGCCGGCGCCCTGCTGCTTACCGCTGGGTCCATGCCGGCGTCCACGAGGGTGTCCAGACGCTGCTGCCGGGGCGGTCGGGTTGTGCGGAGCCGAGGTGGTTGCGGAGTGTGGCGAGTGCGGGATGCGGGTTGTCGCGGCGCCAGATCAGCGAGTGCGGGTAGACGGGTGTCGGGTCGGTCACCGGGATGCGTCGCAGGTCGTGGCCGGCGGGCCAGACGAGGCGGGTGTGCTCGCCCATGAAGGTGGCCAGGGCCGGGGTGTCGGCCACGGTGTCCAGGAGCGCGTCCGAGCCGAAGTTGGGGCCGGTCGCCTCGATGGTGAGACCGAACGTGGCGACGAGGTCGTCGTAGTAGGCGGCCCACTCGGTACCGGGGACGATGCCGGGCATCCAGATCCGGTGGCCGGCGAGTTGGGCGAGGCTCACCGAGCGGGCGCCCGCCAGCGCGTGGGCGGGGCCGGTGAGGAGCTGGAGCGGCTCGTCGAGCACCCGGACGGACTCGATGTCCTCGGGAAGGGGCCTGCCGGGCACGGCGACGGCACGGAAGGACGCGTCGATCGCGCCGGACCGGATGGCGGCGACGGCCGTCTCGATGTCGAACAGCCACACCACGTCCAGCTCGATCCCGGGGTGCGCGCGGTGGAAGCCGCGCATCAGGCCCGACGCCGCGCTGCGCGAGGCGAGCACGTCGACGCGCAGCGGACGGCTGCCGGTGCGTACGGACGCGACCGCGCGCTCGGCGACGCGCAGCAGTTCGCGCGCGTGGGGCAGGAACGCCTGCCCGTCGATGGTGAGTTCGGCGCCGCGCGCGGTGCGGGTGAACAGCCGCACGCCCAGCTCGCGCTCCAGCGCGGCGATGCGCTTGGAGACGGCCTGCTGGGTGACCGCCAGCTCGGCGGCGGCTTCCTGGAACTGTCCCGCGTCGGCGGCGGCGACGAAGGTCCGGGCGGTGTCGAGGTCCACGCCGACGCACCTTAGTGCACAACGCCAGGTTGTGGCTCTCCGGCGCATTGGTTGTTTGACCTGCTGCTGTGTTGCCAGCTTTGCTCTCACCGGTCAACGTCGGCTTGTTCAGGTGGGGCATCGGGGGTGCGCTGAGCGTGGTGGCCAGGAGACGGCTGGGCCGGAGGTTCGGGTGGCTGTGGGCGGCGTACGCGGTCAGTACGTTCGGCACGCGGCTCGCGTTCGACGCGTTCGCCCTGATCGCGATCCTCGTGCTGCACGCCGGGCCGGCCGAGGTGTCGGTGCTGGCCGCGACAGGGCTGGCGG
>NZ_MUBA01000842.1 GCF_002154575.1 Streptomyces bobili
ACCAGCCCCGCGTCCCACAGCACCCGCAGGTGCCGGCCGACCGACCCGAGCCCCTGCCCGGTCAGCGCGACCAGCTGGGTCGTGCTCAGCGGGCCCTGCCCGAGCAGGACGAGCACCGCCGCACGTCCGGGCCCGAGCAGCGCGCTCAGCGCGGCCGGCACGTCCCGCGCGCGGTGATCGGCGGCGAGGACCCCGGTGCAGGGGTAGACGACGGCGTACCGCTCCCGTTCCTCCCACGACACCCACCCCGTCCGCGGTGTCACCGGCACGAACAGCAGCTCGGCGCCGGAGATCTCCCGCGGCGGATACTCGTGCAGATTGACCTGGAACCGGCTCTCCCCGAGCCACCGCGTCCCCGGCCGCAGCGAGTCCAGTACGGCAGCCCACCCGCCCCGGCTCACCTGCGCGACCCGCGTCACGACATCCGCCTCCAGCACCCTGCGCCGCCGCTCCCAGGACGGCCGTACGGCGCTCTCCCACACCCAGGTCAGCAGGCCGGCCGCCCGCTCGGGGAGGTCGTCACGGTCCAGGACGCCCGGCAGCGGGCCGGCCAGGGAGGTCCGCAGATGGGCGCGGGCGTCGGCGGGCCGTACCGCGCGGACCCGGGCGACGCCGTCCTCGAAGCTCTCCCCGTCCCTCGGGGTGGGGGTGAGGAAGTCGGCGATCCAGTCCCGGCCGAGCCCGGCCCGTACGAGCGCGGCGGTCACCGGATCCGCGGCAAGCCGCGCGCGGTGGGCGGGCAGCCACTCCCGCAGCCACGCCGTCTCGCCCGGATGCGCGCCCGCCCCCGCGTGCAGCAGCTTCAGGCACGCGAAGGTCTCGGCCAGCGGGGACACCACGAACCGGCTGCCCGCGAGCGTGTCGGCGTTCACCTGCCACCAGCCCATGAAGCCCCTCACCAGCCTGACGTTTCGCGCTCCCGCGAAACAGTATCGACCGCGCCCGGACCCGCCCGAGACTCCCCGCATGACCGGCTACCGACAGCTCCTGCGCACCCCCGAGTTCACCCCGCTCCTGCTCTCCTCCGCCGCCCACACCGCCGCCCAGACGGTCGCGGGGCTCGCCCTCGGCACCCTCGTCCACCGCGCCACGGGCTCCCCGCTGCTGTCGGCGGTGAGCATGTTCGGCCCGTCCCTCGCCCAGGTCCTCGGCGCGACCCTCCTCCTCTCGGGCGCCGACCGCCTCCCCCCGAGGACCGCCCTGGCCGGTCTCTCCCTCGCCTTCGCCACCGTCACGGCCGTCCTCGCCGTCCCCGGCCTGCCGGTCGCGGCCGTCCTCGCGGTCCTGATCGCGGCCCTCGGCGGCGGGGTCCGCTGGGGGCTGCTCAACGAGATCCTCCCCAAGGACAGCTACCTGCCAGGGCGTTCCGTCTTCAACATGATGGGCGGCCTGACACAGATCGCCGGCTACGCCCTCGGCGGCCTCCTCGTCACTGCCCTCTCCCCGCACACCGTCCTCCTCCTGGCCACCCTCCTGCACGCCACCGCGAGCGCGACCGCCCGCCTCGGCCTGACCG
>NZ_MUBA01000843.1 GCF_002154575.1 Streptomyces bobili
GCCCGGATCCGGGCGACCAGCTCCTTTGGCTTGAACGGTTTCACGATGTAGTCGTCGGCGCCGGATTCGAGGCCCACGACGACGTCGACGGTGTCGCTCTTGGCCGTGAGCATGACGATCGGTACGCCGGACTCCGCCCTGATCAGGCGGCACACCTCGATGCCGTCCCGTCCGGGCAGCATCAGGTCCAGCAGCACCAGGTCGGGCTTCGCCTCACGGAAAGCGGCCAGCGCCTTGTCGCCGTCGGCTACGAAAGACGGCTCAAAACCTTCACCACGCAGCACAATGCCGAGCATCTCGGCCAGTGCGGTGTCGTCGTCGACGACAAGGACTCGTCCCTTCATAAACGACATCATCCCATTCTCATAACAGTGACAGTGGCGCTGGTGAGCAGGGTCACTGGCCCGTGACGATAGTCGTAGGGAACGGTCACTGTCTGCCCCGGCCCCCGGCAGCCCCGGTCGGCACGGCCCCCGGGGCCCGCGGGAAGGCCCGCCCGACAGGGCGGCGAGCACCTCAGCCGGTCGCCGCCCGCCCCGACCTGGCGCACAGCTCCGCCAGCCCGTCGGCCGTCACCGGCGAGACGACGCCCTCCTCCGTGACGATCGCCGTGACCAGCTCGGGCGGCGTCACGTCGAACGCCGGGTTGTAGGCCTGCGTCCCCAACGGCGCCACGGGAATCCCGCCGCCCGCTCCCGACACCGGCGCCTGCGGCGCGGCCATCTCCGTCACCTCGAACCCGGGCCGCTGCTCGACCTCGATCGACGCCCCGTCGGGGGTGTCCGGATCGACCGTCGTCACCGGCGCCACCACGATGAACGGCACATGGTGGTACCGGGCGAGCACCGCGAGCGGATAGCTGCCGACCTTGTTGGCCACCGAGCCGTCGGCCGCGATGCGATCGGCCCCGATCAGCACCGCGTCGACCTCACCGGCCGCGAACAGCGACCCCGCCGCGTTGTCGGTGAGCAGGGTGTACGCCATCCCTCTGCGCGCCGCCTCGTACGCCGTCAGCCGGGCTCCCTGGAGCAGCGGACGCGTCTCGTCCACCCACAGCCGCCGCAGCTGTCCGGCCCGGTGTGCGGCGAGAGCCACCGCGAACGCCGTGCCTTCACCGCCGGACACCAGCGCGCCGGTGTTGCAGTGGGTGAGGATCCGGTGACCGCCGCCGGGCAGCAGTTCGTCGAGAAGGGCCAGCCCGTGCTGCGCCATCCGGGTACTGGCCTCGGCGTCCTCGCGGTGCAGCTGCCGTGCCGCGGCCAGCGCGGCACGGGCGCCCTGCTCGGGCCCGCCGCCCTTGGCGACCTCCGCCTGGTAGGCGTCACGGGCCCGGCGCACGCCGACCGACAGGTTCACGGCGGTGGGCCGGGCGCCCGCGAGCGCGTCCGCCGCCTCGTCCACGGCGAAGCCCCGCGCGGCGGCGAGCGCGACCCCGTACGCCCCCGCGATCCCGAGCAGCGGTGCCCCGCGGACGGCGAGCGAACCGATCGCCTCCACCAGTGCCGACGCATCCGTACAGACCAGCTCCACCTCCTCGGCCGGCAGCCTCGTCTGGTCGAGAAGCACCAGCACGGGGCCTTCGGGTGGCTCCTCCCAGCGGATCGCGGGTACCTCGGTGGGCCGCTTGTCATCGCCTGATTGCGCGTACAGATCAGCCATGCCGTCAGTGTGCCCGTTATCCGCCGGACAATCGAAGGTGTGCGGCCCGGACCGCGGCCGGTCACCCGTCGGGCCCCCCATGGCACGATGGCTCCCAAGCTGCCGCCGCGACCGCGGACGGGCACCGTGAAGGAGCGACGATGAACGACACTCCGGGCTGGGCCTCGCCCGGATCCGCCCCGTCCGACGGACAGGAGCCCGGGACGTCCACGCCTCCCGAGCCCGCCGACCGCCCCGGCGGCACGCAGCCCGCGGACCAGCCGGCCAAGAACCCCCAGGGCCCCGGCCCGCAGTGGTCCCCGCAACAACCGCCGCCCGGCCAGTGGTCCGCGCCCACAGGTCCCCCGAAC
>NZ_MUBA01000844.1 GCF_002154575.1 Streptomyces bobili
GGTCAGGATGGCGCCGGGCCCGTGGGGAAGGAAGCCGCCGTGGTCGACGAGGTTGCCGACGCCGGCCTTGTCGCTGTCGACACCGGGCAGCACGCCGAACACGGCGAGCCCGCCGATGACGATGAAGGCACCGATGGCGACGACCTTGATGCCGGCGAACCAGAACTCGAACTCGCCGTAGGAGCCGACGGAGACCAGGTTGGTGGCGGTCAGCACCACCATCACGATGAGCGCCCACCCCCACTGCGGCACGGCGGGGATCCACGATTCGAGGATGGCGGCACCGGCGGTGGCCTCCACGGCCAGCACGACGACCCAGAAGAACCAGTAGAGCCAGCCGATGGAGAACCCGGCCCAGGGGCCGAGCGCGCGGTCGGCGTGCGCGGAGAACGAACCCGAGGTCGGGTTGGCGGCGGACATCTCGCCCAGCATCCGCATCACCAGCACCACGAGCGTGCCGACGAGGGCGTAGGAGAGAAGGATGCCGGGGCCTGCGGTGGCGATGCCGGAGCTTGAGCCGACGAACAGTCCGGCTCCGATGACACCACCGATGGCGATCATCGAGAGGTGACGGTTCTTGAGGCCCGCGTGGAGACCGGAGTGGGGATCTCCGGGATCTCCGGGGCCGCTTCCGGCCTTCGTCAGGGTCGGCTGCGAAGTCATGGGACGGATTTCCTTTGCGCCGCGTGAGGGGGTCTCCCGTACGAGCGGTGTACGGGCCGTACGGGAGGCGTACGAGCCGGACCAGTGAATCTGAGGTGAATGGATTCGGGAACCTTTGATTCCGGATCGTTACTTGAGGTTTTCCTGAGCTTCCATTGCGTTGCCCCCACATTTCCGGCGCGATACCCGGCGCTGCTACCCGGCGACACCCGTGTCACACTCATCCCATGCGCGTGTATCTCGGCTCGGACCATGCCGGCTTCGAACTCAAGAACCACCTCGTCGAATGGCTGAAGGAGGCGGGTCACGACCCGGTCGACTGCGGCCCGCACATCTACGACGCCCAGGACGACTACCCGCCCTTCTGCCTCCGCGCGGCCGAGCGGACCGCCGCCGACCCCGACGCCCTCGGCATCGTCATCGGGGGCTCCGGAAACGGCGAGCAGATCGCCGCGAACAAGGTGAAGGGCGTCCGGGCTGCCCTCGCGTGGAGCGAGGAGACGGCCTCCCTGGGCCGCCAGCACAACAACGCCAACGTCATGGCGGTGGGCGCCCGCATGCACACCCAGGACGAGGCGACGAAGTTCGTCGAGACCTTCCTCGCCACCCCGTTCTCGGGCGACGACCGTCACATCCGCCGCATCGACATGCTGACGGCCTACGAGACGACCTCGGAACTCCCCCCGATCCCGGCACACCACCCGCAGGGCTGACCCGGCCGGACGGGCGACGCGGAGGGGTCCGGCGGAGTCCCGGACGAGGCTGAGGCCTCCCGTTTCCCCTCCCTCCTCCCCCTTCCAGAGCCAGAGCCAAGGGCCAAGGGCGATGATTGGCAGATTCCGGCCGGCGAACTGCCGTTTCCACGGCGTGTCTCTGGCCCGTATCTGCCAATTGCTCGGGCTTGACGGACCGCGTCGTCGATCACGGTCGGCTCGGTGAAGTGCTTGCCGCCGTGCACGACCCGGTGCCCGATCGCCGCCAACTCCGGTGAGTCCAGGCCGAGTCCGTCCTGGGCGAGTTCCTCGGCGACGGCCTTGAGCGCCGCGTCGTGGACCGATTCGACCGCGCGAGGCCGCACGCCTTAGCGCG
>NZ_MUBA01000845.1:0-120 GCF_002154575.1 Streptomyces bobili
CCGCTCTGGACCGGCGGGTCGCGGGGTGCCGGGCCTGCCCCAGGCTGGTCGAGTGGCGGGAGGAGGTGGCCCGTACAAAGCGGGCCGCCTTCGCCGACTGGACGTACTGGGGGCGGCCGG
>NZ_MUBA01000845.1:136-688 GCF_002154575.1 Streptomyces bobili
CGGCGGGAATCGCACGGGGCGCATGTTCACGGGAGACCGTTCCGGGGATGTGCTGTACCAGGCGCTGTACGACGTGGGGCTCGCCTCGCAGCCGACCTCCGTGTCCGCCGCCGACGGTCTCGCCCTGTACGGCGTGCGGATCACCTCGCCCGTGCACTGCGCGCCGCCCGCGAACAAGCCGACCCCGCGGGAGCGGGACACGTGTCGGCCCTGGCTGGTGCAGGAGTTGCGGCTGCTGCGGCCCACGCTGCGGTCGGCCGTCGTGCTGGGGGCGTTCGGCTGGCAGGCCGCGCTGCCGGCCTTCGCGGAGGCGGGCTGGACCGTGCCCCGGCCCCGGCCGGCCTTCGCGCACGGGGCGCGTGTGCCGCTCGACGGGCTGGACCTCTTCGGCTGCTTCCACGTCAGCCAGCGCAACACCTTCACCGGGCGCCTCACCCCACAGATGCTGCGGGAGGTGCTGTGCACGGCGGCGACGGCGGCGGGACTCGGCTGACAGGGGAGAGCGGGGGCGGGGCGGGGAGTGCCTAGGCGGACGGCTGGACAGGCGGGTCG
>NZ_MUBA01000846.1:0-330 GCF_002154575.1 Streptomyces bobili
GGCCCTCCACCCCGACCACCCGCTCCCGGTCTTCGCCGGCCCCGAGCAGGCGCTCGCGTGCGCCAGCACCCTCTTCGCCGACCTGGAGATGGCGGACGGCGCCCTCACCGGCTCGCTGTGGTACGAGAGCCATTACCACGACGCCGCACGAGTGGCCCGAGTGGGCAGGATATTCGGGCACTTCCTCCAAAGACTGAGCGAGCAGGGCGACCTGTGAAGTGCCACCGGAATCCGATGGCGAGAGGGGACATTGCCGAAGAATCTGCCGACTATCGGGAACCAACTCGACTGTAGGGCAAGGGTTGTTGACGGAAGATCACCCGGCCTGAA
>NZ_MUBA01000846.1:352-602 GCF_002154575.1 Streptomyces bobili
CCCGTGCGGCACTCGGCGCACCTTTGGGCAACGGAGCACATGGACCAGCGGAGTGGAAGTGTGAACGCCACGGAGTTGAGCCGGCAACAGCAACGGCTCTGGGAAGTGGAACGCCTTGTTCGAGGAAGTGCGCTGCTTCATACGGGTATTGCGCTCCGCCTCGATGGAATACTCGACGAGAAAGGGCTTTCTCACGCCGTCAGCACCGTCTTTCGGCGTCATGAACTGCTCGACACGGGGTTCCGTGCGG
>NZ_MUBA01000085.1 GCF_002154575.1 Streptomyces bobili
GGACGAGCGGTTCGGGGAGGCCGTCGGCGAGGGACGCGGGGCCGCCGGGGCCGTCGTACGGGCGGGTGCGGAGCCGGACGTGTCCGCCGAGGACGACGGCGAGGGAGAGGAGGCCGACGGCGAGCGGTCGGCCGGGAGCGCGGACAGTGTGCCGAGCGTCGCGAGCAGCGCGCAGGTGACGGCGGCGAGCAGCGCGGTCCGCCGACGCCGGTACCAGGGCCGGGCGGGCCCGCCGCCCAACCCGACATCCGGTAGCACCGCCTCCGGTAACGCCCTTTCCGGTACTGCCGCTTCCGGTACCGCCGTCGTGGCTGTGCGAGGCCGTGCCGCCTGGCGGACCGCCACGGCCCGCAGCCACCGGCGGTGCAGTTCGAGTCGTTCCTCCGGTGTCGCCCCGCTGAATTCCGCGAGCCGTTCCACGGGGGCGAAGTCCTGCGGTACGGCCTCGCCGGCGCAGTAGCGGTGCAGCGTGGAGGTGTTCATGCCGAGGCGGCGCGCCAGGGAGCCGTAGCTCCGGTCGGTGCGCTCCTTCAGCTCCGTCAGCAGTGCCGCGAACTCCGCGACCTCGTCCACGCCGTCACCGGTCGACACCGTTCCTCCTGACTCGCCGTCGTTGCGTCCGGCCGGGTGCCATCCCAGGCACTCATATACCTGCACGTCAGATGGGCTGGGATGGTTCCATGCCCGCCGACCGGGTGCCGGATCTTGCTCCGGGCCGCGGCGGCGCCGATGCTGGTGCCGTCGCCGCCGAGCGGAGCCGGGCCGGCCATCCGCGACTCCCGGCGGCGGTAACGAACCACGCGTGGCGACAGCACTCACTCACGGGGGACACCCATGCCCGACCGCACCCGAACGACAGCACTCACCGCCCTCACCGCCGCGGGCCTCGCCCTCGGCACCGTACTCGCCGTACCGGCCGGAGCCGCCCCGAAGGCGCCGGGATTCCTCGCCGCCAGGGACCTTCCGCCGCACCCGTCCTCGGCCTGGACGGCCGACCGGGTCAAGAACGGCGTCCCGGACTCGCTGCTCAACTGCGTGACGGACGCGCTGCCCGGCTACGACGCCCGCCACCGGGAGTTCCGCACCGACCTCGACACCGGCGCCGTACAGGTCACGGTCGTCGTCGGCAGCGCGTCGAAGGCGAAGGCGCTCCAGACCCGTCTGAACAAGGAGATGCGCACCTGCGCCACGCAGATCGAGCAGAACGATCCCGAGACCGAGGCCGCCGTGAAGGACTACGGCAGCATCGCGGTCGAGGAGGGCGCCCGCGTCCACGGCCTGCACACCGAGACCTCCTGGGGCGCCACCGACATCCACCTGCTGTCCTTCGGCCGTGACGGCCGGACCGTGACCCTTGTGCAGTGGGGACAGATGGGCGACTTCGGGGACGCGCCGGTGAAGGCCTTCAAGAAGACGACGACCACGGCCGTCAACAAGCTCCGCTGACCGCTCGGCCAACCGAAGAGAGACGGGGCCGCGGGCCCTCCCGCCACGGGGGTCGGGAGGGCCGGCGGCCCCGCACTCATGACGACGCCGACGACCGGACGGCCCGCCGCGCGCGACACGGGTCCACGGATCGAGCGCGCCGAGTAGAGCTGATTCCGGCCAACTTCGCGCGCCGATGCCGGGGCCGGGCAGCGCCGCCACCGCGCGGCCCTTCGGCGGGGCGGTCCCGGAGCCCGCCGGGACATGGCCGAACACCTGGTCGTCGGCGATCGGACATGACTGGCCCGCCGCCCGAGAGGGCAAGCATCCCGTGAACGTGTTCGAGCAGGAGGGGAACCGACATCGGCACGCGGGCGGGGGTCATGAAGAGGCAGGCACGAGGCAGCGGTTCGACCATGATCGCGAACACCTCGGCGGGGACGCAGGCAGTGGAGGACACGGCGGACGGCGGTGGCGAGCGGGGGCGTACGTCCCAGCTCCGGCGAAGACTCGGGCGGGCCGACCTGAGGGCCGTACCCGAGACGCGCCGGGCGCTGCGCGAACTGCTGCGGCACTGGGGCAGGCCGGGGCAGTCGGAGACCGCCGAACTGCTCACCAGCGAACTCGTCACCAACGCGCTCGTCCACACCGATCGGGAGGCGGTGCTGACGGCGACCGTCGGACCGGACGGACTACGGGTGGAGGTACGGGATTTCGTGGCCGGCCGTCCGCAGCCGCGCAGACCGGACACCGGCGACGGCACGCACGGCCGGGGCCTGGTCCTGGTGCAGTCCCTCGCCGACGCGTGGGGCGTACGGCCGCACGGGATCGGGAAGGCGGTCTGGTTCGAACTGGGTGCCGAGATGGCGTGAGCGGTGGGACCGGGCCGGCAACGGGACCGCGGGGTCAACGAGACCGCGGGGCAACGAGACCGCGGGGCAACGGGAGGGGGGCGCGACCGATGTGGTCGCGCCCCCCTCCCGTGACCGCTGGTGACGGCCGGTCAGCCGAACTGCTGCTCCAGGTCCTTGAGCTTGCGCTCCAGGGAGTCCAGACGCGGCAGGGCCATCGTGTCGTCCTCCGCCGTGAGGTCGACGGTGATCGGGTCAGTGCTCTGACGGACGGGCTGGAGGGAGGGCCGCGAACGCACGGGCAGTTGTTCCGGCGCGCTCGCCGCTATGGCAGGCTCCGCGGGAACGCGTTCCGTGGCCCGCTCCAGGGAGGCCTGGGCCTCCAGCTGCCGGCCGCCACGGCCGGGAAACCCGCGGTGACCGCGGCTGATCGCCTTGAGCTGGGCGCGCTCCACACGGTCCTGCTCGCGGCGGCGCAGACGTGCCGTCTCCTTCTGCCGCTTGTCCTCGCGCACCTCGTCGACGGCCTCGTCCAGGCTGCGCACGTTCTCCAGGAGCATCAGCGACCAGGCCCTGTACGTCTCGCGGGGGGCCCGCAGCCAGCGCACGACCCGGATCTGGGGCAGCGGACGCGGCACCAGGCCCTGCTCGCGCAGTGCGGCCCGGCGGGTCTGCTTCAGGGCGCGGTCGAAGAGGACGGCCGCCGACAGGGACATGCCGGAGAAGAACTGCGGGGCGCCGTCGTGGCCGAGACCGCGCGGGGCGTGGACCCAGTTGAACCAGGCCGCGGCGCCCGCGAACGTCCATACGAGTATCCGGGAGCCCAGGGCGGCGTCACCGTGGCTGGCCTCGCGCACGGCGAGCACGGAGCAGAACATCGCCGCCCCGTCGAGGCCGAACGGCACGAGGTACTCCCAGCCGCCGGTCAGGTTCAGGTTCTGCCGGCCGAAGCCGACCAGTCCGTGGAAGGAGAGCGCGGCGGCGACCGCCGCGCAGCAGAACAGCAGGACGTAGGAGGCGGTGCCGTATATGGCCTCCTTGCGCCTGCGGCGCTCTTCGGTGCGCTCCCACGAGTCGTCGCTCGCGTCCCCTGAGGAGCGCTTTCCGCGCGCGAGCACCGCCACCGCCGCCAGCATGCCCAGGAGCAGCACGGCGCCCGGAAGCAGCCAGTTCAGCGATATGTCGGTCAGTCTCATCTGGGGTCCCTTGCATTGGGATAGGGCGTAACGCCCGCCATAGTGGCCCAATCCCGCCGCCGCTCAGGGTGTTTCGGGGCAAGAGGCCGCCAAGGAGGTGCAAGGGAATGCCCAGGGCGACGATCTGCTCGAACTGGCGCTTGAGGGGCGGGAGTTGAGTTCGAATAAGACTACCCGTACGGGCGGTTCCACGGAAAGTTCCCGTGGTCGGTGAGGAAGTTGTGAAACAACCGTGATGAGCGCCAGGGGTCTCGTTCGGGTGATCTTACGGGACCAGGGATGCCGGGCCGTCCTGAGGGTGCCTCAACTCGCGGCGGTGGCGACGAGTTTGGCGACCCGGTCCGCGTCGCAGGTGCGCGGGCAGGTGGCGCAGGTGTCCTCGGGGCGCACCGTGTAGAACATGCAGCAGCTCGCCCGGTCCCGGGTGGGCAGCGGCTCCCCGTCCGGACCGGTCAGATCCCGGAAGGCCGCCGAGCCGACGTACGGCCGGGTCGCACCCGGCAGCAGCAGCTCCAGTTCGTGCCGGGCGCGGTCGCCCTCGCCGCCGCCGATCAGCTCGGCGACGTACCAGAGGCCCTCGATGACATCGTCCGTGACCATGCCCCACAGGGCACGGCCGCGCCGCCGGGTACGCGGGCCGAAGCCCGCCAGCACCGGCTCGTGGTGCTCGGCGACGGCGGCCCGCACCTGCGCGCGCAGCGCCTCCTCGTCCGGGACCACTCGGGCGCCGGGCAGGGCCGCCGCCGAGTCGCCCGGCAGGCAGGCGAACGACTCGGGCGCGCGGACGGCCATCCGCATCCCGCCACCGGTGCGGTCGCAGGAGACGTGGGTCACCGGCAGGCGGGGGACCCGGCGGTGCAGGAACCACGGGACGGTGATCAGCAGGCAGGCGGGCCAGGCGTACCGGTGCAGCCCGAAGCTCGCCACGACGTCAGGCCGGGCCGACTGCCCGTAGTCGCGCACCACCTGGGCGTCGTCCCAGGCCAGGAAGGCGTCCAGGTCCGCGCCGCCCTCCGCGAGCGCGGCGGCCGACACCCAGCCGCCGCCGCGCGGGGCCGGCTCGCCGTGCCCCAGTTCCCTGACGGTGAGGCCCGGGTAGACCTCGGCGAGGCGGACGTACGCGTCCGTCATGGCCGACGGGCGTAGGGGCATACCGGGACCACCGATCCAGCAGTGAGGGCGAGGTAAGCCTTACCTTACCGAACATGTTCGGGATTTGAACTGACGGCGAGTACGCCTAAGGTGCTTGACGGGCGAGTAACAACCAGCCGTAATGACCCCAAGTACCGACACGTCCGGAGGAGGACCCGTGGAGCGGAGCGCGCAGGGCTTTGCCGGCACGGGAATCCCCGGCGCGGGGCCGCGGGTGCCCGCGCAGCCGCGGGTCGGGGACCGGGACCGCGACCGGGACCGAGGTATGCCCGGCCCCGGCCCTGCCGTCGGCGGTCGGATCTCCGGCCCGGACGGCGGTGCGGGAGCCGTACGCGGCGAGCACACCCACAGCGAGACGCCCTTCCCGCGCCCCCGGCCCGTCGTCCAGCGGTCCTCCGTCCGCGGCCAGATCCTCGACGCCCTGCGCACGGCGCTCGTCACCGGTGAGCTGAAACCCGGCGAGGTGTACTCGGCGCCCGCCCTCGGCGAGCAGTTCGGCGTCTCCGCGACCCCGGTCCGCGAGGCGATGCAGCAGCTGGCCCTGGAAGGCGCCGTCGAGGTCGTGCCCAACCGGGGGTTCCGGGTGATCGTGCGCGGTACGCGCGAACTGACCGAACTGGCCGAGGTGCGGGCCCTGATCGAGGTCCCCGTGATGCTGCGGCTCGCCCGCACCGTCCCCGCCGAACGCTGGACGGAACTGCGCCCCCTCGCCGAGGCGACCGTCCGGGCCGCGGCCTCCGGCTGCCGCGCGACGTACGCCGAGTCCGACCGCGCCTTCCACCGCGCCGTGCTCGCCCTGTGCGGCAACGACCAGCTGGTCTCCGTGGCGGAGGACCTGCACCGCCGGTCCCAGTGGCCGCTCGTGGGCGGCCCCGTGTCGCACGGCCGGGCCGACCTGATGGCGGACGCGGCGCAGCACCTGACGCTGCTGGAGGCGCTGGGGGCGGGAGACGTGGACGTGGTCCAGGCGCTCGTGCGGGAGCACTGCGCGGGCCCGCGCTGACGGACCCTGGACCTGACCGGAGACCGGCGGAGCCGAACCGCCCCTCGCGGACCGGCAGTTGCCTGCGTCGGCCCGCTTCCACCACGAGGTCACCGGCCGGTCCGGTCGCCCCCCAACCCCTACGCCGTGGCCGCCGGCGGTGCCGCCAACTGCCGTGCCAGCCAGGTCGGTACGCCGCCCAGGAGGCGGAACAGCCGCCGTGCCTCCTCGCGCAGGCGGGACGCCTCGGGCTCGGTCTCCGCGTCCGCCAGGGACACCAGGGCCGGAGCCGTACCCACCAGGTAGCCCAACTCCTCGCGGATACGCAGGGATTCGGCGAAACCGTGACGCGCCTCGGCCGTGTCCCCGTCCCGCAGCGCGAGGCCCGCGAGATGGCGCCAGGTGAAGGACAGCAGCAGCGCATCGGAGCGGGCCGCGGCGGCCGCGTGCGCGCGCCGGTAGGCCGCGCGCGCGGACTGCGGGGAACGGGTCAGGTTCTCCGCGAGCAGCCCGCGCCGGAAGTCCAGCAGGGGCCGCCCCGCCGCGTCCGCGGGGATCAGCGCGGCGGCCCGGCCGAGCGCGGCCCGCGCCTCGTCGGCCCGGTCACGCACCCCGTGCACCGTCGCCGTGTACGCCAAGTGTCCGCGTTCACAAGCGGCGGCGCCCCGCTCCTCGTCGGTGTGGGCCAGCGCCTCCGCCGTCCGCAGCGCGTCCTCCGCCTCCTGCCAGCCCTGCTCGGTGTAGAGACACCGTTCCACGAGGAGAGCGGCCCGCTGGACGGCCCCCGCCGCGCTGTCCGGCGGAAGCAGTGCCGCCGCGTCGGCCCAGCAGGCCCGCGAGCGCAGCCGCCACACCGCTGTCTGGAGGGGATCGTCACCAGCGGAACTTCCATTGCCAGACATGGCGGAATACGCCACGTTGCCCTCCCCAGGGTCCTGTCCTTCGGATCAGCTCGAGTCGCGGGGCCGGGCACGCACATCCGCGGCGTCGTCCTCGGTCCCCGACGCTCCGCGTCGACTCCCTCGTCCGTCCTGCGGCTGCACGCACCCGGTCCCGCTCACCGGCATGCCAAGGCACCGCCCCTCACTACCGACCTGATCCGAAGGACAGGCCCAGCACACCGTTGAGCCATGAGTGGTGGCCGCATCTCAACACGGATCACGGCACCGGGCCAAGGGGGCGGGTGAAGCTTTTCACAAAGTCGGGGGACTCCGGTGCCCCACAGGTTTCAGCTCATCCGCAGTGCCAGGAAGAAGTCCAGCTTGTCCTCGAGCCGCGAGAGGTCACGGCCCGTCAACTGCTCGATGCGGCCGACGCGGTAGCGCAGCGTGTTGACGTGCAGGTGGAGCCGGGACGCGCAGCGGGTCCAGGAGCCGTCGCAGTCCAGGAACGCCTCCAGCGTCGGGATCAGCTCGGCGCGGTGCCGGCGGTCGTACTCGCGCAGCGGGTCCAGAAGGCGCGCGGTGAAGGCCCGGCGCACGTCGTCGGGGACGAAGGGGAGCAGCAGGACGTGCGAGGCCAGCTCCTGGTGGCCCGCCGCGCACACCCGGCCCGGACGGGCCGCCGCCACCCGGCGGGCGTGCCGGGCCTCCTCCAGGGCGCCCCGCAGCCCCTCGGCCGAGTGCACCGCCGCGCTGACGCCCAGCGTGACCCGGCCGTCACCGTCGAGACCCGCGGCGAGCGGTTCCCGTACGGAGGCCAGGAGGGCGTCGGCGAGGACGCCGGCCTCGGAGCCGTCGTGCTCGCTGGAGACCGCCGGGAGCGGGACGAGGGCGATCGCCTCGTCCCCGGTGTGGGCGACGGCGATCCGGTCGGAGGGCTCGGGCCCGGTGGCCCGCGGGTCGACCAGGATCTCCTCCAGGAGCGACTGGGCGACCGGGCCGCCCTCGATCTCCCCGCCGTTCCACTCGACGCGCGCCACGACCACCTGCCAGTGCGGCGCGGCCCCCAGCCCCGGCAGCAGCACCGGCGCCGCGACCCGCAGCCGGGCCGCGATCTCGGCGGGCGCCGCGCCCGTCTGGACGAGTTCGAGGATCTCCTGGGCGAGCCGTCTGCGCACCGTGCGCGCCGCGTCCCGCCGGTCCCGCTCGACCGAGATGAGCTGGGTGACGCCCTGGAGCAGGTCGAGGCGTTCATCCGCCCAGTCCCCGGCGTCCGCCTCGACGGCGAGCAGCCAGTCCGACAGGACGGTCTCGCGCACGTCCCGCGCCGCGTGGACGGCCTGCGCGGCGCGCCCGCTGCTGCGGATCGGGAACAGCGAGTACGTGGCACCGCCGAGGATCACCCGGTGCGGGCCCCGCCGGCCGGTGCGGACGGCCGCCAGCTGCTCGGCCGCCAGCTTCGCGCACACGTCCGCCGCGAGCACCGGCCCCGCCGTCTTCGGGCCCGCGACGAGCCGGCCCGCGGGGGACAGCACCCACGCCCGCAGGTCCAGGTCGGAGCCGAGCAGGTCCAGGACCACGTCCGGGCCGCCGCCCGCCGGTCCCGAGGTCATCATCCGGCGGTGCCGGTCGACGACCGCCGCGAGGTCCCCGGCACGCTCCCCGGACACCTGCCGTACGACGTGTTCGGTGATCGTCGCGAACGCCACCGACTCGTTCACCGCGAACAGCGGCAGCCGGTGCCGGGCGCAGGCCACGACCAGATCGTCGGGCACATCGCCCAGCTCGGCCTCACCGGCGGCGAGCGCGGCCACCCCGGCCTGCACCAGGAGCCGTACGAAAGGCTCGGAGTCCGCGGCGTCCCGGCGCCAGGCCAGCCCCGTGAGGACCAGCTCACCGCCGGAGAGGTAGCGGCTCGGGTCGCGCAGGTCGGTGGTCATGACCCCGCGTACCGTGCGGTCCAGTTCCTCCTGGCCGCCGAGCAGCCGCAGGCCCAGCGCGTCGGTGTCCAGCAGTGCGCGCAGCCGCATTCTCGTCGCCGCCGTTCTTTGTCCGGAAATCTACGATGAAGGGTGAGGAGTCGCGGGGCGAGCGGGCCCCGGCGACGGGCTCCCGGCCCTCGTGTCCACCCTCGCGAGCGGCGTTCTCAGATTGCCGGGTTGTTTCCCGTGTTTCCACGGGAGAACTGGGAGGTTACCGATGGCCTCCGTTCATACGAATCTACAAGATGACCGCCCCGACCAGCCAACTCCTTCATGGTTTCCGTGACTGACCCGGGCGGAGTACGGCGCGGTGTACTGACGACGATCCGCGTGAACAGCACATGAACGAGCCGGGACCGCCGCACCCGATCTGGCTCGAACCGAACGACTCACCAGACCAAGAAGAGAGCCGGTCATGGACTTCCTTCGCCCCGCCAGCTGGCAGGAGGCGCTCGCCGCGAAGGCCGAGCACCCCACCGCCGTGCCGATTGCGGGTGGCACCGATGTGATGGTCGAGATCAACTTCGATCACCGGCGGCCCGAGTACCTCATCGACCTGGGCCGGATCGGCGACCTGTACGAGTGGGAGGTCGGCGAGGACTCCGTGCGGCTCGGTGCCTCCGTCCCCTACACCCAGATCATGGAGAACCTGCGCTCCGAACTGCCCGGCCTGGCCCTCGCCTCGCACACGGTGGCCTCCCCGCAGATCCGCAACCGCGGCGGCGTCGGCGGCAACCTCGGCACCGCCTCCCCGGCCGGTGACGCCCACCCCGCCCTCCTCGCGGCCGGCGCCGAGGTCGAGGTCGAGTCGGTGCGCGGCTCCCGCCGCATCCCCATCGACGACTTCTACACCGGAGTGAAGCGCAACGCGCTCGCCGCCGACGAGCTGATCCGCGCCGTCCACATCAAGAAGGCCGACGGCCCCCAGCAGTACTCCAAGGTCGGCACCCGCAACGCCATGGTGATCGCGGTGTGCGCCTTCGGACTGGCCCTGCACCCCGAGACCCGTACCGTCCGCACCGGCATCGGCTCGGCCGCGCCGACCCCCGTCCGGGCGAGGACCGCGGAGGAGTTCCTCGACGCCGCGCTCGACGAAGGCGGTTTCTGGGACAACGGGAAGATCATCACCCCGTCGGTCGCCAAGCAGTTCGCCGACCTGTGCGCCGCCGCCTGCAACCCGATCGACGACGTCCGCGGCACCGCGAGCTACCGCCGTCACGCCGTCGGCGTCATGGCCCGCCGGACCCTGACCTGGACCTGGGAGTCGTACCGCGGCGCCCGCCGCACGACCGAGGGAGCTGCGTGATGCGCGTCAACTTCACCGTCAACGGACGCCCGCAGGAGGCCGACGACGTGTGGGAGGGCGAGTCCCTGCTGTACGTGCTGCGCGAGCGGCTCGGCCTGCCCGGCTCCAAGAACGCCTGCGAACAGGGCGAATGCGGTTCCTGCACCGTCCGTCTCGACGGCGTGCCGGTCTGCTCCTGCCTGGTCGCCGCAGGCCAGGTCGAGGGCCGCGAGGTCGTCACCGTCGAGGGACTCGCGGACTTCGCCAAGCAGCGCTCCTGCGGAACAGGGACCGGGGCGGGCGCCTGCGCCGGCCACACGGACGCCACCCCGGACAGCGCGCCGCAGGGTGTCTCCCTCGACGAGGCCAAGGCCTGGGCGGCGAGGCCGCAGGACTCCCACACCGGTGAGGGCGCCCAACTCTCCCCGGTCCAGCAGGCGTTCATCGACGCCGGGGCCGTCCAGTGCGGCTTCTGCACCCCCGGACTCCTGGTCGCCGCCGACGAGATGCTGGAACGCAACCCGGACCCGACCGACGCGGACATCCGCGAGGCGCTCTCGGGCAACCTGTGCCGCTGCACCGGTTACGAGAAGATCATGGACGCGGTCCGCCTGGCGGCCGCCCGGCAGGGAGAGGCGGTCTGACGGTGTCTGCAACCTCCAAATCCTCCAGGTCCTCCAGGTCCTCCAACAGCACGATGTCCTCCCCCAACGGCGTCCCCACCAAGATCACCCAGGGTTCGGGGACCAAGGGCGGCATCGGCGAGTCCACGCTCCGACCGGACGGCACCCTCAAGGTCACCGGCGAGTTCGCGTACTCCTCCGACATGTGGCACGAGGACATGCTCTGGGGCCAGATCCTGCGCTCCACGGTCGCGCACGCCGAGATCGTCTCCATCGACACCGCCGAGGCCCTCGCGTTGCCGGGCGTGTACGCCGTCATGACCTACGATGATCTGCCGACGGAGGTGCGCAACTACGGCCTGGAGATCCAGGACACCCCCGTCCTCGCCCACGGCAAGGTCCGCCACCACGGCGAACCGGTCGCGATCGTCGCCGCCGACCACCCGGAGACCGCCCGCCGGGCCGCCGCCAAGATCAAGGTCGAGTACCGCGAACTGCCCGTCATCACCGACGAGGCCTCCGCGACCGCCCCCGACGCGATCCACATCCATGAGGGCCGCGACGACCACCACGTCGGCCATGTCGCGCACCCCAACATCGTCCACCGCCAGCCCATCGTCCGCGGCGACGTCACCAGGGCCGCCGCGAAGGCCGACGTCGTCGTCAGGGGCGAGTACTACTTCGGCATGCAGGACCAGGCCTTCCTCGGCCCCGAGTCCGGTCTCGCCGTGCCCGAGGAGGACGGTGGCGTCCACCTCTACATCGCCACCCAGTGGCTCCACTCCGACCTGCGCCAGATCGCGCCCGTCCTCGGCCTGCCCGAGGACAAGGTACGCATGACGCTGGCCGGCGTCGGCGGCGCCTTCGGCGGACGCGAGGACCTGTCCATGCAGATCCACGCCTGCCTGCTGGCACTGCGCACCGGAAGACCCGTCAAGATCGTCTACAACCGTTTCGAGTCCTTCTTCGGCCACGTCCACCGCCACCCGGCCCGCCTGTACTACGAGCACGGCGCGACCAAGGACGGCCGGCTCACCCACGTGAAGTGCCGCATCGTCCTCGACGGCGGCGCGTACGCCTCCGCATCCCCGGCCGTCGTCGGCAACGCGGCCTCCCTCGGCGTCGGCCCGTACGTCGTCGACGACGTGGAGGTCGAGGCCATCGCCCTCTACACCAACAACCCGCCCTGCGGCGCGATGCGCGGCTTCGGCGCGGTCCAGGCGTGCTTCGCCTACGAGGCGCAGATGGACAAGGTGGCGAAGGAACTGGGCCTGGACCCGGTGGAGTTCCGGCAGCGCAACGCCATGGAACAGGGCTCGGTCCTGCCGACCGGCCAGAGCGTGGACTCCCCGGCCCCGGTCGCCGAACTCCTGCGCCGTGTCAAGGCGATGCCCCTGCCGCCGGAGCGCCAGTGGGAGTCCAGCGAGGGCGCGGACGTACGGCAGCTGCCCGGCGGTCTGTCCAACACCACGCACGGTGAAGGTGTCGTCCGGGGAATCGGTTACGCGGTCGGCATCAAGAACGTCGGCTTCTCCGAGGGCTTCGACGACTACTCGACCGCCCGCGTGCGGATGGAGGTCGTCGGCGGGGAGCCGGTGGCCACCGTGCACACCGCGATGGCCGAGGTCGGCCAGGGCGGGGTCACCGTGCACGCGCAGATCGCCCGCACCGAGCTGGGCGTCGCCCGGGTCACCATCCATCCGGCCAACACCGAGGTCGGCAGCGCCGGTTCGACCTCGGCGTCGCGGCAGACGTACGTCACCGGCGGCGCCGTGAAGAACTCCTGCGAGCTGGTCAGGGAGAAGGTGCTGGACATCGGGCGCCGCAAGTTCGGCTCCTACCACCCGGCCTGGGCCACCGCCGAACTGCTGCTGGAGGGCGGCAAGGTCGTCACAGACGGCGGCGAGGTGCTCGCCGACCTGGTGGACGTCCTCGGCGACGAGGCCGTGGAGGTCGAGGAGGAGTGGCGCCACCGGCCCACCGAACCCTTCGACCTGCGCACCGGCCAGGGCTTCGGCCATGTGCAGTACTCCTTCGCCGCGCACCGCGCGGTAGTCGAGGTCGACACCGAACTGGGCATGGTCAAGGTCGTCGAACTGGCCTGCGCCCAGGACGTCGGCAAGGCCCTCAATCCGCTGTCCGTCCTCGGCCAGATCCAGGGCGGCACCGTCCAGGGGCTGGGCATCGCGGTGATGGAGGAGATCATCGTCGACCCGAAGACCGCGAAGGTGCGCAACCCGTCCTTCACGGACTACCTGATCCCGACCATCCTCGACACGCCGACCATTCCGGTCGACGTCCTCGAACTCGCCGACGACCACGCCCCGTACGGGCTGCGCGGCATCGGCGAGGCCCCGACCCTGTCCTCGACCCCGGCGGTGCTCGCGGCGATCCGCGACGCCACCGGACTGGAGCTGAACAGGACACCTGTCCGGCCCGAACACCTCACCGGAACAGCTCCTTCCACGGACTGATCTCGGTAGGTCCGCCCGAGGCGCGCCGAGTTCGCGCCCCGGGCCCCCAACTGTTCGCCCTGGGCCGTCCCCCGGGTCGTGCACATCCCAAATCCCGCGACCGCCGACGGCAACAGCGGGTGTCCCTGTGAACCTTGGGAGACGGCACCATGACCCAGCAGTCCCTGGAACCCAGGACCACAGCCGAAGACGCGGGCGAGGGAACCCGCGTCCCGGCCGGCAGGTCCTGGCTCGACCGGTACTTTCACATATCCCAGCGAGGATCGACGCTCACCCGTGAAGTGCGCGGCGGCGTCACCACCTTCATGGCGATGGCGTACATCCTGCTGCTCAACCCCCTGATCCTGTCCGGCAAGGACGCGTCGGGGGCCACCCTCGGCCAGCAGGCCCTGATCACCGCGACCGCGTTCGCCGCCGCCCTCAGCACCCTGCTCATGGGCTTCGCCGGCAAGGTGCCCCTCGCGCTCGCCGCCGGCCTCTCCGTCTCCGGAGTCCTCGCCTCCCAGGTCGCCCCGCAGATGACCTGGCCCCAGGCGATGGGCATGTGCGTGATCTACGGCGTGGTCATCATGCTGCTGGTCGTCACCGGCCTCCGCGAGATGATCATGAACGCCATCCCGCTCGCCCTCAAGCACGCGATCACCATGGGCATCGGCCTGTTCGTCGCCCTGATCGGCTTCTACAAGGCGGGCTTCGTCCACCAGGGCAAGGCCACCCCCGTCTCGCTCGGCCCTGCGGGCGAACTGGCCGGCTGGCCCGTGCTCCTGTTCGCCGTCACCCTCCTCGCCATCTTCATGCTCCAGGCACGCGGCATCCCCGGCGCCATCCTGATCGGCATCGTCGGCGGCACCGTACTCGCCGTCCTGCTCAACGCCCTGGACGTCATCGACCCGAAGCAGTGGGCGAGCGGCGCCCCCGAACTGCACGGCAGCGCCGTCTCGATGCCCGACTTCTCGCTCCTCGGCCACGTCGAGTTCGGCGGCTGGGGCGAGGTCGGCGCGATGACCGTCGGCATGATCGTGTTCACGCTCGTGCTCGCCGGGTTCTTCGACGCGATGGCCACCATCATCGGCGTCGGCACCGAGGCGAAACTCGCCGACGAACAGGGCCGGATGCCGGGCCTGTCCAAGGCGCTGTTCGTCGACGGCGCCGGCGGCGCGATCGGCGGCGTCGCGGGCGCCTCCGGCCAGACCGTGTTCGTCGAGTCGGCGACCGGCGTCGGCGAGGGCGCCAGGACCGGTCTCTCCTCGGTCGTCACCGGCCTGTTCTTCGCGGCCTGCCTCTTCTTCACCCCGCTGACGGCGATCGTGCCGGGCGAGGTGGCCGCCGCGGCCCTGGTGGTCATCGGCGCCATGATGATGATGAACGCCCGCCATGTCGACTGGTCCGACCGGGCCACCGCCGTCCCGGTCTTCCTCACCGTCGTCATCATGCCGTTCACCTACTCGATCACCGCGGGCGTCGCGGCCGGCGTCATCTCGTACGTGGCCGTCAAGGCCGCCCAGGGCAGGGCCAGGGAGATCGGCGCCTTCATGTGGGTGCTGACGGTGATCTTCCTGGTGTACTTCGCCCTCAACCCCATCGAGAGCTGGCTCGGCGTCCACTAGCCGCAACCGCAACCGCAACCGCAACCACATCCCTACCCGCAACCGCCCTCCGCACGACCGCAGTCAAGGAGACCGAGACATGCTGGACATCGCCGACGAGCTGAACCGGTGGGTCGAGCAGGGCCGTGACTTCGCCGTCGCCACCGTGGTGGCCGTCGGCGGCAGCGCGCCCCGCCTGCCCGGCGCCGCCCTCGCGGTGGACGCCGACGGCACGGCGATCGGCTCGGTCTCCGGCGGCTGTGTGGAGGGCGCCGTGTACGACCTGTGCCAACAGGCCCTCGCCGACGGGGAGCCGGTCCTCGAACGCTTCGGCTACAGCGACGACGACGCCTTCGCCGTCGGACTGACCTGCGGCGGCGTCATCGACATCCTCGTGACCCCGGTACGCGCCGGCGACCCGGTCCGCCCGGTCGTCACCGCCGGCCTGCGGGCCGCGGCCTCAGGTACGGCGGCGGCACTGGCCCGCGTCGTGCGCGGCCCGGCCGAACTCGTGGGCCACGCCCTGCTCGTGGGCCCCGACGGCTCCTACGACGGCGGCTTCGGCGCCCATCCGGAACTGGACCGCACAGTGGCCGCCGAGGCCGCCGCCTTCCTCGACGCGGGCCGCACCGGCACCCTGGAGATCGGCGAACAGGGCTCCCGGTGCGGGGCCCCGCTCACCGTCCTCGTCGAGGCCTCGGTGCCGCCGCCCCGGATGATCGTCTTCGGCGCGATCGACTTCGCCTCGGCGCTGGTGCGGATCGGCAGGTTCCTCGGCTACCGCGTCACGGTGTGCGACGCCCGCCCGGTGTTCGCCACGCGCAACCGCTTCCCCGAGGCCGACGAGATCGTCGTCGACTGGCCGCACCGGTACCTGGAGCGCACGCGGGTGGACGCGCGGACGGTGCTGTGCGTCCTGACCCACGACGCCAAGTTCGACGTCCCGCTGCTCCGCCTCGCCCTGCGCCTTCCGGTCGCCTACGTCGGCGCCATGGGCTCGCGCCGCACCCACCTGGACCGCAACGCACGGCTCCGCGAGGTCGGCGTCACCGAACTGGAGCTGGCCCGCCTGCGGTCACCCATCGGGCTGGACCTGGGCGCCCGTACGCCCGAGGAGACCGCCCTGTCCATCGCCGCGGAGATCGTCGCGAACCGGCGGGGCGGCAGTGGCGTCGCGCTGACCGGGGCGCACACCCCCATCCATCACGACCCGGCGTCCGTGCCGGCCGGGAGGATCGGCTCGGTCGCCTGAGCGCGGACCGTCCCCCGAGCCCGCGCGGTGACCGGTGTCCGGACCGTCCCCCGGCGGACCACCGGCTGGTCCGGCCAGGCGAACGCGTAGTGCGGGTCGCCCGTCTCGCTCAGCCGCACGAAGCGCAGCAGCTCGCGCACGATGCCCGCGCCGCCCGCACCCCAGCCGGCCCGTGGTTCGAGGACGCTGGGGTCGGCCCGGTGCTCGATGTTGGACCAGCGGGCGCCGTCGGCGTCACGGGTCGCCCGGGTCACCAGATCGGCGACGAGGACCCGCGCGAACTCCGGCGGGTCGTCCTGCTCGGCGATCCGGTCGCAGGCCAGCGCCAGCACTCCCGCCGTGCCGCAGCAGCGGGCCTGGTTGTCCCAGAAGCCGGGGCGCAGCCGGCTCGGCAGACCGGAGTGCGTGACGGTGTGCCAGCAGCGGTCGGCGAGGTCCTGCCAGACCGGTTCGGCGAGCACGTCCCGCAGCAGCCGGAAGACCTGGGCGTCCCCGGCCGGCCCGTGGCACCAGCCGTAGCTGTACCGCTCGATCACGTCCGGCCGGTACTGCGGGTCGGAGTGCGGGACCAGGAAACCGGTTCCGCCCGCTTCGTCGCGGGCCACGACGTCCGCGGCCCCGGCCCGCGCCAGCTCCACGAGGTCCGCGCGACCGGTCGCCCGGCCGACCGCGGCCAGCCCGTACACGATCCCGAGCGTGCCGTGCGAGATGTGATGCAGCCGCGCCTCGATACCGGGCCGGTGCGCCCACCGCACGCCCGCCGCGGTCTCCTCGGCCGTTCGCAGATAAGGCTCCACCGCCCGTACGGCCAGGTCGGTGTCGCCCGCCGCGAGCGCGCCGAGGCCGATGCCGGCGTTGCCGCCCATCAGCTCGAACAGCTCGCCCCAGCGCGTCCCGTCGAACCGGGACCGCACCCGTGCCAGGGCCAGGTCGGCGGCGGCTCCGGCGGCCCTGTCGCCCAGCTCGCGGTGGACGGCCCGCAGGACGAGGGCTATCCCGGTGCGCCCGAAGTACAGTGAGTCGTCCTCGCCGGTCCCGGCGGCCACCGCGAGGGTGCGTGCCGCGCGCAGGGCGGCGTCGCCGTAGGCGTCGTCCCCGAAGTGCCGGCGCGCCTCCAGCAGCGTGGGCACGATCCCGGCGGTCCCGGTGTACAGGTCCGTCCCGACCGTCTCGCCTGACGGGGCGTCGGGCCATCCGAGCCCCCCGCCGTCCGTCTCCCGGGCGATACCGAGCAGCCACCGCAGGCCGTCCCCCGCCAGTGCCTCGACCTCTTCCACCCGCACGTCCACGCCTGTCATGGGGTCACCCTGTCATGGGCACAGGGGGCTGCCCAGGGGGCCAAGGGGGCACGGACGGCGGCCCGGAACGGGCTTTTCACGCCCCACGCGCTCCTCAGCGGGGCGCAGGGGTCGTACGGGCCGGGGGAGGCGTGGCGACGCCGGGACCCCGCGTCAGGGACGGCGCAGCAGCCGGTTGGCCGCCCGGCCGAACACCGCCCGTGCGAGGGGGCGCAGGAGCGGATCGAGGAGGGACGGCAGAAGACGTGGGCGGAGTTCCTCGCGCCAGATGACCCGGGTCCGTCCGCCGGGGCCGGGACGGACCTCGATCTCCGCCCAGCCCCGGACCGCGCGGCCCCGCTTCTCCAGTCGGCACAGGCCCGGTCCGCCGTCCTCCGGCGGGCACCAGACGGTGACCTCCATGCGGTCGTCGAAGGCGAACGGCCCGATCCCGGTCCGGGCCACGAACACGGTGCCCTCCCGGTTCGGCCCTCGAGTGACCACGGTGACGCGGGTCAGCGGGACCACGTCCGCGTGGCGGGTCCACTCGGTGAGCCGGCGCCACGCCTCGTCGAGGGGGAGCGGTGCCGTGCGCGCGAACTCGAAGGTGACCACGTGGTGATCGTAGGCAGTCCGGTGCGCCGGGCGGCGGGTTCCCCGGCGGCTCACACCGTTGGCGCAGTCCGGGAGCGCCGCGCCGACGTGTCGCGGACGCAGGGCGGGCGTCGCGCGCGAAAAGGTGTGCGCCCGGAACGAAAGGTGCCGTCCGGGCGCACACGGTGGATCCCGTGGGGTCAGAGGGGATGCCTCACTGGGCGTAGTACGTCGCGTCGGCGCGGTCCGTCGCCGTGCTCGGAACCTGTACGTACAGGAGGTGTTCGTAGTGCCGGAGGTAGCGCCCCGCGTAGTTGTACGACTCGTACGACACCCCCGCCGCGTCGGACAGGCCCGCCCGCCGGCTGAACGTGGCGTCGGCCGCGAACTGCGCGCTGCCGTCGTTCTTCTCCACCCACGCCTCGAAGTTCTTGTGCCGCAGGTAGTAGCCGGGGAAGTTGGCCGACTCCAGCGACACCGTGCCGCTGCCGGCGAGGCCGGGCACGACCCGGAACTGCGAGTCCGCGAGCGGGCTCACGTTCGCCTCGACGCGGGCGCGGTACTCCCAGTGCCGGATGAAGCGGTCCGCGAGGTTGTACGAGGAGAAGCGCTGCGGGGTGACCCCGTCGGCGACCGGGATGCCGAAGTCGGGGGTGCCGTCGGCCTTCCAGTACAGCTTCTGCACGCGGGTACGGCGGTTGGGGTCGTTCAGCGGGTCGCCGGTGATGTCCTTGTAGCTGCGGTCGTGGTAGACGAGGACGTCGGACTTGCCGTCCTCGGAGACGGTGAACGAGTTGTGGCCGGGTCCGTACTGCGAGGTCGCGGCGCTGGTCTTGAACACCGGCTGCGAACTCTTCGACCAGGACGCCGGGTTGGTGAGGTCGGCGGTCGCCGAGGCGGTCAGCAGGCCGAGGCAGTAGTTGGCGTCGGTCGCGCTGGCCGAGTAGCTCATGAAGACCTTGCCGCCGCGCTGGATGACGGCCGGGCCCTCGTTGACCTTGAAGCCGATGGTCTCCCAGGACAGGGTGGGCTGCGAGATCTCCGCCGGAGTGCCGGTGATCGTCCAGGGGTTGGCCATCTTCGCGATGAACAGGCTGGTGTTGTTCTCCTCGGCCGGGTTGCGCTGCGCCCAGGAGAGGTAGCGCACGCCGTTCACGACGAACGTGGTGGCATCCAGGGAGAAGCTCTCCCAGGTGGTCTTGATCTGCCCCTTCTCGGCCCAGGAGGCGGTGAGCGGGTTGCTGCCGGTGCCCTCCAGGACGTACATCCGGATCGCCCAGATGTCATTGGCGGCGCCGGCCGCGAAGTAGACGTACCACTTGCCGTCGATGAAGTGGATCTCCGGTGCCCAGATGTGGGCGCCCATGGCCCCGCTGGCGTGCTTGGTCCAGATCGTGGTCTCGGGGGCCGTCGACAGGCCCTGGATGGTCGTCGCCCGCCGCAGCACGATGCGGTCGTACTCGGGGACCGTGGCGGTGAAGTAGTAGTAACCGTCCGTGTGCTTGAAGATGTGCGGGTCGGCGCGCTTCTCCGCGATCGGGTTGGTGTAGGTCACGGCGGGGGAGTCGGGCACGGCGGCCTGTGCGGTGCCGGCGGGACCGGCGAAGCAGGTGGCCGCCACGGCCACCAGCACGGCCGTGATCAGACGTAGGGCATTGCGTCTCAAGGGGGTGCTCCGGGATCGCAGGGGGACGACGCTGTTCGCGGGGAGAGGCGTGAGAGGGCCGGCCGGTGGGGAGGTGCGGCGCGCGGTCGGCGCGTGGGCACGCCGACGAAGCATCCGAGGCATACAGGACCGTCCCTTGTCCGTAATTTCGAACACAGTTCGTAACTTCGGCCAGAAGATAGGACGCGGACCTGGCCCCGTCAATGGTTTCGGCAAGCGGTTGCCGAAGCCGGGTGAACCGGCGGAGCCGGCGCCGGTGGCGACCGGGTTAGCCTCTCCCCATGAGCACCGACACGAAGCCCACCTCCCGGGACCGGCTGCTGGAGGCCGCCGCTGCCCTCGCCTACAGCGAAGGCGTCGGGATCGGCGTCGAGGCACTCTGCAAGGCGGCCGGGGTGTCCAAGCGCTCGATGTACCAGCTCTTCGAGAGCAAGGACGAGTTGCTGGCCGCGAGCCTGGACCGGCGTGCCGCGGCCTACACCGACCTGCTGCTTCCCGCCGCCGGGGACGGGCGGACCGCGCGCGAGCACATCCTCCACGTCTTCGAACGGGTGCGGGAACAGGCGGGCCTGCCCGGCTACCACGGGTGTCCCTTCCTCGCCGTCCAGGTCGAACTCAAGGACGCCGAACACCCCGCCAGCAGGGTCGCCCGGCGGGTCAAGGGCGGGCTGACGGAGTTCTTCCGGGCCGAGGCCGAAAGGGGCGGCGCGACGGATCCCGCCCTGCTGGCCCGTCAGTTGATCCTCGTCTTCGACGGAGCGAGCGCCCGCGCCGGCATCGGGGCCGACGACCTCGCCGAGCTGATCCTGCCGACGGTGACCTCGCTGCTGGACGCCGCGGGTGTGCGGTGAGCCGGTAGGCGCCGGCGCGTGGTGCGTCAGCGGTCGGTGCGTCGCCGTCGGCCGGGGCGTCACCGTTGTGACCGGTGACGCGCGTGACCGTGCCCGGTATCCTCGGTGTTCGCGGGGCCCTGGTGGCCGACAGGTCCGCAGCGCACGTCCGAACCCCGGAGGATGAGATGGCGCACGAAGACAGAGCCCCGGACACCGCCGCGGAGGCCCGTCGCGCCCGGTTCGGCGCGCTGCCGGAGCGGATCACCCCGGCGGAGATGGTCGAGGAGAAGCCGGCGAGCTCCGTCGACCCGGCGCGCAACAACTTCAACGACGACGAGTGGCTCGTCCGCATGGGCGCCTTCTGAGCCCAGGAGCCCTCACCCGGCGGTGACTGCGGCGTCCCCCTCTTGCGGGCGCGGTGGGCAGCCGCCTTCACCCGGTTTCCGCACGACTCCATGCCGCACCACTGACGGCGGGCCCCACGGGACCGGTCGAGGTGGACGCGGGTGCACTCGGGATCGCCGCACTCCACCGTTCACCCGAACTCGCGAGCCTTCGGCTGAACGTTCATATGCGGCAATTTTCCCGTTCCGGAAACGGCGCTCACGCCTGTCGCGGATCATGGACGGGCCGAAAGGGACGGGCAGGCAACGGTTTCCGTCGGCTGTGCCGCCGCCGCCCGCTCCCCGCGACACCAGGAGTCCGCATGACCACACCGCGCATCGAGCTCGCCCACCCCGGCGACCTGGCACCCGCGGACCTCGCGAGGTGGAACGACCTGCGCAGCACGACCGCGACCGTCGCGAACCCCTTCATGAGCGCCGAGTTCACCCAGGCCGTCGGCCGGGTCCGGCCCGACACCCGGGTGGCCGTCCTGCGGCGGGGCGGCCGGCCCGTCGGCTACTTCCCCCACCAGCGCGGACGCTGGGGCTACGGCCGGGCGGTCGGGCTCGGTGTCTCCGACTGCCAGGGCGCCGTACTCCAGCCCGACGTCCACCTGGAGGCGCAGTACCTGATGCGCGCCTGCTCCCTCAACGCCTGGGAGTTCAACCATCTCGAAAGCGGTCAGGAACTGTTCCTGCCGTACGCCACCGGGCAGTTCGCCTCACCCGTCGTCGACCTCACCCACGGCTTCGACCGGTACGAGCGGCATCTGCGCGAGCACGCGCGCGGCTTCCTCAAGACGGCCAGGGCGCAGGAACGCCGGATGGCCCGCCACCTCGGCCCGCTGCGCTTCGTCCACGACGAACGCGACCCCGCCGCCCTGCGCGTCCTCATCGCCTGGAAGTCCGCCCACTACCGGCGCACCGGCCGCCGTGACCCCTTCGCCCAGCCCTGGATCACCCGGCTCGTCGACCTCCTGGCAGGCACGGCGGCACCGCACTGCTCCGGTGTCCTGTCGGTGCTCTACGCCGCCGACCGGCCCGTCGCCGCCCACTTCGGCCTGCGCTCCCGCACCGTCTTCTCCTGCTGGTTCCCCTCCTACGACCGCACCCTCGCCACCTACTCGCCCGGCCGCGTCCTCTACCTGCGCATGATCGAGGCCGCCGCCGCGTCCGGCGTCCGCCTCTTCGACTTCGGCCGGGGCGAGGCGGCGTACAAGGACTCCTTCAAGACCGGCGACCTCCTCGTCCACGAGGGCGCGCTGCGCACGACCGGTCCGGGAGCCGCCCTGCACTGGCTCCGCCGTGAACCCGTACGCGCCGCGCACCGCCTGGTCCGCGACCATCCCGCCCTGAGGCAGGCGGCACTGCGCACACTGCACGCGGTGGGCACGGCACGCGGGCGCTGACCGCCGGGCCGGGCCCCCGCTGCCCGGCGCCACCCCGTCCCGGCGCCCGCCCACGCGTGGCGGGCCGGCGCCGGCGGTGTTTTGCTGGCCGTCCGGGACGTGAAGGTGGAGGCGGACATGCCGGTGGGTCGGCTGGGACTCGTGGTGCACGGGGGGCGCCCGGAGGCCGGAGAGGCCGCCCGCGTCGTCCGAGCGTGGTGCGCCGAGCACTCCGTGTCGTGCACGGACATCGACGTGTGGCAGGACGGCGGGCGGCACAGCGCGCAGGAGGAGGTCGAGGCCGCCGGGAATCCCGACCTCGTCGTCACCCTCGGCGGCGACGGCACGTTCCTGCGCGGCGCCCGGCTGGCCGCCGAGAACGACGCCCTCGTCCTCGGCGTCGACCTGGGCCGCGTCGGCTTCCTGACGGAGGTGCCCGTCGCCGCGGTGCGCACGGCCCTGGACGCCGTACGGGAGGAACGGCTCACCGTGGAGAGCCGGTTGCTGCTGACGCTGCGCGCCTCGCGTCGGCTGGAGGTGCCCGAGGAGATGGAGGCGCTGATCAAGTACGGGCGCGGGCCGCTGCTGCCGCCGCCCCGGGTGCGCGAGGACTGCGAGGCCGACGACGAGTGGGGCCTCCCCCTGCACGTCTTCGCGCTCAACGACATCGTGCTGGAGAAGCTGGCGCGTGACCGTCAGGTGTCGGTCGGCGTCTACGTCGCCGGACGGCTGCTCGCCTCCTACTCCGCCGACGCCCTGCTGGTGGCGACGCCGACGGGCTCGACCGCCTACAGTTTCGCCGCCGGCGGTCCTGTCGTCTCGCCGCGCGCCGAGGCCCTGGTCTTCACGCCGGTCGCCCCGCACATGGCGTTCGACCGCTCGGTGGTGACGGCCCCGGACGAGCCCATCGGACTGCGCGTCCTCGAACGGTCGGGCCGGGCCGCAGTCAGTATCGACGGACAGCTGCGCGGCGTCCTCGACCCGGGCGACTGGATCGGCGTCTACGCCTCACCGCGCCGGCTGCGGGCGGTCCGGCTCGGACCGACGGACTTCTACGGCCGGCTGCGCGAGCGGATGAACCTCACCGACGCCCCGGCCGCGGTCGCCGACGGAACCGCCGCCCCGCTGTGGTCGGTGACCACACCCCCGCCGGGCGACATGGCCCACCTGGTGCTGCCCGAGGCCCCGGACGAGCCGGCCCGGGATCCGTAGCGGCCGGGCCTCGCGGGGGACCCGCCTCGGTAAGCGGCGTTAAACGGTAACTCCCCTGGTTTATCAGGGGTTTGGGCGGTTTGGAGCTGCGGTTTCGGACTTACGGATGCGAGGATGGGGTGCGGGCGTCTCGGAGACGGTCGATGTGAGGGGTCCATGATAAAGATTCTGATCGCCGAGGACATGGCGATGCTGCGCCGAGCGCTCGCCGAACTCCTGGCGCTGGAAGCGGACTTCGACGTGGTGGCCGAGATCGACCGTGGCGACGAGATCGTCGCGAAGGCTCGTGCCCTGAAACCGGATGTGGCCGTACTCGACATCGGCCTTCCCGGTATGGACGGTATCGCCGCGGCGGCGGCGCTCGCTGCCGAGGTACCGGACTGCCGGATCCTCATGCTCACCGGGTACGGCAACCCGAGCACCCTGCGCCGGGCGCTGGCCACCCGCGCCATGGGATTCCTGCGCAAGGACGCCGACCCGGCCCAGCTCATCGGCGCCATCAGGGCGGTGGCGGCGGGGAAGCGGGCCGTCGACCCCCAACTGGCCGTCGCGGCGCTCGAGGACGTCACGCAGCCGCTGGCTCCGCGCGAACTGGAAGTGCTGCGCCTCGCCGCCGCGGGTGAGGGCACCACGGCCATCGCCCGCCGCCTGTTCCTCTCACCGGGAACGGTACGGAACTACCTGAGCAGTGCCGTGGTCAAGCTCGGCGCCCGCAATCGTATGGACGCGGTACGCATCGCGCGGGAGACCGGCTGGATCTGACGGGCCGCCGACGAGGCGCCCCGCCGGGCCGGTCCCCGGCCGCCGAGGTCAAGGCCGCACGGGCCGATGGCGCTCGGGCCGAGGCCGGCTCAGGCCACGGTCGCCGAATCGTGCATCCCCCGGTCGGAGGGGTGCGCCGTGTCCATGGAAGGCCACAGGAGCCGGCGCCTGGACGTCTGGTTCGTCGCCGGGAGAGGGACGACCACCGTCAGGGAGAACCACTTGTCCTCGGTGATCTCCGTGTTGAGGCGGCCTTCCACCGCCTCGACGCGTTCGCGGAGGTTGGTGAGCCCGCTTCCGGGCCGGGCGTCGGCGGGCCGGGGGGCCGCACGGCTCATCAGCCCGTCGTTGGTCAGGGTCATCCTGACGGTGCTCTGTTCCAGACCGAGGTGGAGGATGCAGGTGCCGACCCTGCTGTGCCGCAGCATGTTGGTGGCCCCCTCGCGCAGCACCGTGGCCAGCGCGGTCTCGATCTCGGGCGGCAGAGGTCCGGCGCCGCCCCGGAAGACGGTCTGTATGCCCATGGCCCTGAGGGTGCGGAAGACGGTGTCGACCTCCGTGGTCAGTGACATGGCGCGGTAGGTCTGGGAGACGGCCCGCACGTCGGCGAACGCCTGCTGGGTGATGTCGAGGATCTCGGTCAGTTCCTGATGCAGGCGGGCGTGCTTGGAGGGCGGCAGCCGCCGTGCCAGTTCGCATTTGAAGGCGATCGTGGTCAGGCTCATGCCCAGCAGGTCGTGCAGGTCGCGGGAGAAGCGCAGGCGCTCGGCCTCCAGGGCCATCCGGGTCAGCTCGCTCCGGGTGCGGTGGGCCTCCTGGACGAGCCGGGTCAGCTCCGACAGTCCGAACACCACGAGACCGGTCAGCGTGGTCGCGACCGTCCCGTACCACAGCGATCCGCGGCCCATTCCGCTTCCGAGCACCAGCAGGCTGGACGAGGCCACGGTCACGGCGAACGTCGGCCACGCCCAGCGGGACGGCAGGACGAGCAGGGCGGAGCCGGCGAGAAAGCCGGGTGTGGCGAGCCAGGCCTCGGCGAAAGTGAGAAAGGGAAGATAGGTGAGAAGGATCTGAACTCCGAAAGTCCAGGACCGCCGTCGGGCCAGCCAGGGCCACAGATGCGGGAAGGAATGCGCGAGTTGGACGCCGTATACGAGAATGAGGGTCAGGATGCCGGCCGCGAGTCTCGCGGGTGAGAGCCGGTCGTCCAGCAGATAGCTGAGGGCCACCCCGAAGAAGGCCACGAGTACCGCGAGGGTGATGGCGCTGGAGGTGCCGAGAGCCAGGTCCCTGCTTCTCACGTCCTCCCGCTCGACGCGCGCACCCCTGTGCAGGGCAGAACCTTGCATCTCTTCCTCCCCCGGACGAACCGAACGAATGAGTGAGTCAGGGTTGTGCCTCACCCACCCTCTCACGGCAGGCCGGGAGGATGGGAACTGGTCATCGATTTTAATCGAACTGGGCGTTCCGCCCGCGGCGTTGCGGGCGCGGCGGCCCTTTTCCGGCCGCTTTCCAGAAGAGAAGGCTTTTGGCTTCGAAGGGTTGTCTTCCGGGCGCGGAAAAAGAGGAATGCTGGATTCCGTCAGAGGTGGAGCGGCAGCGGATTGAGGTCCGCGAAGTCCGTCGGCCGGGTGAGCCGGCCGAGGGCGACGGGTACGTCGAACAGCCTGCCGGGGCCGAACCCCGCCCAGTGCGGGCGCAGACCGGGTACCAGCACCTTGGCGACGGGCAGTTCCACATCGGGGCGCGTCTGGTCGAGGACCAGCACCTCGAGGCCGTGCCGGCGCAACAGGGCGACCAGGGCCCCGGCCTGTGCCGCGGCGTCGCGGGGAGGCCGCAGCGAGGCGGGGGACCGGGCGGACCGGCGTGCCGCGGGCAGGAGGTACGGCTGGTTGGCCGTGGTGGCGTGCTGGAACCAGTGCAGGGCCTCGGGGTCCGTGCCGGTGTACGCGGTGGCGTCGCCGGCCGTCTCCCGCGTCAACGGCGGGAGCATCTGGCCGAGTTCGGTGAGCGCCCGGCGCAGGGCGATACGCGGGTCGAAATGCGCGCCGAAGCCCAGCACGATGTCCTCGGCGGTGCCGCCCGTGCGCACCGACACGGCGGCGACCACGGGAATGCCGAGATCGGACGTGAGGTCGAGGGCCCACACCGTCCTGCCCAGATCGCGCAGGACGGCCCGGAGCCGCGTGATCCACGGATCCCGCGCGTCCAGGGGCACGCCGGGCCGGCGGGTGCGGTTGTACCACCACAGCGCGATCGCGTCCCGCTCCACGAGTTCCAGGCAGCCGTGCACGACGGCGTCCTCCAGGCTCGTTCCGGCGGCGGCCCCGTTGGACGTGGCCCGGCAGTAGCCCGTGTCCGCGTCCGGGGCGTTGTAGTAGAGCAGGCTCGTCGGCGCGAGCCGCTGCCGCCGCTCGGTCAGTGACCAGACGGGGGTCCAGTCGATCGGGACGTCCTCGTCGAAGGGCTCGGTCACCTGGTGGAAGGGACCGTGTGCGCGGTTCCACGCCCGCCGGTCCTCGAACTGTCTGCGGTCGAAGAGCTGGACGCTGTCCGGATGCACGGCGAGACCGGCCAGCTCGCGGTAACTGCCGCGCCGGCGCGGTTCGTCGCCCTGGAAGTAGCCGCTGCACCGCTCCAGCGCCTCGGCCAGCGCGCTGACCCTGGCGTGCAGTTCGGTGACGCCCTTGCCGGATCCCGGGCTGCGCAGCGGGGACTGGAGCGACGGCGGCGGCAGCGCGGGGTCCCAGGACGGCAGCGCGACGGCGTGGAAGCAGTTGAGGAACTCCGGTCCGCGCGGATCCCGGCGGATCTCGCCGACGACACCGGTGACGGGGTCCACGAGGTGGCCGTAGCGGTCCAGCATCTCCTGCGGTCCGAACGCGCGGTGACCACCGCCGCTCTCGTCCCGCACCGGCCGGGGGGACAGCGTCACGGGGGCCGAGACCCGGTCGCGTACCAGCAGCGGATCGCCGCAGCGGGAACACTGCGGGCGGCGCCGCACGGGATGGCGACTGCTCTCCAGTGTGCGGGTGTCCAGGCGCCAGAGGCTGTCCTGCACGGCGTCGCGGTGTCCGGAGAGCCACTTCCCGGCTTCCAGCAGGGCCAGTTGCAGGGCCGCGGCACGCCCCGCGGGCAGGTAGGCACGCCGGTGCACGGCCGGACCGCTGTGCCCCAGCAGGTGCTGCACGTACGCCTCACCGCGCCGGCGCAGCCGGAGCCGGTCCGCCAGGCAGCTCCAGCAGGGGCCGTCGCCGGCGGAGAAGAACGGGCCGATCCACAGGTGGGTGCCGTTGGCCCGGACGGGCAGCCAGCCGCGTCCCGACGCGCGGTGCTCGGCGTCCAGGGCGCTCAGCCGCGGGTCGAGGTAGTCGTGACAGAGCACCAGGGTCAGAGGGGCCTGCTCGCCCGGTGCCGCGGCGGGCAGGCCCGCGGCGGACACGGCCTCGGGCAGCGGGGATCGCGCGTCGCCGGTGAGGTCGACCGCGGCCAGGACCGGGTCCGGTGCGTCGGCGGAGCGCGCCCCAAGGCCGGTGAGGGACCGGTAGGCCCGTTCGGGGCCATCGGCCCCGTCCTGCGGATAGGCGCACAGCAGGCCCGCGTCCAGCAGCCGGGCCACGAGCCGCTCGGCGAGTCCGGCCGGCAGCCCGGGTGCAGCGTCGGCGACGATGCCCGGCAGATCGCGGCTGCCGTCGAGCAGCGGGGCCAGCAGGGCGATCTGCTCCCCGCCCAGCGTGGTCACCCGGTCCTCCGTCATCAGGAAGACGGGCTCTCCCGGCCGCGACTCGACCCGCAGATGCGGTGCGAACCCCAGCCGGGGGAGCCTGTTGCCAGGGGCCGTACGGCTCATCGAGACGTGGGGCCGCCGACCGTGGCCGACGGGGTGCCGGACAGGGGAGCCCAGCAGATACACATCGCGCTGTCCACGTGCTCCCCGGGACCGTGGCCGAACTCCGTGATGACGAGATCGTCGGCGAACTCGGCGGCTGCCGCGTCACCTTGCAGGAGGGGCGTGATCCGTGACATGTGTGCTCCTTGTCGCTGTCGGCCGGCTGCTGCTGTGAGTAGTGCTCTGGCCCTGGTTCGGGCTGTGCACTGCCGTCATCCTTACGGCCCCGCAGGGCGGCTGCCAGTGCGTCCGGCATACACGGCCTATGAGGTTTACACATCTTGCACATACGTTCCTCATGTGCCTGTTCGGGTTCAGGGCACTGGCTGACTGCCGAAGCGGCCAGCAAGACTCCCTGGGCATGGAGCTCTTCGCGGTGCTCCGTCGACCAGATGGGGGAGAAGAACGTGGACATATGGTTGCTGGGACCGCTGACGGCCGAGGTGCGGGGCAGGTCGATCGTGCCCACCGCGGCGAAACCCCGGCAGATCCTCGCCCTGCTCGCCATCCACGCCAATCGCGTCCTGCCCGTCGGGACCCTGATGGAGGAGATCTGGGGCAGCGAGCCGCCCCAGAGCGCCCTCGCCACCCTGCACACGTACATCCTCCAGCTGCGCCGCCGGCTGACCGCGGCCTACGGTGACGAGGGCGGCGTGTCGGCCAAGGACGTCCTCGTCACCCAGTACGGCGGCTACTGCTGGCAGGCGCCCGAGGACTCCGTGGACGTGCCGCGCTACGAACGGCTCGTCACCGCCGGACGGATCGCCACCGCCGAGGACCGGCAGGAGGAGGCGTCGGCCCACTTCCGTGAGGCGCTCGCGCTGTGGCGGGGCTCCGCGCTGGTGGATGTGCGGATCGGACCGGTCCTGAGCATCGAGGTGGCACGGCTGGAGGAGAGCAGGCTCGGCGTGCTGGAGCGCTGCCTGGAGGCGGACCTGAGGCTGGGACGCCACGCGGAGCTGCTGGCCGAACTCACCGAACTCACCGGGCGCCACCCACTGCACGAGGGCCTGCACGCCCAGTGCATGACGGCGCTGTACCGGGCGGGCCGCTCCTGGCAGGCGCTGGACGTCTACCAGAGGCTGCGCCGCCGGCTGGCGGAGGAACTCGGACTCTCCCCCTCGCCGCGCCTGCAGCGTCTGCAGCAGGCGGTGCTCTCGGCGGAGCCCTGGCTGGACGCGCCCGGATACGGAGGGGACCCGGTGTTCGACCGGATGATCAGCTGACCGCCCTTCGGCTCAGCCGTTCTTGGTGACGAACTCGACGATCGACTCCCGCATGTAGTCGGTCATCTCCTCCGTGATGCCCGGATACACCCCGATCCAGAAGCTCTGCTCGGTGATGATGTCGGAGTTGCGGAGATCGCCCGCCACCCGGTGCGGCGTGTCGAGGTACGCCGGATGGCGGGTGAGGTTGCCACCGAACAGCCGCCGTGTGCCGATCCGCCGTTCCTCCAGGAAGGCGACCAGGTCGCGGCGGGTGTAGGTGGCGTCGGGCAGGACCGTGATCACGAACCCGAACCAGCTGGGATCGCTGCCCGGCGTCGCGACCGGCAGCAGCAGACCGGGAACGTCGGCGAGCCCGTCCCGCAGTCGCTGCCAGTTGCGCCGCCGGGCCGCGCCGAACTCCGGCAGCTTCTTCAACTGGCTGAGCGCCAGAGCCCCTTGCAGATCGGTCGCCTTCAGGTTGTAACCGATGTGGGAGAAGATGTACTTGTGGTCGTAGCCCTTGGGGAGATTGCCCAGCTGGTAGTCGAACCGCTTGAGGCAGGTGTTGTCCTCGCCCGGTTCGCACCAGCAGTCCCGGCCCCAGTCGCGGAACGACTCGACGATACGGGCCAGTTCGAGGTTGCGCGTCAGTACGCAGCCTCCCTCGCCCGTGGTGATGTGGTGGGCGGGATAGAAACTGACCGTGGCCAGGTCCCCGAAGGTCCCCGTCATCCGTCCCTGGTAGGTCGAGCCCACCGCGTCGCAGTTGTCCTCGATCAGGAACAGCTCGTGCTCGGTGGCCAGTTGCTGGATCTCCGCCACCTGGTAGGGGTTGCCGAGGGTGTGCGCGATCATGATGGCCCGGGTCCGGTCCGAGATCGCCGCCCGCACGTGCTCCACCGTCGTGTTGTACGTACCGAGTTCCAGGTCCACGAACACGGGCGTCAGCCCGTTCTGGAGGATCGGGTTCACCGTGGTGGGGAACCCGCCGGCCACCGTGATCACCTCGTCGCCCGGACGCAGCCGCTGCTCACCGAGCCGGGGAGAGGTCAGCGCCGAGAGCGCCAGCAGGTTCGCCGAGGACCCCGAGTTCACCAGGTGCGCCTTGCGTACGCCGATGTGGCGGGCGAACCTGCTCTCGAAGCGCCGGGAGTGGGCTCCGGCCGCGATCCGCAGATCCAGGGCGGCCTCCACCAGGGCGACCCGGTCCTCCTCGTCCAGGACGGCGCCCGAGGAGAGGATGGGCGTCACTCCGGGCTGGAAATTCCCTGGCTGCTGCTGCCGGTGATACTCGCGAACCTGCTCCAGGACCAGAGCCTTGGTGTCCGACGTCATAGCCGTCCCTCCGTAAGGATTGCCTCGCCGACCATGCTGGCCCGGATCGGTCGAGGAGCCGTGGAGTCCCGGCCGAAGGCCCTGCTCCAGTGGGCTTCGAGGGGCCTTCGACCTGCCGTGGCTAGCGTGTCCGGCGACGCGTCGAACTGGTGAGGTGGCAGATGCCGAAGGACACTCCACGGCCCGTACTCCGCATCGGGGTTCTGGGCTGTGCCGATATCGCGGTGCGCCGGATCCTGCCCGCGATCGTGGAGCATCCGTCGGTGCGGCTGGTCGCTCTGGCGAGCCGGGACCGGGCGCGCGCCGAGCGGCTCGCGGCCCGCTTCGGATGCGCGGCGGTGACCGGCTACAAGGCGCTGCTGGAGCGTGAGGACATCAACGCCGTCTACGTTCCCCTGCCGCCCGGCATGCACCACGAATGGGTCACCGAAGCGCTGGCGGCGGGCAAGCACGTGCTGGTGGAGAAGCCGCTCAGCACGACGTACGCGCAGAGCGTCGAGCTGGTGGCGATGGCCGGCCGGCTCGGTCTCGCGCTCACCGAGAACTTCATGTTCCTGCACCACTCGCAGCACGAGGCGGTCCGGGCCATGGCCGGCGAGATCGGGGAGCTGCGGGTCTTCACCAGCTCCTTCGGTGTGCCGCCGCCAGACCCCTCGTCCTTCCGGCACGACGCGCGGCTCGGCGGCGGCGCCCTGCTGGACGTCGGTGTCTATCCGCTGCGCGCGGCCCAGCTCCACCTCGCCGGGGAACTCGACGTGCTGGGCGCCTGTCTGCGCGTCGACGAGGCGACCGGCGTCGACGTCGCGGGAAGCGCGCTGCTGTCCACGGCGACGGGGGTGACCGCGCAGCTCGACTTCGGCTTCCAGCACGCGTACCGGTCCGTGTACGCGCTGTGGGGCAGCCGCGGCAGGCTGAGCGTGCCGCGGGCCTTCACCCCGCCCCGCGAGCACCGCCCGGTGGTCCGCATCGAACAGCAGGACCGGCTCACCGAAGTCACGCTGCCCGCCGATCACCAGGTGGGCAACGCGCTCGACGCGTTCGCCTCGGCGGTGCACTCGGAGACTGTCCGGGCCTCCCTGGGGGAGGCGCTGCTGCGTCAGGCGCTGCTGGTCGAGCAGGTACGCAAGGCCGCACGGGTCGTCAGCGGCTGAGCCGCCCGGACGTTCGGCGAGTGCCTGAAGCCCGGACGTTCGGCGAGTGCCTGAAGCCCGGACGATCGGCGCCTGACCTCCGCAACGACGAAGAGCCGGCGCTGAAAGGCGCCGGCTCTCCTCACGCTCTTGGCGGTCGCGCCCCGCCGGGGCGGCTCAGACCCGCTCGGCCGGTTCCGGCCGGCGGGCCGGCCGGTCGCGGTACCAGTCGACGACCTCGCGCAGACCGTCGTCCAGGGACCGCAGCGGCCGGTAGCCGAGTTCTTCGCGGATCTTCGTGTCGTCCACCGCGTACCGCAGGTCGTGGCCCTTGCGGTCGGGCACCTGGCGGACCCTTGACCAGTCCGTGCCGCACAGCGCGAGCAGCTTGGCCGTCATCTCACGGTTCGTCAGATGCGTACCGCCGCCGATGTTGTAGATCTCGCCCGGCCGGCCACCGGTCAGCACCGCGTGGACGGCCCGGCAGTGGTCGTCCACGTGCAGCCATTCCCTGACGTTGGCTCCGTCGCCGTACAGCGGCACCGTCCGGCCGGCCAGCAGTTCGGTGACGAACAGCGGGATGAGCTTCTCCGGGTGCTGACGGGGGCCGTAGTTGTTGGCGCAGCGGGTGGTGCGCACATCGAGGCCGTGGGTGCGCCAGTAGGACCGCGCGACCAGGTCGCTGCCCGCCTTCGACGCCGCGTAGGGGGAGTTGGGGAGCAGGGGCGCCTCCTCCGTCCAGGTGCCCTGCGCGATCGAGCCGTAGACCTCGTCCGTGGAGACGTGCACGAACGTGCCGACCCCGCCGCGCAGGCTCGCCTCCAGCAGCGACTGGGTGCCCAGCACGTTGGTGCGGACGAACTCCGCCGGCTCGCTCAGGGAACGGTCCACATGGGTCTCGGCCGCGAAGTGCACCACCGCGTCGTGGCCGGGGACCACCGTCAGCAGCGCGTCCAGGTCGCGGATGTCGAGCCGGCGGAAGTCCAGCCGGGGATCGGCAAGGGGCAGATTGCCGGTGTCTCCCGCGTACGTGAGCAGGTCGACGACGGTGACCCGGCTCGGCCGGGGACCGGGCAGGGTCCCCGCCAGCAGGGAACGGACGTAGTGGGATCCGATGAAACCGGCGCCGCCGGTGATCAGGACACGCATGGCGACGTACCTCCGGGGCGTCGGGCTCCACGGGCGCGGTGCTGGGCGGTCAGCCGTTCCAGTACGGGGACGACCTGCGCCGGGGTCGGTTCGGACTCGGCCTCGGCCCGCAGCCGGCCGGCCGCCGCGGTGAACGAGGGCTCGTCGAGGAGCCGGACGAGCCTGCCGCGCAGCCCCTCCACCGTCACCTCGTGCGAGGGGAGATGGAGGCCCGCGCCGAGTGCCTGCTGACGCTGCGCGCGGTCGATCGCGTCCCAGATCCAGCCCATGGCGATCTGCGGCACACCCTCGACCAGCGCCGTCGACCAGGTGCCGGCGCCGCCGTGGTGGACGATGGCCGCGCAGGTCGGCAGCAGCGCGTGCAGCGGCACGTGGTCCACCAGGCGCACATTGTCCGGGACATGGGTCAGCAGCGCCCGCTCCTCGGCGTCGAGGGTGGCGACCACCTCGATGTCGAGCCCCTCGACCGCCTTGAGGACGAGGTCGACCGGGACGGCGTTGGGGAACTCCGAGGTCCGGGCCGTCAGGCCCAGCGTGACGCAGACGCGGGGGCGGGTCGGCGGAACGCGCAGCCAGTCGGGCACGACGGCGGGCCCCGGCCCGTTGTAGGGGACGTAGCGCATGCCCACGACCGGGCCGTCCGACGGCGGGCGGAAGCTGCGCGGCACCTGGTCCACCGACCACTGTCCCGTCACCGCCTCCTCGTCGAAGGGGACGCCGTAGCGGCCGAGCGTCCACTCCAGCCACTGGCCGAGGGAGTCCTCGGGGTGCGCCGTCCCGTCCCACCCGGCCGGGTCCGCCGGGGCGGCGCCGAGCTGGGCGAGGTAGGCCCGCCGCATGGACATGAAGAGGTCGGGAAAGGACAGCAGCCGGGCATGGGCCGCGCCGGTCACCTTCGCGGCCACCGCTCCGGCGAAGGTGAACGGCTCCCACACGATCAGGTCCGGTTCCCAGCCGCGGGCGAACGCGACGAGGTCGTCGACCATCGGATCGTCGTTGATCAGCGTGTAGAAGGTGGCGGCCAACATGGTGTCCCAGCCCTTGAGGAAGGCCGGGGTGAGCTGTCCGGGGGTGTCGGGGTCGAGCGACTGGTCGGCGTGGTGGGACAGCACCGAGTCGCCCACGCCCTTGACCATCTCGTCCAGCCGGGGGTCCGCCCCCACCGGCACGGCGGTCAGCCCGGCCGCCGTGATGCTCGCGGTCAGCGCGGGCTGGCTCGCCACCCGTACCTCGTGCCCGGCGGCCCGCAGTGCCCAGGCCAGCGGCACGGACCCGTTGAAGTGAGCGTCCAGCGCGAAGGACGTCAGGAGAACCCGCATGGTCGGTCCTTTCTCTGCGGCTCGGCTTTCGGCGGCTCGCAACTCGGGCCGCGGTACGCCGGGCCCCGGCGTGCCGTCACGCGGAGGTGGTCAGGGGGAAGCGCAGCACTCCGCCCAGCACGGGGGACCGCATCCGCCGCAGGACCGCGCCGGCCGGCGCGAGCACGGGCCGGCGCTCCCGCAGGGTGCGGACCGCGGTCTCCGCCTGGAGCCGGGCGAACGCCCCGAAGAGCGAGGTGTGCGGGCCGGAGAGCGACAACTGCCCCTGCCCGGCTGGCCGGTCGAGGTCGAAGTGGTCCGGGGCCAGGAACGCCTCGGGGTCCCGGTTCGCCGCCCCGACATGGACGACGACCTGGGCGCCGGCCGGGAGGTCCTGGCCTCCGAGGCTGAGGTCCTCGGCGGCGATACGGCTCTCCAGCCGCACCGGCGGCGCGAACCGCAGTGCCTCCTCCACGGCGCCGGCCGCGAGGTCCGGGCCCTCGCCGAGCCGCGCCCACTGCACGGGACGGGCGAGCAGCGACTCCAGGGTGTTGTTGATGAGCCCGGCGGTGACCTCGACGCCCACCACGGCGGTCAGCACCCCCACGGCGAGCGCGTCCTGCGCGGGAGAGGCGGCGGAGGAGCCGTCCCGCAGCACCGTGCTGAGCAGGTCGTCACCCGGCTGGGTCCGCCGCGCCTCGACGAGGTCGGCGACGAGGGCCCGTACGTCCTCGACGGCCTCGGTCAGCCGGCGGGTCACGGCGAGCGGCTGGGGGCAGAGCGCGGCGTCGAGGGCGACGCCGAGGGCGAGACACGTCGCCGCGAAGCGTTCCCGCTGGGCGGCGGGGACACCGAGCAGCTCCGCGGCGGCCTGCGTCGCCACCGGGCGGGAGTAGTCCGCCATGAGGTCGAAGCTGTCCCCGGTGCGGTCGGCGGCCTCCCGGTGCACGCGCCCGGCCTGCTCGCGGACACCTTCCGCCGTCGCGCCGCCCGCGCCGCCCAGGACGGCGGAGGCGGACCGCGCCCAGCGCGTGTGGTCGGCGTCCGAAGCGTGGAGGAAGGCCCGGTCCAGCGGGATGATGTGGCACAGCTGCGGATTGCTCCAGGCGTCGGAGAAGACGTGCCGCTGCGGGCCCGGCAGGTCGGCGTGGCGCAGCGCGAGCCGGGGATCGGCCAGGGCCTGGGCGGCGACGCCGTGCCGGCCGGTGACCCAGGCGCCGGTGGCGCTCTGCCACAGCGGCCCGGCCTCCCGTATCCGGCGGGTCAGCAGCGCGGGGTCGTCGCTCTCCGCACGCAGGGTCAGGGCGTACGGGTCGCCGCTGGTGCCGTAGATCCAGTGGAAGCCGCGGGCGGTCAGGAGATGACGGCCCAGTTCGCTGTCGGTCTGCTGGTACTCCGCCGTCTCCGGCGCGTTCTGTGTCTGCACGGCAGTCTCCTTCGGGACGTGGTTCAGGTGAGGGACAGACCGCCGTCGACCGCGAGCACCGCTCCGGTCGCGTAGGCGGCGCGCGGGTCGGCGAGCTGGACGGCCCACCAGGCGATGTCCTCGGGCCGGCCGACCCGGCCGGCCGGGACGCGGGCGGCGATCTGCCCGAGGAAGTCCGCGTAGGCCTGCCGTGACATGCCCGAGCGTTCACCGATGCCGGTGTCGATCACGCCGGGCGCGAGGCCCAGGACGCGGATGCCGCGCGGTGCCAGTTCGACGGCCCAGGTCCGGGTGAGGAAGTCGAGCCCGGCCTTGGCGGCGCCGTAGACGCCGTTCTGCGGCCACGCCCGGCGGCCCAGGGCTCCGGCCGAGCCGATGTTCAGCACCGTTCCCCCGCCGTCCGCCGCCAGGGCGTCCAGGGTCTGCCGGGTGAGCAGCAGCGGGGCCAGGAGGTTGCTGTCGAACTGCTCGCGGGCGGCCTCCGGCTTCGTCTCCGCCAGGCCGGCGAATCCACCCGTGGCCGCGTTGTTCACGAGGACGTCGATGCGGCCGAACGCCTCCAGGGCCGCGTCGGTGATGGCGCGCGGACCGTCCGGATCGGTGAGATCGGCGGTGAGGACACTGATGCCGGGATGGCCCTCGGCGGTCCCGGCCAGGGTCGCGGCGGTGCGGCCCACGACGAGTACCCGGTCGCCGCGGCCGGCGAAGGCGTGGGCCGTGGCCCGCCCGATCCCGGTCCCGCCGCCGGTGACGATCACGCCCCGCGGCGCTGACGGTTCTGCTGTAACGCTCATGCCCCGGACCGTAGGCCGGGCCGCTCGATTCACGGTCGACTCCCGCTCGGCCGCGGCCTCAGGGCCGGTCGTCACGGGTCACCACGCGTTCCCGGACCAGGAGCCGGCCGCCCTCGCGGACCAGGATGTCCCGGCAGGTGCAGACCAGGTGCAGCCGGGCGGGGCCGCCCTGCGCGACGGCGACGATCGAGACCAGGCTCTCGGCGGTCAGCGAGCCGTCGTCCGCGGGGGTGACGGTGAGCATCCCGACCCAGTGGCGGTGCGTCTCGCGGGCGGCGGCGAGTCCCGCCGCGGCGTTGCGGGCACCCTCGGCGAGCAGCGGGCGTCCGCGCACCGGCTCCGGGAGCGAGGGCGGTGCGAAGGAGCCGTCCTCGGTGAACGTGCCGGCCCAGGTCTCGGCCTCGCCGGAGTCCAGGTACCGCATCTGCCGTGCGTAGAAATGCTGTACCTCGGCGTAGACGTCCGCCGGGGCCGTGGGTGCCTGTGCTGTCATGCCGTGTCACCTTTCGCCGTTCCCGCGTCCGGGGCGGGTGGGTGCCCGGGTCCCCGGTGAGTGTCACGACGGTCGCAGCGCGACCTCCAGGATCGGTCGAGCGCGGGCCGGGCGGATGCGCTGGCCGCTGTTCAGTCAGCCTCCAACGCTTCTCAAGCCGCGCTGGTGAGCATGGGCTGGCTCGCAGGAACCCATCGCCGGGAGGCGCGTGTGCGCATCATCGACCTGTCCTCACCCGTGGACGCGGCGGGTTTTGAACCTGATCCCGTCGTGCACGACGTTCTCGGTCCGAAGGAGGCCGCCACGCACATGAGCGAGGAGATGCGTGAGCACTTCGGCATCGACTTCGATCCGGCGGAACTGCCGGAGGGCGAATTCCTCTCGCTCGACCGTCTCCAGCTGACCACCCACACCGGAACCCACGTCGACGCGCCCTCGCACTACGGCACGCGCGCCTCGTACCGGGACGGTCCGCCGCGGCACATCGACGAGATGCCGCTCGACTGGTTCTTCCGGCCCGCGGTCGTCCTCGACCTGAGCGGCCAGGGCACGGGCGCGATCGGCGCCGACGTGCTGCGGCGGGAGATGGACCGGATCGGCCACACCCCCGCGCCCATGGACATCGTCCTGCTCAGGACCGGCGCCGACGCGTGGGCGGGGACCCCGAAGTACTTCACGGACTTCACCGGGCTGGACGGCTCGGCCGTGCATCTGCTGCTGGACCTGGGCGTGCGGGTGATCGGCACGGACGCGTTCAGCCTGGACGCGCCGTTCGGCGACATCATCACCCGCTACCGGGCCACGGGTGACCGGTCGGTCCTGTGGCCCGCCCATGTCATCGGGCGGGACCGGGAGTACTGCCAGGTCGAGCGGCTCGCCGGCCTCGACCGGCTGCCCGCCGCGCACGGGTTCCGGGTCGCGTGCTTCCCGGTGCGGATCGCCGGAGCGGGCGCCGGCTGGACGAGGGCGGTGGCCCTGGTCGACGAGTGAGGAGCGCACGGCGGGCCGAGCGGACGACGCGCCCACCGGGGCGCCGACGGAGGGAACAGACATGTACGGCCGGGAACTCGCGGACGTGTACGAGGCCATCTACCGCAGCCGCGGCAAGGACTGGGGACAGGAGGCGGCTGACGTCTCGCGGATCATCACCGAACGGCGTCCGGGAGCCGCTTCGCTGCTCGACGTCGCCTGTGGCACGGGCGCCCATCTGAGCGTGTTCAGCACCCTGTTCGAGGTCGCCGAGGGCCTGGAGATCGCGGAGCCGATGCGGCGGCTCGCCGAGCAGCGGCTGCCCGGCACCACCGTGCACGCCGGCGACATGCGCGACTTCCGGCTCCCGCGCGCCTACGCGGCGGTGAGCTGCATGTTCTGCGCCATCGGCTATCTGGAGACGCTGGACGACATGCGGGCCGCCGTCCGCTCGATGGCCGCCCATCTGGAGCCCGGCGGCGTGCTGGTCGTCGAACCCTGGTGGTTCCCGGAGAACTTCATCGAGGGCTATGTCGCGGGTGACCTGGCCCGCGAGGAGCACCGGACCATCGCCCGGATCTCGCACACCACCCGGAAGGGCCGGGCCACCCGCATGGAGGTTCGCTTCACCGTGGGGGACGCCGCCGGCATCCAGCAGTTCACGGAGATCGACGTGCTGACCCTTTTCACCAGGGACGAATACACGGCCGCGTTCACCGACGCCGGCTGCTCCGTCGAATTCCTGGAGGACGGACCCACCGGCCGCGGTCTTTTCGTCGGTGTCCGCGAACAGCACTGAGTCGGACGGAAGGTCAGCCCGAGAATTCTCGGGCGACCGCCATCACATAGCGACCGTAGCCGGACTGCGACATCTGTTCACCGAGCCGGTGGCACATGTCCGCGTCGATGAATCCCATGCGCAGCGCCACCTCTTCGACGCAGGCGATGCGCACGCCCTGCCGTTCCTCGAGGGTACGCACGTACTGGGTGGCCTGGAGCAGCGATTCCGGGGTTCCGGCGTCGAGCCAGGCGAAACCGCGGCCGAGATCGACCAGCCGGGCTCGGCCGCGGGCCAGGTAATTCCGGTTCACATCGGTGATCTCCAGTTCCCCGCGCGGCGAGGGCCGGAGGTTCTTCGCGATGTCCACCACTTCGTTGTCGTACAGATAGAGCCCGGTGATGGCGAGGTCGGAACGCGGCCGGAGCGGCTTCTCCTCCAGGGAGACGAGTTGCCCCGACGCGTCGGTCTCGCCCACGCCGTAGCGCTCCGGGTCCTCCACGGGGTAGCCGAACAGGACGCAGCCCTGGACGTCGCGGACATTGCTCTGGAGCAGGTCGTAGAAGTGGTGTCCGTGGAAGATGTTGTCCCCCAGGACCAGCGCCACGTCGTCGTCGCCCACGTGGTCGGCGCCGATGACGAAGGCGTCGGCCAGTCCGGCCGGCCGGTTCTGCACCGCGTAGTCGATGCGCAGGCCGAGCTGGGAGCCGTCGCCCAGGAGCCGGCGGAACTGTTCCAGATCGCGCTCGGTGCAGATGAGCAGGATCTCCCTGATGTCCGCCAGCATCAGCACCGAGAGCGGATAGTAGATCATCGGCTTGTCGCCGACCGGAAGAAGCTGTTTTGATACGGAGACGGTTATCGGATGGAGCCGTGTTCCCGAACCGCCGGCGAGAATAATCCCCTTCATGGGTATGCCCCTGTCCTCGATTTCTTCTCATGCTAACGACCGGATTCGCTCGGCAGCAAGCCGGAAAATTTCTGGTCCAGGGAAAATCGAGTGGTAATAGAGGGAATTCCGGGGTTGTGGACCGAAGTGGGAATGTGATGTGCTGCGAGGGGATGGTGACGCCCTGTGGCACGGCATCGGCGTGGCAATCGGCAAGGCATCGGCAAGGGGAGGAAAAGAATTAATGACGACTCTCGTCTGGGACTACCTACAGGAATACGAGAACGAACGCGCCGACATTCTGGACGCCGTGGAGACGGTCTTCAGCTCGGGCCGGCTCGTCCTCGGTGACAGCGTCCGCGGATTCGAGGAGGAGTTCGCCGCCTACCACGGCGCCGCGCACTGCGTCGGTGTCGACAACGGCACCAACGCGATCAAGCTGGCCCTCCAGGCGCTCGGCGTCGGCCCCGGCGACGAGGTCGTCACCGTGTCCAACACCGCGGCCCCCACGGTCGTGGCCATCGACTCGGTGGGCGCCACCCCGGTGTTCGTCGACATCCACGCGGACAGCTACCTCATGGACACCGAGCAGGTCGAGGCCGCGATCACGCCCCGGACCCGGTGCCTGCTGCCCGTCCACCTCTACGGACAGTGCGTCGACCTGGCTCCGCTGGAGCGGCTCGCCGCGGAGCACGACCTGTTCCTCGTCGAGGACTGCGCGCAGGCCCACGGTGCCCGCCGCGCCGGCCGGCTCGCCGGCACCACCGGCGACGCCGCCGCCTTCTCCTTCTACCCCACGAAGGTGCTCGGCGCCTACGGCGACGGAGGCGCCGTACTGACCTCGCGGGACGACGCCCACCACGCGCTGCGCCGACTGCGCTACTACGGCATGGAGGAGCGGTACTACGTCGTCGGCACCCCCGGCCACAACGCCCGGCTCGACGAGGTCCAGGCCGAGATCCTGCGGCGCAAGCTGCGCCGGCTCGACACCTACATCGAGGGGCGGCGGGCCGTCGCCCGGCGCTACGAGGACGGGCTCGGCGACACCGGCCTGGTGCTCCCGCACACCGTCCCCGGCAACGAGCACGTCTACTACGTCTACACGGTGCGCCACCCGCGGCGCGACGACATCATCAAGGCACTCAAGGCGTACGACATCGAGCTGAACATCAGCTATCCCTGGCCGGTGCACACCATGTCCGGGTTCGCCCACCTCGGCTACGGCAAGGGCTCGCTGCCCGTCACCGAGGACCTGGCCGGCCAGATCTTCTCGCTGCCGATGTACCCGGCGCTCCCGCCGGACGCCCAGGACAAGGTGATCAGCGCGGTGCGTGACGTGCTGGACAGCCTCTGAGCCCGTGCGGCGCCCAACCGGCAGGCAGCACACGCGTCGAAGGCCCGGCGGAGGGACACCGCCGGGCCTTCGTCCGTACGCCTCAGCGGGCGGACCGTGCCGTCTCCAGGCCGCGCAGACACGCCACCAGGCTCCGGGCCTGCACATTGAGGTAGTGACTGTGCCGGAGCAGCCCCGTCAGCTGGTCCATGGACAGCCAGCGGTAGTCGGGGTGGCCGGGATCCTCGGGAACATCGCTGTCGACGATCAGATAGCGGTTGCGGGCATGGAAGAAACGGCCCCCCTCCTCGGACAGCACCGCCTCGAAGCGGATGCGGTCGGGACCGGCGGCCAGCACCTCGTCGAGATGACGTGGCCGGGCGGCGGACGGCAGCCACCGGTAGCTCTCCGGGACGCACTGCACGGTCGGTGCCAGTTCGACGACGTCCGCGTAGCCCGGTTCGGTGCGGGCGTGCACCAGCACGTGCTCCACCCCGTTGATCCGCCGCGTCAGGAAGGCGATGACCCCGGTGCCGTGCGGCTCGATCATCGGCTGCCGCCAGCCGCCCACCTCACGCCCGTTGGCCGTGACGGAGACGCCGATGACGTCGAAGAAGCCGCCGCTCTCGTGGGAGTACCCCATCTCGGTGTGCTCCCACTCGTCCAGCCCGGAGAGCGCGATCCGCTGGGTGCTGACGCCGGCCAGCGAACGGGCGCCGGTGATCCAGCTCAGCACGTCGGTCGTCCGGTGCAGCGCGCCCTCGGGCCGGGAGGCGTGCGGCAGGCACGCCATCACGGTCCGCGCGTCCATGTTGACGATGTCGTCGCGCGACAGCAGTAGGTACAGCTGCCCGAGGGTGAACCAGCGGAACCCTTCGAGGACCTCCACCTCGGCGGTCGTCTCCACGACCATGTTGCGGTTGCGCTTGCGGTAGAACCAGGCGCCCTGCTCCGACTGCCGGACGTCCGCGATCACCCGGTGCCCCGAGGTGTCGCGGAAGTAGTCCAGGTACGGCACCGGCCTGCCCTTGTGGACACCGGTGTAGTTGCTGCGGGTCGCCTGCACGGTGGGGGAGAGCTGAAGCCCGCCGGGGTTGCCCGGCTCGGCCTTGGCCTGCATCAGGAAGTGCGGCACCCCGTCGAACTCCTTGACCAGGATGCCCAGGATGCCGACCTCGGGCTGGTCGATGATGGGCTGGTCCCACCAGTGGACCGCGCCGGTGGGGTCGTGCACCCGCAGCCCGTGGACGGTGAAGAACTTGCCGGTGCGGTGGCGCAGATCACCGGTCACCGGCGTCTCGTACCACTGGTCGAGAGCGGCCAGCGGCACCCGCTCGGCCGTCGTGCAGATCTTCTCCCCGTACTCGGCGAACCAGTCGTCGAATCCGGCGAGATCGGTCAGCGGGCTCTCCACAGCCGCGGCCGACCTGGCGATACGGGCCGTGACATCGGCCATCGGAACTCCTCTTCGTGTTCCTGTTCCTGTTCGTGTTCCTGATTTCCCGGACAGCGGACTCCCGGCGGCGGACTCCCGGACGTCCGGGCGGTTCAGTCGGCGGGAACCTCCCAGGTCGCCCGCATCGCCTCGGCCAGCGGGATCCGCGGCTTCCAGCCGAGCAGCCGGCCGGCCAGCCCGATGTCGGCCAGGGTCCAGTTGCCGCCCTTGCTGTCGATGGGCCCGTCCTCGATCCGCAGCGCGTCCGGCGGCAGGGCCGCGGCGGCGGCCAGCAGATCCACCAGCTCACGCATGGACGTGGCCTCCCCGCGGCCGATGTTGACGACGCGTCCGGTGGCCGGTGAGGCGAGGGCGAGGACCACCGCCTCGGCCAGATCGCGCACGTCGACGAAGTCCCGCCGCGCGTCCGCGACGCGCAGCGTCACCGGGTTCGCCGCGTCGGCGGCCCGCAGCATGCCGGCGACCGCCCCGAGGAAACTGGCCCGGGTGGTGCGCGGACCGCACACGTTCACCGCGCGCAGCACCAGGGCGTCCACCCGGCCGGCCCTGGCCGCGTCGAGCACCAGCTCGGAGCCGGCCAGCTTGGTCCTGGCGTACATCGTCGTCGGCCGGGGCGGAAGGTCCTCGCCGATGGAGAGGGGCTCGGGCACCGGCCCGTACTCGTGGACGGAACCCACATGGACCAGGCGCGGCCGGTCGTCCATCAGCGCCAGGGCCCGCAGCAGCCGGTCGACCAGGGTGATGTGCGCGTACCGCATCTCCTCCTCGGTCGTGCCCCAGCCGCCCGTCACGTTGACCACGGCGCGCACCCGGTGCCCGGTGAGCAGCCGCGCCAGCTCGGCGGGGGGCACCGCCGCCACGTCCAGGCCGGCGAAGAGGTGCTCCGCCACCGCGGGCCCGCCGCGCCGGGCGACGGCGAGCACCTCGTGCCCCTCGCGCGCCAGCGCGGCACTCACACAGCGCCCGACACAGCCGGTGGCCCCGAGCACCGCGATCCGCGATCCCTCGGCCGGCGGCCGGCCCCCGCTCAGGGCCGCCACAGTGCGGCCTCGATCCGACGGCACTTGTCGTACTCCGGCAGGCCGCCCTCCGCCCGCACCTGCTCGAGCAGGGGCGCGGCCGTGTCCCGCGCGGACAGCAGGGGCGCCACGTCCTGGGGGATCGGCAGGCCGAGCGCGGGGTCGAGCGGGGAGAGGGACATCTCGTGCTGCGCCTCGTAGCTTCCCGAGAGCATGTACGACATCACCGTGTCGTCCTCCAGCGCGATGAACGCGTGCCCGACGCCGACCGGGAAGTACATGGCGTGAAAGCCCTCCGGGTCGAGCACCGAGGAGTCCCAGCGGCCGTAGGTGGGCGAGCCGACGCGGATGTCGACCACGATGTCGATGGCGCGGCCCCGGGCGCAGTACACGTACTTGGCCACGCCCGGCGGGGTGACCGTGTAGTGGATGCCCCGTACGGTGCCGCGCCGCGACCTGCTGTGGTTGGACTGCGCGACCGGGAACAGGGGGTGGCCCAGTGCCGCCACGAAGGCCGGTTCCTGGAACGGCGAGGTGAACAGACCGCGGTCGTCCTCGAAGACGGGCGGAGTGAAGACGAACGCGCCGGAGACGGCGAGTTCACGGAACTGCACGGCGGTATCCATCTACTGCTCCCCTTCGACGGTGCCGCGGGCACCCCGGTCACGGCGGTGTTCCGCGGTGAGCTTCTCCAGCAGCGGGACGATGTCGTTGGGGCTCGGCGTGCCCACCATCTCCCGGCGGATACGCGCGCAGTTCTCGGCGAACGACGGCTCCTCCAGCAGCCGCAGCAGGTGGTCGCGCAGGTCCTGAGCGGTGTAGTTGTCGACGTCGTGCAGGTAGAGCCCCGCCCCGAACCGTTCGAGCTGCTTGGCCTTGTGGATCGTGTCCCAGACCATGTCGGGCACGATGAGCTGCGGGACACCGTGCGCGAGCGCCGTCTGGAAGGTGCCGGAGCCACCGTGGTGGATCACCGCGGAGCAGGTCGGCAGCAGCGCGTTGAGCGGGACGAAGTCGACGGCCCTGACGTTGTCCGGCAGTTCCATCCCGGCGAGCTGCTTCTCGTTGAGCGTCGCGACCACCTCGACGTCCAGTTCCGCGAGCGCCTTCACGAGTTCGCCGATCGAGGCGCGGTCGCCGTCCAGCACCTCCCGGTGGGCCACCCCCAGCGTGAGACAGACGCGGCGCTTCTTCGGCGGCTCGTGCAGCCAGTCCGGGATGACGGCCTGCCCGTTGTAGGGGATGTACCGCAGCGGCACGAACGGCTGCTCCACCGGGAACCGCATCGACGGCGGCACCGGGTCGACGGTCCACTGACCGACCGCCACCTCCTCCTCGAACTCGGCGCCGTAGCGGCCGAGCGTCCAGGTCAGCCACTCGCGCAGCGGGTCGTCCCGCTGCTCGGGCAGCCGCTCCTCCTGAAGGTCGAGGAAGGTCTCGCGCATCCGCCCCAGCAGATCGAGGCCGAACAGCAGCCGGGCGTGGGCGGCGCCGGTGACCTGCGCGGCCACCGGCCCGGCGAAGGACAGCGTGTCCCAGACGATCAGGTCGGGCTGCCACTCGCGGGCGAACGCGACCACGTCGTCGATCATGCGCTCGGGGCAGGAGTTCTGGAAGGCCATCGCCGTCATCGAGGTGAACACACCGAGGACGTGGTCCCAGGTCAGCATCTCGGGACGGGTCTCCGTCATGTCCATCCCGGCTTCCGCCTGGCTCTCCATGATCTCGGCGTCGTCGCCCAGGCCCTCGTTGACCCGCTGCATCTGCTCCTCCAGGAGCAGCGGCTCACCGACACACACGGCGGTCAGTCCGGTACGGGTGATGTCCTCCGCCAGGTCCGGCTGACTGGCGATACGGACCTCGTGGCCCGCGGTCTGGAGGGCCCAGGCCAGCGGGACCTGGGCATGCATATGGGACTTCGCGGCGAACGTGGTGAACAGGACCTTCATCGATCTCCCTCTTCGCAGGTGGTGGTGGCGGCCACGGGAACCCGGCGAGGGCTCCCGTGACCGCCGCCGTCCGGGACGGCGGGCTTCACTGCCCGTCGTGGCCGACGTAGCGGTGGCTCACCAGCCAGCCGTCCCCGTCGGCGACGAGGACGTCCTGGCACGAGGTGCTCAGCCGGATCACCGGAGCGGCGCCCGCCGCGGTCGAGACGACCAGGGCGTCGTAGGCCGTGCGTACCGAACCGTCCGGGAACCGCCAGGCGGCCGGCAGGCCCAGCCAGTGCCGGCGCACCGTGCCGGCGGGCGCCGCGGGCCGGCCGCGCACCGCCGCCGCGATCGCCGCCCGGCCGCGCACCGGCTCGGCGAACGAACTCTGGTCGAAGGTCCCGTCCTCGGTGAAGGTGTCCGCCCAGGCATCCCCCTCGCCCTCGTCGAGGAGGCGCATCTGCCCGGCGTAGAACCGCTGGACCGACGCGTACTCGGCCGGCGCCACCGGCTCCGTCCCGGCCCGCTCCTCCGCGTACTCCTTGGCGTGCCGCATGGTGATCGTGCTGTTGCCGCCGAGCGCGTCCCGGATGAAGGTGCGGGCGTCGGCGGTCGTCGCGGAGGCACCGAGGACCTTGGCGACGGCCGCCGCGTTGACGACCACGGTGTGCCGGGAGACGGCCACGCAGCCGGACGGGATCTCCCGCACCGACCACTCCCCGGTGTGCACGGACATCAGAGCCGGCGTCTGCAGCTGCTTGTACGTGATCCGCCCGTCGGGCAGGCAGATCCGCACCGACGCCGTGGTGTGCGTCGAACCGTCGGGGGTGCGGGTGTCCATCTCCAGGTGCTGGACGTCGGGCGTGTCCTCCTTCAGCAGCACCCGCGCGACGTGCGGCAGCCGTTCCTGCCACTGCCCCGCGTCGTGCAGGAAGTCCCGCACGTCCTGGGCCGGGGCGTCGATGCGCACCGAGTCCTCGAAGGTGTAGGGCGCCTCGTCGGTGCCGGCGCGCAGCGCGGCGGACTCCAGCGCGGCCAGCTCGGCCCCGCTGTTGCGCTCGATCGCCTCCAGGATCCAGCTGACGTTGCGTTCCAGGTCGTCGACGGCCCGGAAGTCGTGCAGCAGCCGGACCCGGCTGCCGCCGCCGGGGAGCGCCTCGACGATCCACTCCCCGCCCATCGCGGCGACGGGATCCTGGGAGACCTCCTGGCGGAACCGGATCCGCAGTCCCGCGCGGTCCAGGGTGCGCCGTGACGTCCAGGACTTGACCTCGCCGTTGGCGGTGGCCCAGATCCGCAGCCGTTCCTCCTCGCCCGACCGCTCCAGATACTCCACGTGCAGGCTCGGCGGAAAGACGTGCGGCCAGTCCTGCGCCCGCTCCACCAGGCCGAAGACGGCCTCCGGGGCGGCGGCCACGGTGATCGTGTGTTCCGTCGTGTGCACCTCGTGCGCCATGCTGATCCCCTCTGTCTGCCCGAGGCCGCGCACGGCCGGGCCCGCTGTCAGTAGTTGCCGAGCCCGCCGCAGACGTTCATCGCCTGGGCGGTGATCGACGCGGCCGTCGAGGAGAGCAGATAGCCGACGAGTCCGGCGACCTCGTCCGGCGTGGAGTAGCGGCCGAGGGGGATCTTCGCCTCGAACCTCTCCAGCACCTCGTCCTCGGTGATGTCCCAGGCGCCGGCGTATCCCTGGCGCACCCGCTCGGCCATCGGTGTCTCGACGTAACCCGGGCAGACCGCGTTGACGGTGATGCCCGTCTTCGCCAGCTCCAGGCCCAGGGCCTTGGTGAAGCCGACCACGCCGTGCTTCGACGCCGAGTAAGGCGCCCCCAGGGCCACGCCCTGCTTGCCGCCCGTCGAGGCGATGTTGACGATCCGGCCGGCGCCGCGCTCCAGCATCCCGCCGGTCGTCAGCACCTCGCGGGTCATCCGGAAGACGCTGTTGAGGTTGGTCTCGATCACGTCGAGCCACAACTCGTCGGGGATCTGCGCGGTGTGCCCGCCGCCGCTGCGGCCGGCGTTGTTCACCAGGACGTCGACGGGACCGAACCGGTCCCTGGCCTCCTGGACGAAGGTGCGTACCCGAGCGGTGTCGCGTACGTCGCAGGAGGTGCCGTCGACGTCGTGGCCCGCCTCGCGCAACTCCTTGACGGTGTGGGCGACACGGTCGCCGTCGCGGGCGCAGACGAAGACGCGCGCACCGCCTTCGGCCAGGCTCCTGGCCACGGCGAGACCGATCCCGCTGGTGGCACCCGTGACGATGGCGACGCGTTCTGCTGCTGGCGGCATGACGGCTCCTCAGCGGTCCTTGTGGTGCGGTGCCGGACGACTGCGAGGGTGTCAGCGGCCGCTTGAAATGCGCTCGACCCCCGGCCCGGCCCGCGCTCCATCGGCCTTCCACCCGCCTCCGAGACCAGGCCCGCAGCTTGGTACGAAACGAACGAACGCACGGTGTCAAGCGACGCCGGGTCACAACCGACCGGCCAATGAGGAGGCCATCGATGACGGATCATGAGCCAGGCACCGAGGGGGCCGACGCCGTCACCTTCGTGAACACCTTCACCGTGCACGCCGAACCCGAGGTGTTCGAGAAGGAGTTCGCGCGGACGTCGGAGTTCATGGCACGGCAGCCGGGTTTCGTCCGGCACACGCTCTGCCGGCACGCGGAACGGCCCGGCCAGTACGTCAACGTCGCCGAGTGGCGGGACCTCGCCTCGTTCCGCGCGGCCGTCGCGCACGACGGCTTCCGGCCGCACGCCGGCGCGCTGCGCGCCCTGAGCGAGAGCCGGCCGGAACTGTATCTGGTACGGCTGCGCCGCGAGGGCGCCCCGGGTCTCGACGGTCCGGCGTCCGAAGGGGAGGAGATATGACCGCCCGCCGGGTGGTGATCACCGGGCTGGGAGTGATCGCTCCGGGCGGCATCGGCACCAAGGCCTTCTGGGAACGCATCGTCTCCGGTGTCTCCGCGACCAGGACCATCACGGCCTTCGACGCCTCCGGGTTCCGCTCCCGGATGGCCGCGGAGTGCGACTTCGACGGCGTCCGCTCGGGCCTGACCGTCCGTGACACCGCACGGCTGGACCGTGCCACCCAGTTCGCGGTGGTCGCCGCGCGCGAGGCGCTCGCCGACAGCGGCATCGAGATCGACGAGAGGAACGCCCACCGCACCGGGGTCAGCCTCGGCTCCGCCGTGGGGTGCACCCAGAAGCTGGAGGAGGAGTACGTCGCGCGCAGTGACGGCGGGCAGCGGTGGCTGGTCGATCACGCCGCGGGTACCCCGTACCTGTACGACTACTTCGTGCCGAGTTCGATGGCGGCCGAAGTGGCGTGGGAGGCCGGCGCCGAGGGCCCCGCGGCGCTCGTCTCGGCGGGCTGCACCTCCGGTCTCGACTCCCTCGGGCACGCGCTCGACCTCATCAGGGAGGGCGCCGTCGACATCATGATCGCCGGTGGCAGCGACGCACCCATCGCACCCATCACCGTGGCCTGTTTCGACGCCATCAAGGCGACCTCGCCGCGCAACGACACCCCGGAGCACGCCTCGCGGCCCTTCGACAGGACCCGCAGCGGCTTCGTGCTCGGCGAGGGCGCGGCCGTACTCGTCCTGGAGGAGCGGGAGTCGGCCCTGCGGCGCGGAGCACAGATCTACGCCGAGATCGCGGGCTACGCCGGGCGGGCCAACGCCCACCACATGACCGGACTGCGCCCCGACGGACTGGAGATGTCCGCCGCCATCACCGGCGCCCTCGACGACGCCCGCATCGACCGCGAAGCCGTCGGTTACGTCAACGCGCACGGCACGGCCACCCGGCAGAACGACATCCACGAGACGGCCGCGATCAAGCACAGCCTGGGCGAGCACGCCCGCCGGGTCCCGGTCAGCTCCATCAAGGCGGTCATCGGTCACTCGCTGGGCGCCGTCGGCTCCATCGAGGCCGTCGCCTCCGCCCTGGTGATCCGGCACGGAGTGGTGCCGCCCACGGCGGGACTGCACGAGCCCGATCCCCAGCTCGACCTCGACTACGTCCCGCTGACCGCGCGCGATCAGGCCACCGACACCGTGCTGACGGTGGGCAGCGGCTTCGGCGGATTCCAGAGCGCGATGGTGCTCACCAGCGCCGAAGGGGGCCGCTCATGAGCGCCGCGACCGTGGTCACCGGAATCGGTGTGCTCGCGCCCAACGGGATCGGGGCGGAGGAGTTCTGGGCGGCCACCCTGCGCGCCGAGAGCGGCATCGGCCGCATCACCCGCTTCGAGCCCGCCTCGTATCCCTCCCGGCTGGCCGGCGAGGTCACCGGGTTCTCGGCACGCGAGCACCTCCCGAGCCGGCTCGTGCCGCAGACCGACCGCACCACGCAGTTCGCCCTGACGGGCTCCGAGTGGGCACTGCGGGACTCCGGACTGTCCGCCGACAGCCTGCCGGCGGGCGAGCGCGGGGTCGTCACCGCCAGCGCCTCCGGCGGGTTCGAGTTCGGCCAGCGCGAACTGGGCCATCTGTGGGGCAAGGACCCCCGGCACGTCAGCGCGTACATGTCCTTCGCCTGGTTCTACGCGGTCAACTCCGGCCAGATCTCCATCCGGCACGATCTGCGCGGCCCCACCGGAGTGCTCGTCACCGACCAGGCGGGCGGTCTCGACGCGGTGGCACAGGCCAGACGCCGGATCCGCAAGGGCACTCCGGTCATGCTGTCCGGCGGCATGGACGCCTCGCTGTGCCCCTACGGGCTCGCGGCGCAGATCTCCGCCGGAATGCTCAGCGAGAGCGACGACCCGGCCCGCGCCTACCGGCCGTTCGACCCGGCGGCCGACGGCCATGTGCCGGGCGAGGGCGGGGCGATCCTGACCCTGGAGGACGGGGAACGGGCACGGGCGCGCGGGGCACGCAGCCACGGGGAGATCAGCGGGTACGCCGCCACCTTCGACCCCCGTCCCGGCTCGGGCCGGCCCGCCAACCTGGACCGGGCGATCCGGGGCGCGCTGGCCGACGCCGGGCTGAGCCCGCGGGACATCGCCTTCGTCCTCGCGGACGGCGCCGGTGAACCGGAACCCGACCGGGCCGAGGCGCGGGCGCTCACCGACGTCTTCGGTCCCCGGGGCGTACCCGTGACGGTCCCCAAGAGCATGACGGGGCGTCTCTACGCGGGCGCCGCCCCGCTCGATCTCGTCACCGCCCTGTTCGCGCTGCGCGACGGCGTCGTCCCGCCGACGGTCCACGTCGACGGACCGGACCCCGCCTACGACATCGACCTGGTGACCGGCTCCGCCCGGCCCGTCCGCGGAGACGCGGCGCTGGTCCTGGCCCGGGGACGCGGCGGCTTCAACAGCGCCATGGTCGTACGCCGCCCGTCGGCGGCCTGAGCCGTCATCCCGGCGGCCTGAGCCGTCACTCCTGGCGCCCCGAGCCGTCACCCCAAAGGCGGCCGAGGCCGCCGCCATCCGTTCACCCGGCCGGCCAGTCGGCGGCCGGCCCCCACCCGCGGCCCGTACGGCCGCCTTTGGAGACGTCATGTCCGCTTTCACGGTAGAAGAGCTTTTCCAGATCATGCGCGAGTGCGCGGGCGAGGAGGAGGCCGTCGATCTGGCCGACGCCGCGGAGCAGGAGTTCGCCCTGCTCGGCTACGACTCTCTCGCGCTCATGGAGGCGATCAGCAGGGTGGAGCGGGGCCTCGGCATCGCCCTGCCCGAGGAGACGGTGGGCGAGGTGCTGACGCCCGCCGCGTTCGTCGACGTCGTCAACGCCGAACTGGCCCGCAGCGCGCCCGTGGTGGAGGCCGCCGGATGACCGAGGAGCACCTCGACCCCGCGAGCGGCGCTCCCCTCGTACAGGCCCCCGCGCAGGACATCCGGATCGCGGGGTGCGGCGTCTGGCTGCCGCCCCGCGCGCCTGTCGCGCAGGCGGTGGCGGCCGGGCTGTGCGACGAGGCGCTGGCCACGGCCACCGCCATGGTCTCGGTGGCCGTGGCGCAGGACGAGCCGGCCCCCGAGATGGCGGCGAGGGCGGCCAGGACCGCCCTCGCGCGCGGCGGCTCCGACGACGTGTCGCTGATCCTGCACGCCAGCTTCTTCTACCAGGGGCACGACCTGTGGGCGCCCGCCTCCTACGTCCAGCGCGTCGCCGTCGGCAACCACTGCCCCGCGATCGAGGTCGGCCAGGTGTCCAACGGCGGCATGGCCGCGCTCGGCCTCGCCGTCGACCACCTGAGCGCCGGGCGGCGGGCCGGGGCGGCGGGCCGGCGCGTCCTGGTGACGACCGGTGACGCCTTCCGCCCGCCCGGCTTCGACCGCTGGCGCAGCGATCCGGGCACCTTCTACGGGGACGGGGGCACCGCGCTGGTGCTGTCCTCGCAGGAGGGGTTCGCCAGGATCCGAGGACTGGCCACCGTCTCCGCGCCCGAGCTGGAGGGGATGCACCGCGGTGACGACCCCTTCGGGAGCGCACCGTTCAGCCACCGTCCCGTCGTCGACCTGGAAGCCTGTAAGAAGGACTTCCTCACCTCCCGCCGGGTGACCCAGGTGATCGCCGCGAGCGCGGCCGCGCAGGACGCCGCCCTCGGCCGGGCCCTCGCGGCGGCCGGGGCCGAGCTGGCCGACATCGACCGCTTCGTCCTTCCCCACATGGGCCGCAAGCGATTGCGGGCCGGGTTCCTCAACCGCCTCGGGATCGGGGAGGACCGCACCACCTGGGAGTGGAGCCGCGGTGTCGGGCACCTGGGGGCCGGTGACCAGATCGCCGGCTTCGACCATCTCGTCGGCTCCGGGAGCGTCGGCCCCGGCGACATGGTCCTGTGGATGAGCGTGGGCGCCGGGTTCACCTACTCCTGCGCGGTCGTCGAGATGCTGGAACGGCCCGGCTGGGCCGCTACGGCGGGTACGGCGGGTGCCGCGTGACCGGCGCCGCACAGGCCCTGCCGGTCGCCCTGCTGCTGCCGGGCCAGGGCTCCCAGCACCGGCGGATGGCCGCGGGGCTCTACGGGCACGAGCCGGTGTTCACCGAGGCCATGGACGAGTTCTTCGACGCGGCGGGCCCCGAGGGCGGTCCGCTGCGCGACGACTGGCTGGCCGAACGGCCCGCCACGGACATCGATCACGTCACCCGCTCACAGCCGCTGCTCTTCGCCGTGGACCACGCGCTGGGGCGGCTGGTGCTGGGTTGGGGGGTGCGCCCGGCGGCGCTCCTCGGGCACAGCATCGGAGAGCTGGCGGCGGCCACACTGGCCGGGGTGTTCGCTCCGCGGGACGCCGCCGGCCTGGTGCTCGACCGGATACGGCGGCTGTCGGCGGCTCCGCCGGGCGGCATGCTCGCGGTGGCCGCGTCCACGGCGGAAGTGGCCCCGTACCTGAGGGGAGACGTCGTGGTCGGCGCGGTCAACGCCCCGCGGCAGACCGTGCTCGCCGGACCCGACGGCCCGCTGGACGAGGTGGACCGCGCCCTGCGGGAGGCCGGGTTCGTCTGCCGCCGGGTGCCGTCGCTGAGCGCCTTCCACAGTCCGGTGCTCGAACCCGCCTGCCGGGGGGCCGCCGCGGTCTTCGCAGCGGCCCGCAAAAACCCGCCGGCCGTGCCGGTCCACTCCGCCTACACCGCCGCCCCGCTGACGGAGTCCGACATCGGCGACCCCGCCTTCTGGGCGCGACAGCCGGTGGCACCGGTGCTGTTCTGGCCCGCTCTGGAGGGACTGCTGGCCACCGGCGACCATCTGCTGGTGGAGGTGGGGCCGGGACAGGGGCTGTCCCAGCTGGTCCGCCGGCACCCGGCTGTGCGCCGGGGCAGCAGCGCCGTGGTGTCGCTGCTCCCGGCGCGGCCGGGGCCGCCGGAGGCGGACCGCGCCGCGGTGGCCGCCGCCGCGGAGCGGATCACGGCGGCGGGGTGGCCGGCCGCCCCCGCGAGCGGGGACCGCGGCCGGCCGTCACGGCGGGCCGCGGCCGGCTGACCCGCGGAAGAAGAGGTGACGTCCCGTCCCCGTGAACCGCCCGGGGGCGGGACGTCAGTTCCCCACGGTCGCGGTGACGTACCGCACGGGGGTGTCGATGGTGAGCGGGCCGTCCCCGTCCCGCATCGCGTCGAGCGAGGTGATCAGCCGCTCCCGCAGCTGCTGCCGTTTGTCCTGCGCCAGGTGGTTCCAGAGCAGGCGCATCCCCTGGGTGTGCGACCAGTCCACCCAGGCCAGGCCCGATTCGGCCACCAGCGTGACGGGTTCGTCGACGACCGTCACCTCCTGGAAGCCGCACCGCTCCAGCGTGCGGGTGAGGTCCCGCGGGTCCGCGAGCCAGCTGTTGAAGCGCTGCTGGAGCTGTTCGGGCTGCCACTGCGGCGGCAGGTCCAGCAGCAGCTCGCGCGGGATCAGTTCGGTGAACACGGGGGGCAGGAAGGGGAAGGTGTCGTCGCTGAACACCGGGCTGGTGAAGGCGAGTCGGCCCCCGGGGGAGAGCAGCGGCGCGTAACGGGCCAGCGCCGTGGGGGCGTCGGGCAGGAAGATGACGCTGTAGCTGCCCAGGACCACGTCGAAGGAGTGCGGCGCGAAGTCGGGGTGTTCCCCGTCCATCACCCGCAGTTCCACCATGGCGGCGTCGCGCAGCGCCGCCTCCTTCGTGGCCTCCTCGATCATCGCCTCGGCGACGTCGATGCCCACGACACGGCCCTCGGGCCCCACGCGTTCGGCTGCCGGGAAGACGCAGGCGCCCCGCCCGCAGCCGACGTCGAGGACCCGGGCGCCGACGGCAGGTGCCGCGCGTTCCACCAGACGTCGGCCCATCGGGGTGAAGAATTCCACGCCGAGCCGGTCGTAGGTCGCCGCGGCGCTGTTGAAGGCCGCCGCCACTTCGGATTTGTAGGTGGACGTGTCCACTGGCTCTCCCGCTCTCTCGGTGGATTTTCCACTTTTCCCCTCCGCTCTCGGGCGCGGGTGGAGTGCTCTTGGAGTGCCGCTGGAATGCGGCTGGACAAAACCAAAAGGAGCCCCTGGAGGGCCTGTCGGCTCTTGTTCGCGGTCGTGCCGTCTCCTAAGAATTGGTTCCGGCACGGTAGTGACCGATTCAGAAGGAGCAGGCGTGAGTGAGCAGATAGCGGCCGTTCGGCGCATGGTCGAGGCGTACAACACCGGGAAAACGGATGATGTGGCCGACTACATCCATCCGGAATACATGAATCCGGGAACCCTGGAATTCACCTCGCTGCGCGGCCCGGAACTTTTCGCGATCAATGTCGCGTGGGTCAAGAAGACGTTCTCCGAGGAGGCGCGTCTGGAGGAGGTCGGCATCGAGGAGCGGGCCGACTGGGTGCGCGCCCGGCTGGTGCTCTACGGCCGGCACGTCGGTGAGATGGTCGGCATGGCGCCGACCGGACGGCTGTTCTCCGGCGAGCAGATCCACCTCCTGCACTTCGTCGACGGGAAGATCCACCACCACCGCGACTGGCCCGACTACCAGGGCACCTACCGCCAGCTCGGCGAGCCGTGGCCGGAGACCGAGCACCGCCGTCCCTGAGGCGGCTTCGACGGCGGGAGACGGCGGGAACGAGGGGGGCACGATGGAGTTCGGTGTTCTGGGACCGCTGTACGTGCGGGTGAACGGTGCGACCACCGCGCCGAGCGCCCCGAAACTGCGGAACGTGCTGGCGATGCTGCTCGTCCACGCGGGGCAGGTGGTGCCCGTGCCGTCGCTGGTGCGGGACCTGTGGGACGAGGACCCGCCGGTCAGCGGCCTGACCACGCTGCAGACGTACATCCTGAATCTGCGCAAGATGTTCTCCGCGGTCACCGGACTGACCACCGCGGAGGTGGCCCGCGACGTCCTGGTGACGCGGGCGGGCGGCTACGCGCTGGCCGCGGAGGCCGGCGTGCTCGACGTCCACCGCTACCAGCGTCTCGTGACCTCCGGCCGCGAGGCCCTGGCGCGCGGCGACGACGCGGCCGGGATACGGGACCTGAACGAGGCGCTGCTGCTGTGGCGGGGCCCCGCGCTGGCGGACGTACCGGCGGGGCGGGTGCTGGAGAGCAGGCGCCGGCAGCTGGAGGAGTCCCGGCTCGCCGCGTTCGAGTACCTGGTCGACGTGGAGCTGCGGCTCGGCATGTACCGCGAGGTGCTCGCCGAGCTGGCCGCCCTCACGGTGGAGAACCCGCTGCACGAGGGGCTGCACGGCCAGTACATGTGGGCCCTGCACCTCAGCGGGCGGCGGGCCCAGGCGTTGCAGGTCTTCCACCGGCTGCGGGGTGCGCTGGTGGCGGGCCTCGGCCTGGAGCCGGGTCCGCAGGTGCAGCGGCTGCACCAGGCGGTGCTGAACGCGGACACCGCCTTCGAACCCCGCTTCACCGTGCGCCGGCCCGCGGTCGCCGCGCCGGCCACGGCCTTCGGGGGCGGACGGTCGTACTGACGGGCGTGACCACACGTGATTGCGCTGCTCGATCAGGCGTGGCTAGGGTGCCCACTAGCTAAATTTGATTAGTTCGGGAGGGGTCATGCCGGAGAAGGACCAGTCGCAGCCGACGGAACAGCGGGACGAGGCGCCCCTGGACAGCCCCACGGGGTGGGTGGCGGCGCACATCCGCCGTTACGACCGCAGCGGCGGGAAGGAGGGGCAGAAGTGGTACGGGCTCGACACGCTGCTCCTGACCACCCGCGGCCGGAAATCGGGCCGGCTCCGCCGCACCGCGGTGATCTACGGCCGGGACGGCGGCAACATCATCGTCGTCGGATCGAACGGGGGAAAACCCGAGCACCCCTTGTGGTACCTCAACCTCGTCGCCTCGCCGGAGGCCCACGTCCAGATAGGTGAGGAACATCTCGATGTGCGGGCCCGCACGGCGACCGCCGAGGAGAAGCCGGATCTCTGGAAGCTGATGACGGGGCTCTTTCCCCAGTACAAGAGTTACCAGAAGAAGACCGACCGGGAAATTCCGGTGGTCATCCTGGAGCCCGTCGAGAAGTGATCACCACGACCCGGAACCGAGCCGGGGCCGAATGTTCGAAGAAAATTTACGGCAGGTAAAGAAAGGGTGTTTGTGTTGAACGAATTCACGCGCCGCGGATTCCTCGGCACCGCGGCAGCGGTCGGCGGAACCACCGTGGTGACCACGGCCCTGGGCGGAGCCCCGGCCGCCGAGGCGGCCGTCCCCGAAGCGGCGGACGGTGGCGCGTGCGGCGCGCGGACCTCGCTGGTGAAGGTGGACCGGGCGGACCGGCGCTACCAGGACCTGGTCACCAGGGGCTTCAACGGGCGCTTCCGCGGCCGGCCCGACGTCGTGTACGTCGTCCACACCGCGGACCAGGTCGTCGACGCGGTGAACCAGGCCGTGGCCGCGGGCCGGCGGATCGCGGTGCGCAGCGGCGGGCACTGCTTCGAGGGCTTCGTGGACGATCCCGCCGTCCGGGCCGTCATCGACATGTCCCAGATGAGGCAGGTCTTCTACGACTCCGGCAAGCGGGCGTTCGCCGTGGAACCCGGAGCCACCCTCGGGGAGACCTACCGGGCCCTGTACCTCGACTGGGGCGTGACCATCCCGGCCGGCGTCTGCCCCCAGGTGGGAGTCGGCGGCCATGTCCTGGGCGGAGGCTACGGTCCGCTGTCCCGCCGGGACGGCGTGGTGGCCGACCATCTCCACGCGGTCGAGGTCGTCGTCGTGGACGCCTCGGGCCAGGCCCGCAAGGTCGTGGCCACGAGCGCCGCGGACGACCCCAACCGCGAGCTGTGGTGGGCCCACACCGGCGGCGGCGGAGGCAACTTCGGGATCGTCACCCGGTACTGGTTCCGCACGCCCGGCGCCACCGGCACCGACCCGTCCGCACTCCTGCCCAAGGCCCCCACGTCCACCCTGCGGCACATCGTGACCTGGGACTGGTCCGCTCTCACCGAGGAGGCGTTCACCCGGATCATCGACAACCACGGGGCCTGGCACCAGCGCAACAGCGCCGCCGGCACCCCGTACGCCAGCATGCACAGCGTCTTCTACCTCAACAGCCGTGCGGCCGGGCAGATCCTGCTGGACATCCAGACCGACGGCGGCCTGGACGGCGCCGAGACCCTGCTGAACGACTTCGTGGCCGCGGTCAACGAGGGCACCGGTGTCGAGCCCGCCGTGCAGCGGACCACGGAGCCGTGGCTGCGCGCCACGCTGGCCAACAAGTTCGACACCGGCGGCTTCGACCGGACCAAGTCCAAGGGCGCGTATCTGCGCAAGCCCTGGACCGCCGCCCAGGCCGCCACGCTCTACCGCCATCTGAGCGCCGACTCCCAGGTCTGGGGAGAGGTCTCGCTCTACTCCTACGGAGGCAAGGTCAACTCCGTGCCGGAGACGGCCACCGCCACGGCCCAGCGCGACTCCATCATCAAGGTGTGGATGTCGGCGACCTGGATGGATCCCGCCCACGACGACGCCAACCTCGCCTGGATCCGGGAGATCTACCGCGAGATCTTCGCCACCACCGGCGGTGTTCCGGTGCCCGACGACCGCACGGAGGGCACCTTCATCAACTATCCCGACGTCGACCTGGCCGACCCGCGGTGGAACACCTCGGGCGTCCCCTGGTACACGCTCTACTACAAGGGGAACTACCCGCGCCTGCAGAGGGTCAAGGCGCGCTGGGATCCGCGGGACGTCTTCCGGCACGCGTTGTCGGTGCGCCCGCCCGGCTGACCGGTCGCCGAAGGGGCGGTGGCCGCGTCCCGCGGCCACCGCCCCTTGCGCGTGGGCGTGCTCAGTCCCGCGCGGCCGGCCGCGCGCGCTCCGCGAGGAACAGTCCCCGGCCCGACTGGATGCCGCCGACATAGGTGACACGCAGACCCGCCCGCGCGAACGCCTCCTCGTACTGGGCCCGGGTGAACAGGGTGAGGGCGTGCCGCTCCGCGAAGTGCCGTACGCCGCTTCCCGGTTCGGCCACCACGTAGTGCACGGACATGTGCGAGGTGTGCCCCTCGCGTTCCGTGTACGAGACGCGGGTCATCGTCCTCCTCCCCACGGTCACCGTGTCCCCGGACACGTGGTGTTCCAGGGAGGTCTCCAGGAACCACCACGGATCGACCGCCACGACACCGTCCGCCGTCAGGTGCTCCGCGAACGACCGCAGCGCCGACGTCAGTTCCGCGGTGTCCTTCAGATAGGCGATCGAGCCGAACATGCAGGTGATCACGTCGTACGAGCGCCCCAGGGCGAGGTCGCGCATGTCACCGCTGTGCAGGACGGCGGCGGGTACCGCGGTGCGGGCCATCGACAGCATGGCGTCGGACAGCTCCAGCCCCTCCACCTTGTCGAAGTGCCCGGCGAAGTGCCGCAGATGGGCGCCGGTGCCGCAGGCGACGTCCAGCAGCGAGGCGGCCTGCGGATTGCGGGACCGCGCGAGTCCGGCGACCGTGGCGGCCTCCGCCCGGTAGTCCTTTCCGCGTGACTCGTGGAGCAGCTCGTAGATCTCGGCCATTCCGGGTCCGTACATGGGGGTTCGCTCCTTCAGCCGGCGGTGCCGAAACTGTCGACGTGGTCCGCGGCCCAGTGGGCGAAGGTGCGTGCCTCCCGGCCCGTGACCTTCCGCACGACATCCGTGACCGGACCGGGGGTGACTGCGGACTCCGCCAGGTAGTCGAGGACCATCTCGACGACCGGGGGCGGCATGGAGCCGCTCATCGCGGCCCGCCCGGCGTCGCGGCTCAGCTCCTCGAAGCGGATCTCCCGGCCGAGCGTGCGGGCCAGCACGGCGACCTGTTCGATCTGGGTCAGGGCCCGGGGGCCGGTCACCTCGTAGCTCGCGCCCTCATGACCGTCCTCCAACAGCGCGGCCACCGCCACCGCGGCGACGTCCGCCTCGTGGACGAGTGCGCGGGCGGCCCTGCCGTACGGGGCGCGCACCACGCTCTCCGTCCGGATGGAGTGACCCCACTTCCACAGCACGTTGACGGCGAACTCGTCCGGGCGTACGAAGGTCCACGCCACCCCGCTGTCCTCGACCGCCCGCTCGACCGTCCGGTGGTGCCGGGCGCTGTGATTGGCCTCGTCGTCGCTGAGCACCGAACTGGACGACAGGACGACGATGTGCCGGACCCCCGCCTTGCGGGCCAGCGTGGCGACCTCGTGGGCGGTCTCGGGGACCGGGAAGAGGTACATCCGCTCGACGTCCTCCAGGGCGGCGGCCAGGGTCTCCGGCCGTTCCAGGTCACCCTGGACGACTTCGACGCCGGCCGGCAGCGAGGCCGCCGCGGGTGACCGGGTGAGCGCCCTGACCCGGTGCCCGGAGGCCGCCAGACCTTCCGTCACATGGCGGCCGACGGTGCCCGTGGCGCCGGTCAACAGGATGTTCAAGACTCCTCCTCGGCGAGTGGAACGGTGCCCCCGGCGGTCCGCCGGGGCAGTGGCTCCCGGGCAAGGCTGGCGGGCGGGACTAGAGGAACCCGTGAGCCCGGATGGATCCGGGCACGCTCCGGCGGCTCCAGGGGGAATGGACGGTTCCTGTAGCCGTTCTCAGGCGGGGGACGGGCAGGCTGGCGTGACATCATCCGCGAGACTGCGAGGAGACGCCATGTCAATGGCCGAGCGCAAGGCGCTGTGTCTGGAAATGGTCGCCGCCTGGAACCGGTGGGACCTGAGCGGGATCATCAAGCACTGGTCGCCGGACATCGTGCACTACTCCGAGGACAACGAGGTGAGTTCCGCCGACATGGTGAAGCTCATGGAGGGCGGGCTGAAGGCGTTCCCCGATCTCCAGCTCGAAGTGAAGAGCATCATGGCCGAGGAGGACCGGGTCGCGCTGCGGATCACCGTGACCGCCACCCACCAGGGCGAGTTCATGGGCGTACAGCCCACCGGACAGCGGGTCAGCTGGCACCTGGTGGAGGAACTGCGCTTCGTCGACGGCAAGGTCGTGGAGCACTGGGACGTCATCAACATGCGCCCCCTCCTGGTCCACCTCGGCAAGCTGCCGGACGTCCCGAAGGTCGCCCTGGAGGCGAGCGCCTGACCCGCCACCGCACCGGCCGGCTCGTCCGCCGCCGCGTCGCGGGAGCGAAGGGGGTGCGGGGCGAGTCGTCCCCGCGCCCCGCTTCCGCGTTCCGGCGGCTCACTATGCTGACGCCGGACAGGCGGCAGGCAGCGGAACGCCGCACAGGACGGAACGGAGTGACGATGTCGGCGACGCGATTACTGGTCCTCGGGGTGGTGCGCGGCTTCGGCAGGACGCACGGATACCGCGTACGTGCCGAGCTGCTGTCCTGGGGGATCGACGACTGGGCCAACGTCAAGCCCGGCTCGATCTACCACGCGCTGCGACAGCTGGCGAAGGACGGCCTGCTGGAGGCCAGCGAGATCATGGACTGGCCGGGGCGGGTGGACTACAGCGTGACCCCCGAGGGGGACGAGGAGTTCTTCCGGCTGCTCGTCGACGCCCTGGAGCGGCCCGAACGCCGCGACGACACGCTCAGGGCCGGCCTCGCGCTGATGCCCGCCCTCTCCCGTGACCGTGCCGTCGCCGCCCTGTCGAGGCGCCTGGGCGTCCTGGAGGCACAGCGCGCGGTGCTGCGCGAGGAATCCGGGACGGCGCGGGCCGAAGGGCTGCCCCCGCAGCTGGCCGAACTGTGGAGGATGCGCATGCGGTACGCCGACCTCGGCGTCGAGTGGACCCGTGACCTGCTGGAACGGGTGAGTTCAGGGGAGTACGAACTGGCGGGGGAGGACCGCGACCCCTTGGGGGCACCGGGCTCCCGGCATGCGCTCGGTGCTCCGTCGGCGCACTGACAGGCCTTCATTTGTGCCACTAATCAAACTTGCATAGTGGGTCGCCGGTGCTCTAGCTTGAGCAGTGGTCAAATTTGATTACTGACCCTGAGTGCCGTTCGTTCCCGCCCTTCCACCCTCAGGGGTCCGCTCCGTGCGCCGACCGTGGCGCGAGGGCCCTCGTGGCGCATCAGGACCGAGGAGTCACAGATTGAGTTCGCAATCCACCCTTGCCATCGAGACATCGGGTCTCGTCAAGAGCTTCGGTGAGACCCGCGCCGTCGACGGCGTCGACCTCGCCATCCCCCAGGGCGTCGTGTACGGCGTGCTGGGACCCAACGGCGCCGGCAAGACGACGACGATCCGGATGCTGGCCACCCTGCTCACCCCCGACGGCGGCACCGCCAAGGTGCTCGGGCACGACGTCGTCAGGGAGGCCGAGGCGGTACGCAGCCGGGTCAGCCTCACCGGCCAGTTCGCCTCCATCGACGAGGATCTCACCGCCACAGAGAACCTGACGCTGCTGGCCCGCCTGCTGGGCTTCTCCCGCTCACAGGCCGCGGAGCGCTCCGAGGAACTGCTCGCGGCGTTCGACCTGACCAAGGCGGCCGGGCGGCAGTCCAAGACCTTCTCCGGCGGCATGCGCCGGCGGCTCGACATCGCCGCCAGCCTCGTCGTCACCCCCGACCTGCTCTTCCTGGACGAGCCGACCACCGGCCTCGACCCGCGCAGCCGCGGCCAGGTGTGGGACAGCGTGCGGGCCATGGTGGCACTGGGCACCACGATCCTGCTCACCACCCAGTACCTCGACGAGGCCGACCAACTGGCCGACCGGATCGCCGTCATCGACCACGGCCGGGTCATCGCCGAGGGCACCACCGGCGAGTTGAAGGCATCGGTGGGCACGGGAGCCCTGCACGTCCGGCTCGTGAACGCCGAAAGCCGCCCCGAGGCCTCCCAGTTGCTCACCCGGGCACTGGCGGCCCCGGTCTTCCAGGAGTCCGATCCGTTCGCGCTCTCCGTGCGCACGGACGACTCCGAACGGGTCGCCAAGGCCCTCACCGAACTCGCCCACTCCGAGATCGCCGTCGCCGACTTCGCGTTCGGCCGGCCCAGTCTCGACGAGGTCTTCCTGGCCCTGACCGGGCGCCCCGCACAGGAGGACACCGACACCCAGGAGGACGCCGCATGACCCTCACCTCCGAGACGGCCGCGATCCCCGGCGCGCACACCGACGCCCTGCGCAAGGCCCTCACCAGCCAGATCCGCCCCTCCCGCCCCAACCCGCTGACCGCCGTACGGGTCTCGGCCTGGCGGACGATGCGGAAGATGAAGCACTACGGCGTGGCCGTGCTGTTCGACGTCACGCTGATGCCGATCATCTTCCTGCTGACCTTCACCTACCTCTTCGGCGGCGCGTTCGCCGGATCGACGAAGGAGTACCTCCAGTACTTCCTGCCGGGCGTCCTCGTCCAGACGGTCGTCATGCCCACGGTCTACACCGGCACCGCGCTCAACATGGACATCACCAAGGGCATCTACGACCGCTTCCGCACGCTGCCGTTCTGGCAGCCGGCCACCATCGTGGGCAGCCTCCTCGGTGACGTCGTCCGCTACGTACTGGCCCTCACCACGACGATGAGCGTCGGCCTCGCCCTGGGCTTCCGCCCCGACGGCGGGGTGGGTGGCGTCCTCGCCGCGATGCTCCTGCTGCTGGTCTTCGCCCTGAGCGTCAGCTGGATCTTCGCCGCCCTCGGCGTGGTCGCCAAGGCACCCGAGACGGTGTCCGGCACCAGCATGCTGGTGATGTTCCCCCTCGTCTTCACGAGCAACATCTTCGTGGAGCCCGACACCATGCCCGGCTGGATGGAGGCGATCGTCGAGATCAACCCGGTCAGCGACGCCGCCACCGCAGTACGCGGACTGGTCCACGGCAACGCGAGCGGCGCCGACATCGGCTCGGTCCTGCTGGCCTGCGCGATCATCACGGCGATCTTCGCCCCGCTGACGATGTACCTGTACCGCGCCAAGAGCCGCGGCTAGCCCTTCGGGGCCCCACGACGAGCCACGGCAGCCAGGACCGGTCGTCATCCCCCGCCGGCCGCCCCTGAGCTGCCGTGGCTCCCGGCCGTACGGCCGGGGATATAGGCCAGGAACCGGCCTCGATCCCCGCTACCGTCCTCGTATGAGGAAGACGAGGACGACGTCCACCGCCCCGGCCCCGCTGCTCGGCCCCCGCGCCCTCAACCGGGCCACCCTCGACCGCCAACTCCTCCTGAGCCGGTCCGCGCTGTCGGCCAAGGCCGCGGTGGAGCACCTCCTCGGTCTCCAGGCCCAGAACGTGAAACCGCCGTACTTCGCTCTCGCCGCCCGTCTCGACGGCTTCGCGCCGGAGCAGCTGTCGGCGCTCATGGCCGACCGCGAGGCCGTCCGCATCGTGACCATGCGCTCGACCATCCACACGCACACCGCGGACGACTGCCTGACGCTGAGGCCGCTGGTGCAGCCCGCCCGCGACCGGGAGCTGACGATCTTCCGCAAAGGGCTGCAGGGAGTCGACCTCGACCGGCTGGCCGCCCTCGCCCGTGACCTCGTGGAGGCCGAGCCGCGCACCATGAATCAGTTGCGGGAAGTGCTGTCCGACGAGTGGCCCGACGCCGATCCGCAGGCCCTCGCGATCGCCGCCCGCTGCAAGCTCCCGCTGGTCCAGATCACCCCGCGCGGGCTGTGGGGCAGGAGCGGGCAGGTCGTGCTCACCACCGCCGAACACTGGCTGGGCCGCCCCGCGGAGCCGGCCCCGGCACCCGACGCCGTCGCCCTGCGCTACCTCGCCGCCTTCGGCCCGGCCTCCGTCAAGGACATGCAGACCTGGTCCGGACTGACCCGGCTGCGCGAGGTCTTCGAACGCCTGCGCCCGCGGCTCGTCACCTTCCGCGACGAGAACGGCGTCGAGCTCTTCGACCTGCCCGACGCCCCGCGCCCGGACCCGGACACCCCGGCCCCGCCGCGTTTCCTGCCCGAGTTCGACAACCTGCTGCTCTCCCACGCCGACCGCGCCCGGGTCGTCCCGCCCGAGCACCACGGCCGTTCCTGGCAGGGCAACCAGGCCTACCGCACACTCCTCGTCGACGGTTTCCTCGCCGGGGTGTGGAAGCTGGAGGCGGACGCCCTCGTCGTCGAGCCGTTCACCCCGCTCGGCAGGCAACGGCAACAGGAGGTGACGGGCGAGGGGGAGCGGCTGCTGAAGGCGATGTACGGGGAGGCGGCGTCGTACGACATCCGTTTCGGCGCGGTGCTCCGGTAGGGCCGGGGCGGCCGGGGGCCGTACGAGGACGTGGAGAGGGGGCGCTGCGGGCCGCTCGTGGAGGCTCGCAGCGCCCCCCGGTCTTTCACCTGAGGGGTGCTCAGGGGTTCTTCGGGGTCACGCGGTGAGTACGGACTACGAGTTCACCTGCGCGGTCACGAGGCTGGAGAAGGTGGTCAGCCGGGTGTAGACACCCGGGTAACCGGCTTCCGCGCAGCCCTCGCCCCATGAAGTGATACCTGCCAGGACGCCCCCGATGAGCAGGGGACCGCCGCTGTCGCCCTGGCAGGTGTCTACGCCGCCGGATGTGTATCCGGCGCAGACCATGTCGCTCGCGACGAAGTCGGAGCCGTAGCTGCTCGCACAGCTGGAGTTGGAAACGATCGGCACGGTCGCGGTGCGCAGCTGGTTGGAGGAGCTGCCGCTCGCGGAGGTCGTGCCCCAGCCGAGCACCCGGGCGGTGGTGCCGGCCGCGTACAGGCTGGTCTGGGAGGAGGTGACGTACGACGCCTTGGTGTAGGGCATCGACGTCGACAGGGTCAGTACGGCCACGTCGTCGCCGTTGGTGGCGTCGGTGTAGTCCGGGTTGATCCAGATCTTGCTGACCCGGCTGACCGTGCCGTTGGTGCCGTTGAGGTAGGTACGGCCGCCGACGACCCGCACGCTGCTGGTCGTCTCACCGACCATGCAGTGTGCGGCGGTGACCACCTTGGTCGCCGACACGAGCGTGCCGCCGCAGAACTGGTTCTGCGAGGCGTCCGTGATCTGCATCATGAACGGGTACGCGGTCGTCGTGGTCGTGCTGCCGCCGACGATCGGCTGGGGGGCTGCCACAGCGTTGGGGGCGCTGAGCAGTGCGGTCGCGACCGCTGCGGCCGAGGCCGCGACGAGAGCCGCGGCCTTCCTGGCGCGGGTGATCCCGAACATCGATCTCCTTGCTGAGGGAGTTGCCGGTGGGGGGTCGCGCGGGTGTGGGGGGAATGCACGGGAGTCGCGGGACCGACCCCCGTGTGCCCGGCGAGCGGCACGTCCCTTACGCTAGAACCGGGTGCCCCTCGACCCCAATGAGGGACTCCCCTAAGGGAGTTGGGGAGGGAAAACCCTCGGTCGATCCGGGAACCGGCGCTCCCGGAATCCCGTCCGCCCTGCCATCTCGTCGCGTCGGTGAGCCCACGCGTCGGTGAACCCGCGCAGTCGGTGAACCCGCGCAGTCAGTGAACCCGCGTGGTCCTCACTTCGCGTGGCGTCCCGCCGCCAGCCGGACGATGTCCACCCGCGAGCGGATCCCCAGCTTGCGGTAGACCCGGGTCAGGGTCGCCTCCACCGTCTTGACACTGATGAACAGGCGCGCGGCTATCTCCCGGTTGGTGGCGCCCTCCATCACCAGCGCGGCCACCTGACGCTCCATCGACGCCAGCCCCTCCAGCGCGTCGAACGCGGGAACCGGCGCCGGCACGGCGGCCGTTGCGGCCGTACCGGCCGACTCCTGCGCGCCGGCCGCCTCGACCTGCCGCAGCCACGGCAGCGCCCGGCACCGCCGGAACAACCGCGCCGCCTCGTCGTACGACGTCGGACCCGGCCGCCGGGTGCGCAGCCGGGCCATGGCGAACGCCGCCCGCGCCTCCTCCAGCCCGTACCCCAGCTTGGCGAACCGGTCCTGAACCGACGTCAGCCGGACCAGCGCACCCTCCTGGTCGCCCTGCGCGGCCCGCACCAGCGCCTCCGCCCGGTCCAGCACCGCCAGGATGCTCTCCCGGCCCAGCCGGAGCGCGTGCGCGCGCGTGACGTCGATGAGTTCCTGCGCCTCGCCCGGCTCGCCCACCCGGACCAGCGCCTCGGCGAGGTCGCCCTGCCAGCGGCCGCGGGCCGGGTCGTTGATGCCGAGACCCACCTCCAGCTCCCGCACCCGGCGCAGCGAGGCCACCGCTCCCGCGGCGTCCCCGGCGACCGACTGGGCGTGGCCCAGCGCGGCCAGGGCCCGCGACAGATACATCTGGTCGCCGTCCTCCTCGGCGCGCCCGGTGGCCTCGCGGGCCAGCTCCAGGGCCCGGCCCACCTCACCGCCGGACGCCTCGGCGAGGGAGGTGAGCATCGCGGAGGCGCCCAGGCCGATACCCGAGTCGCGGGCCAGCCGCAGGCTCTCGCGGGCCAGGTCCAGGGCGCGCCCGCAGTGCCCGGAGCGCAGCTCCGTCTCGGCGAGGAAACGCTGGAAGTGCACCTCGCTCTCGACCATGCCGCGCCGGCGCGCCTCGCGCAGCAACGCCGTGATCGTCGAGCGGGCCTCGGGCAGCTGATCGCTCATCAGCAGCCAGCGGAACCTGGCCATGCCCGTCCCGTTGTGATGGCACGCCACATACGGGTCCTGAGGCTCCTTCAGCGCCCGCTTGATCGTCGCGGGCGCGTCCGGGTGGCCCATCAGCGTCTCCGTCGAGGCCTGGAGGGCCAGCGCCATCAGCTCGTTGCGCCGGTCACCGCCGCGCGCGGCCAGCTCCGCGGCGTGCGCGGCCTGTTCGCGGGCCTCCGCGAAGTCGCCCTGGACGACCAGCCCGCGCCAGGCCAGCTGGTAGTGGACCTGCGCGAGCAGCACGGGGTCGTCGCCCGCGTCGGCGAGCACCTGTGGGTAGACGGCGTCGACGTCGCCGAGCGCCTGCCCGGCCGCCTCGATCACCACCATCCAGGCCCGCACCCGCTCGGCGGGCGCCGTCGCCCGGGTCAGCACCTCGTGGGCGATGTCGCGGGCGAGGTCCACCTCGCCCGCGATGATCGCGTCCTCGGCGGCCTCCAGCCGCCGCTCGTCCGGGGCCGGCCCGTCGTCCGCGGCGCTGTGCCGGGCCGGCGTGTGCCGGGCGGCGAGCAGCCCGAGCGAGGCGGCCACCGAGGGCGCGCCCCGGTCCCGGGCCAGCGCGGCGGCCTCGGCGAGCCGGGCGGCCACCTGCGGATCGGTCCCGGTGGTCGACAGCGCGAGATGTCGGGCCCGCTCGATCGGATCGGACGCCGCCGTGGACAGCGCGGTGTGTGCGGCCCGCCGCTCCTGCGCCGGCGCCTCCGCGTACAGCGCCGCCGAGATCAACGGATGCGCGAACCGTACGGCCGGCCCCTCGGGCTCCGTCGCCAGCAGCCCCAGCGCCGCCGCCTGGGCGGTCTCGGCCTCGGCGTTCTCCCGGCCGGCCGCGTGCAGCAGCGCCAGCGTGGGACGGGCGCCCGCGCTGGCCACGAGCAGGGTGCGGCGGGCCTCGCCGGACAGCATGTCGAGGCGGCTCAGCACCAGGGCGCGCAGCGAGGTCGGCACCGGCAGCGGCTCGCCGGGACGCGGCGGGGTCGGGTTCTCACCGAGGGCACGGCCCAGCTCCAGGGCGAACAAGGGGTTGCCGCCGCTGGTGCGGTGGATCTCGCGGACCGTGGAACGGGGCAGGTCCGTGTAGCCCCGGTGGTCGAGCAGCGCGGACACCTGGGCGGGGGAGAGCGGGTTCAGGCGGACGGCGAGGGTGTCGGGCGGGGACGCGCGTAGATGGCGGTCGTACTCCTGGCCCTCGGTCCGGACCGCGCACAGCAGTTGCACGGGGGTGTCGCCCAGGCGGCGGGCGGCGAAGCCGAGGAGTTCGGCGCTGGCCGAGTCGAGCCACTGCATGTCGTCGGCGACGAGCAGGACCGGCTTCACGGCGGCGAGGGCGCGCAGCGCGGACAGCACGGCCAGGCGCAGGGCGAGGCCGTCGCGCTGCAGAGTCGATTCGCCGCGGCCGGTCAGCGCCGACTCCAGGGCGGTGCGCTGGGCGGAGGGCAGCTTGTCGGCCACCTCGTCGAGGACCAGGCCGAACAGATCGGCCAGGGCCAGGAAGGGCAGGTGGCTTTCGGACTCGGTCGCCGAGCAGCGCAGGACGGTGCGGGCCGCGTCGCCGTAATCCGCGGCCAATGCCCGCAGCACGGTCGATTTTCCTATTCCGGCCGGGCCGTGCAGCAGCACGCTGCCGCCGCGCGTGAGCTGCTCATGGGCGGACGTGAACAGTTCGTCCCTGCCGATGACCAGGTCGGGGCGGCATCTGGCAGGCTCCTTGAAGTCCCGTCGCACGGTCACCGCTCCCTCCGAGTGTCGTGTCCGGACCGAATTCTAGGCAACGTCTCTTTGAAATCCGGAAGGACGGCGTCGTGAGGGAGATAACAACTGGGGCATACAGAAATTCATCGAGGTGACGTTTGAATGGACACTCATCGTCCCGGAGCCTCCCTGGCTTGATCCGTACGCTCCCTCACGGCCGGTGCCGCAGCTCGTGCTCCCGCCCGTCTCCCGCCCGTCTCCCACCGTCGGCACGGTGCGCTGTGACGGTAACCGCTTCCGATGTCGGTCGACGTCCAGCAACCGTTTCCTGCGGCAGCAGCCGGTTCCTGAGGAGCCGGTTCCTGTGGGAGCAACCTAGCCGCCCGGCGCCGGGCCGGACCCCGGAGCGAGCAGCCTGCCCCACGGCAGCAACCTTCCCCTACCGCGGCACCACAGGGCTACGGCAGCGACGGTCCCTTCGACAGGCGCCCTGCCGTACGACGGCAACCCGTTCCCACGGCAGCAGCCCTGCCCCGCTCGCGCCAACCCATTCCTGTGGCACACCACGGACCCCGGCGGCGCCCCGTTCCTACGGCAGCAATCCCGCCCTCCGGGCCGCGACCACCGCCTCCCCCCGGGTGTGGGCGCCCAGCTTCCGCATCGCCGATCCGAGGTATCCCTTGACCGTCTCCGGGCGCAGTCCCAGCCGCTCGGCCGCCGCCGCGTTGGTCGCGCCCGCCGCCACGCACGCCAGCACGTCCAGCTCACGGGGTGCCAGGGCGACGGCCGGCGGCGGCGTGCCCCGCGTGAGCAGCCCGCAGGCCTGGAGCAGCTCCGCGCGCAGCAGCGGGTCGGCGATGCGTGGGGCGAGGGCGCGCAGGGCCGCGTGGGCTTCCCGCACCTGCTCCCAGCCGGCCCCCGACCCGGCCCCCGATCCGGCCGCAGCCCCGGTCCGCGGCTCCGGGCGGGCCGCCGCCAGCAGGCCCCGGGCCTCGTCCTCGACGGCCAGCGTCTGCTCGATGTCCCGCGCCACGTCGACGGCCGCGTTCAGCGTGCGGTCGCCCAGCGGCTGGGCCGTGCGGAGGGCGCCGTACAGGACGCCGCGCACCCCGCGGCGTACCACGACGGGGATCGCGAGGACCGAGCGCAGGCCTTCCGCGGCGACCGCGGTGTCGTACTCGTGGCTGATCTGCCGGGAGAGGGAGTAGTCGGTCACCGCGCACGGCCGGGCCAGTGCCACCGCTTTCCCGCCGAGACCGTTGCCCGAGGTCACCGCGAGGCCGCGCAGCGCCGGTGTGGCCGCGCCGTTCAGTTCGCTGATGCGCATCCGCCGGCGCCCCGGCTCGACGAGACCGCCGAAGGCGACCGGCAGCCCCGTCGCCCGCCGCAGCCGCGCCAGCGCACCGCGCATCTCCATCGCCCCGGCCGTGTCCGCTGCTGTCACCTGCCCGCCCTTCTTCGCGGCCCCATCGCCGCGGTGACCCCCGTTCGGGGGTGGTGAGACCCGCATCACGGATTACACGATGGCAGAGAGCCGCCCGGCAATGGTCCGGCAACCAGGAGGACAGATGACGACGGCGACGGAGCAGTTCCGCAGGGCACGGGACTTCCTGCTGGCACACCGAGAGGACTACAAGAGCGCTTACGACGGTTTCGACTGGCCCCGGCCCGCGCACTTCAACTGGGCCCTCGACTGGTTCGACGTCATCGCGGACGGCAACGACCGCGTCGCACTGCACATCGTGGAGGAGGACGGCTCCGAGGTCCGCCTCACCTTCGCCGAGCTGTCGGAGCGGTCCGACCGGGTCGCCAACCTGCTGCGCGAGCGCGGGGTCGGTGCCGAGGACCGGATCCTCGTCATGCTCGGCAACCAGGCCGAACTGTGGGAGACGGCCCTCGCCGCCATCAAGCTGCGCGCGGTCGTCATCCCGGCGACCCCGCTGCTCGGCCCGGCCGACCTGCGCGACCGCGTCGAGCGCGGCCGGGTCCGCCATGTCGTGGCGCGCGCCGAGGACACCGGCAAGTTCGACGACGTCCCCGGCGGCTACACGCGTCTGTGCGTCGGCGGCGTGACCGAGGGCTGGCAGCGCTACGAGGACGCCTACGCCGCCTCCGCCGAGTTCCTGCCCGACGGGCCGACCCTCGCCGACGACCCGCTGATGCTGTACTTCACCTCCGGTACGACGGCCCGCCCCAAGCTCGTCGAGCACACGCACGTGTCGTACCCGATCGGGCACCTGGCGACGATGTACTGGATCGGCCTGCGGCCAGGTGACGTGCACCTGAACATCTCCTCACCCGGCTGGGCCAAGCACGCCTGGTCGAACCTTTTCGCCCCGTGGAACGCGGAGGCAACCGTCTTCATCCACAACTACACGCGGTTCGACGCGGCCCGGCTGATGGCGGAGATGGACCGCGCGGGCGTGACGACGTTCTGCGCCCCGCCGACCGTGTGGCGCATGCTCATCCAGGCCGACCTCACCCAGTTGCGCACCCCGCCGCGCGAGGCGGTGGCCGCGGGGGAGCCGCTCAACCCCGAGGTCATCGAGCAGGTCCGGCGGGCCTGGGGCGTGACCGTCCGGGACGGCTTCGGCCAGACGGAGACGGCCGTGCAGATCGCCAACAGCCCCGGCCAGCCGCTGAAGTCCGGCTCGATGGGCCGCCCGAGCCCCGGCTACCGCGTCGAACTGCTCGACCCGGTGTCCGGCGCGCCCGGCGCCACGGAGGGTGAGGTCGCGCTCGATCTGTCGGCCCGGCCGGTCGGCCTGATGACCGGTTACCACGGCGATCCGGACCGCACCGCGGAGTCGATGGCGGGCGGCTACTACCGCACCGGCGACATCGGGCAACGCGACGAGAACGGTTACCTCACCTACGTCGGGCGCAGCGACGACGTCTTCAAGGCCTCCGACTACAAGATCAGCCCCTTCGAGCTGGAGAGCGCGCTGCTGGAGCACGAGGCGGTCGCCGAAGCGGCCGTCGTCCCCGCCCCGGACGAGCTGCGGCTCGCCGTGCCCAAGGCGTACGTGGTCCTGGCCGAGGGCTGGGAGCCCGGTCCCGGCACCGCGAAGGCGCTGTTCGAGCACTCACGGGAGACCCTGGCGCCCTACAAGCGCATCCGGCGCCTGGAGTTCGCGCCGCTGCCCAAGACCGTCTCCGGCAAGATCCGGCGCATCGAACTGCGCGAGGCGACGGCCGCGGGGTCGGCGGACGAGTACCGCGAGGAGGACTTCCGGTGACCGAACCCTCGTACAGCCACGGCACGAGCACCACGGCGCTGCTCGGCGACACGATCGGCGCCAGCCTGGACCGGGCCGTCGCCGCCTGGCCGGAGCGCGAGGCACTCGTCGACGTGCCCTCCGGCCGGCGCTGGACCTACGCCGGGTTCGCGGCGGACGTCGACCGGCTGGCGTGCGCGCTGCTGGCGAGCGGGGTCGGCAAGGGCGACCGGGTGGGCATCTGGGCGGTCAACTGCCCCGAGTGGGTGCTCGTCCAGTACGCCACCGCCCGCATCGGCGCCATCATGGTCAACATCAACCCGGCGTACCGCACGCACGAGGTCGAGTACGTCCTCAACCAGGCCGGCGTCTCCCTGCTGTTCGCCTCCGTCAGCCACAAGACCAGCGACTACCGGGCGATGATCGAGCAAGTGCGGGGCAGATGCCCGCAGTTGAGGGAGGCGGTGTTCTTCGGCGATGAGGGCTGGGAGGCCCTCCTGGGCCGCGCGTCCGCGGTCGGTGCCGGGGAACTGTCCGCCAGGGCAGGCGAGTTGTCCTGCGACGACCCCATCAACATCCAGTACACCTCGGGCACCACGGGCTTCCCCAAGGGGGCGACCCTCTCCCACCACAACATCCTCAACAACGGCTACTTCGTCGGGGAGCTGGTCGCCTACAGCGAGCAGGACCGGGTCTGTATCCCGGTGCCGTTCTACCACTGTTTCGGCATGGTGATGGGAAACCTCGCGGCGACCTCGCACGGCGCCTGCATGGTGATCCCGGCGCCGTCCTTCGACCCGAAGGCGACCCTGGACGCCGTCCAGTCGGAGCGGTGCACCTCGCTGTACGGCGTCCCGACCATGTTCATCTCGGAGCTGAACCTGCCCGACTTCGGGAGCTACGACCTCTCGTCGCTGCGCACCGGCATCATGGCGGGCTCGCCCTGCCCGGTCGAGGTGATGAAACGGGTGGTCGCCGAGATGCACATGGCGGAGGTCTCCATCTGCTACGGCATGACCGAGACGTCCCCGGTCTCCCTGCAGACCCGCCGCGACGACGACCTGGAGCACCGCACCGGCACGGTCGGCCGCGTGCTGCCGCACATCGAGGTCAAGGTCGTCGACCCGGTCACCGGAGTGACCCAGCCGCGCGGCACCGCCGGGGAGCTGTGCACCCGCGGATACAGCGTGATGCTCGGCTACTGGAACGAGGCCGAGAAGACCGCCGAGGCCATCGACCCCGGCCGCTGGATGCACACCGGCGACCTGGCGCACATGCGGGAGGACGGTTACGTCGAGATCGTCGGCCGCATCAAGGACATGATCATCCGCGGCGGCGAGAACATCTACCCGCGCGAGATCGAGGAGTTCCTCTACGGCCACCCGGCGATCAGGGACGTCCAGGTCGTCGGCGTACCGCACGAGAAGTACGGCGAGGAGGTCCTGGCCTGCGTGATCCCGCACGACGACGCCGCGCCGCCGACGCTGGAGGAGGTGCGCGCCTACTGCGAGGGCAGGCTGGCGCACTACAAGATCCCGAGTCGGCTCCAGGTGCTGGACGCCTTCCCGATGACGGTCTCGGGCAAGGTGCGCAAGGTGGAACTGCGGAAGAAGTACGCCGGGTAGCCCCGGACCCGGACGTACCGCCGGCGCGGCGGCCGGCTCAGGCGCCCGGGGCGTCGAGCCCCTCGGCCGCCGCGTTCACGGGCTGGGGTGTGCCCGTGAGGTCCAGGACGAACAGGGGGACCGCGAGAGAGTCGGCGCGGGCGCGGGCATCGGCGGTGTAACCGGCGAGGGAGAAGTACACGCAGTCCGCCGAGGCCGTCATCGCCGTCAGCCACAGGCACTCCACGTCCCGCAGCGAGGCCGGGTGCACGCTCGGATCGACATGTGCCAGCAGCCCCCGCGCGGCGAGCCCGATGCCCGAGGTGGGCCGCTGGTCGGCCCGCCGGATGTCCTGATGCCCGAGCCACCGCAGATACAGCGCGGTCGCCGTGACGGCGTCACGGGCGGTGCGGATGGCGATGGGGCGGAAGGGTGGCCGGGAGAGCGGAGGAGAGGGCGGGGGAGTGTCGGTGGGCTGCCCGGTGTCTGCGGGGCCCCCTTCGGGGGCGTCGGTCGGAGGCCCGGTCCGGTCTCCGGTCTCCCCACCGCCCTCGTCTGTCGCCCCGTCCGCCGGCCCTTCCGCCGGGTCGGTCAGCGGGAGGCGCAGTACGGCTCCGCAGGCGCAGCCCAGTTCCGGGCGGGGCCATTGGCCGTGGCGGCCGCAGGAGCGGCAGTGGACGGTGATCCACTCCTCCTCCCACGTCCGGTGTGCGACGGCTGTCGGGGCCGCGTGGAGGTCGAGGCGGGGCTCGACCGGGGCGCCGCACGCGCAGGGGTAGCGGGGGGCGGTGTAGAGGCGCTCGCGCCGGCAGGCCGGGCAGCGCACCGGCACGCTCTCGGGCATGGCGCCCATCGTCCTCCAGGTGACCCCCGCTTGTCCGTCTCTTGACGGTGTTCTCCCACCCCTTTAGATTACTTCCAGATAGTAGAAAACAGTTTCCGCAATACGGAATTATGTAGCGGAGACGGTGTCGAAGTGCTCACGGCGGGGCGCGACGGGAGTACGCATCCGACAGCTCAAGCAGCTGAAGCAGTCGAAGCAGGAGTACTCGATGGCACGAATGACCGCTGCCCGCGCGGCAGTTGAGATCCTCAGGCGTGAGGGCGTCACCGCCGCGTTCGGTGTGCCCGGCGCGGCGATCAACCCCTTCTACGCGGCCCTCAAGGCCTCCGGTGGCATCGCCCACACGCTGGCCCGGCACGTGGAGGGCGCCTCTCATATGGCCGAGGGCTACACCCGGACCCGGCCGGGCAACATCGGCGTCTGCATCGGCACCTCGGGTCCGGCCGGCACCGACATGATCACCGGCCTGTACTCCGCGATCGGCGACTCGATCCCGATCCTGTGCATCACGGGCCAGGCCCCGACCGCCGTGATCCACAAGGAGGACTTCCAGGCCGTCGACATCGCCTCGATCGCCAAGCCGGTCACCAAGATGGCGGTCACCGTCCTGGAGGCCGCGCAGGTCCCCGGAGTTTTTCAGCAGGCGTTTCACCTCATGCGCTCCGGCCGTCCGGGCCCCGTGCTCATCGACCTGCCGATCGATGTGCAGCTCACCGAGATCGAGTTCGACCCGGACACCTACGAGCCGCTGCCCGTCTACAAGCCGGCCGCGACCCGCGCGCAGGTCGAGAAGGCGATCGGGATGCTCAACGCCTCCGAGCGCCCGCTGATCGTCGCGGGCGGCGGCGTCATCAACGCCGACGCCTGCGAACTCCTGGTCGAGTTCGCTGAGTTGACCGGTGTCCCGGTCGTTCCCACCCTGATGGGCTGGGGTGCGCTGCCCGACGACCACGAGCTGAACGCCGGCATGGTGGGCCTGCAGACCTCGCACCGCTACGGCAACGCGACGTTCCTGGAGTCCGACTTCGTCCTCGGTATCGGCAACCGGTGGGCCAACCGGCACACCGGAAAACTGGACGTCTACACGGCCGGACGGACGTTCGTCCACGTCGACGTCGAGCCCACCCAGATCGGCAGGATCTTCGCGCCGGACTTCGGCATCGCCTCCGACGCCAGGGCCGCCCTGGAACTGTTCGTCGAGGTGGCACGGGAAGTGAAGGCGGCCGGCGCGCTGCCCGACCGTTCCGCGTGGGCGGGGGCCGCGCAGGAGAGGAAGGCCACGCTCCAGCGCCGTACGCACTTCGACGACATCCCGATCAAGCCGCAGCGTGTCTACGAGGAGATGAACAAGGCCTTCGGCCCGGAAACGCGTTACGTCAGCACCATCGGCCTGTCGCAGATCGCCGGTGCCCAGATGCTGCACGTCTACCGGCCGCGCCACTGGATCAACTGCGGCCAGGCCGGACCGCTCGGCTGGACCATCCCGGCCGCGCTCGGCGTCGCCAAGGCCGACCCGGAGGCGTCCGTCGTCGCCCTCTCCGGGGACTACGACTTCCAGTTCATGATCGAGGAACTGGCGGTCGGCGCGCAGCACAAGATCCCGTACGTCCATGTCCTGGTCAACAACTCCTATCTGGGCCTGATCCGCCAGGCGCAGCGCGGGTTCGACATGGACTTCGAGGTCAAGCTGGAGTTCGAGAACATCAACTCGCCCGAGCTGGGCGTCTACGGCGTCGACCACGTCAAGGTCGCCGAGGGCCTCGGCTGCAAGGCGATCCGGGTCACCGACCCGAACGAGTTGGGCGCGGCCCTCGAGCAGGCCAAGAAGCTCGCCGCCGAGTTCCGGGTCCCGGTCGTCGTCGAGGCGATCCTGGAGCGCGTCACCAACATCTCCATGAGCGGCACCAACGACATCGGCGACGTCGTGGAGTTCGAGGAGATCGCGACGCAGGAGTGGCACGCGCCGACGGCGGTCAGGACGCTGAAGGCCTGACCCGCCGGAAGACGTGGCCAAGGGGCGGCCCGCCCGGAGGACGGGCCGCCCCTTCGGCGTGCCGCTCAGTCCGAGCCGCCTCCGCCGCCCCCGCACGAGTACGCCGTTCCGCCCGTGCCCCCGCCTCGTGGGGAACGTGAGTGGAAGCCCTTGCCCTCGGTCACCTCGGCCCGCGTGATCAGTCCCGCCCGCAGGGCGAACCGGGGCACGAGGACATGCAGGGCCGGCTCCCCGTACAGGGCCACCGCCATCAACGCGTCGGACTCCGGCAGGCCCTTGCGGCTCGTGGGCAGGGGGTGCTCGGCGGACAGGGCGTCCAGCGCCCGGCGGGCGGTCCGGGTGCGGTGGGGCGGGAAGGCCCGAAGCAGCCCCGCGGCCCGCAGGCCCGCCTGCAGCTCGGCGAGGGCGGCCCGGACGTCGGCATGGTCCCGCACCTGGGG